>NZ_PTRX01000029.1:0-54447 GCF_002966045.1 Escherichia sp. MOD1-EC5189 | reverse complement strand
GGCTTGCCTGCGGCTTCCATACGCTTGCGCCAACGCCATTTCATCGCCATCCCGCCGAGCATACAGGCCTCGGAAGAGCCAATGGTGTTGGTGCCAACGGCCTGACCATTTTTCGGCGCAGGCGCATGCCACAAGTCAGCAACCATATTTACGCAACGCAGGTCGATAGCTGCAGATTGCGGATATTCTTCTTTGTCGATCCAGTTTTTGTTGATCGACAAATCCATCAATTTATGGACGTTTTCGTCGTCCCAGGTCTGGCAGAAAGTGGCCAGGTTCTGACGAGCGTTGCCATCAAGATATAATTCATCATTGATAATCTGGAATGCGACATCATCGCGCATTTCGTGCAGCGGAAATCGTTTTGACTCCGCGATAGTAGAAATGGCCTTTGCGCCAAAACGTGAATCGAGTAGTTCTGAGCGGAAATCCGTTAACAGCTTCTGGTCCATTTCGAACTCCTTAAATTTATTTGAAGGCAATAAAAAAGTAGGATTTATCCGCAATGGAAGCAAGGCATTACAGGCTTAATTTAAATAACAAAATCCTAAGCAGAAAAAGGACTTTTTATAATATAAACATTTAACATGATAATATTAAAAACAGACTTTATTGTCGTAATAAAAATCGCCCAAACATTCCTGTTCGGGCGATCAAATTAATTATTGTTTATCCTGCATATACGGCGTATATACCCCGTTCAGACTGTGCAGGAAAGCTACGATATCATCCACATCCTCCTGCGGTAGCTCTTTGCCTACCTGATAGCGCAGCATCAGTTTTACCGCCCCGTCCAGCGTCGGCACGTCACCGCGATGGAAGTACGGTGCCGTTAAAGCAACGTTACGTAAACCGGGTACTTTCTGACGCAATTTATCACGCTCTTCTTTAGTAACATTCATACGACCAATATCCGCCGCCGTAATTTCCCCAAAGTTAAAGTCTTTTTTCAGCCCCAACGGCTCGAAAGAACGTCCGCCGAGAATAATACCACCATGACAAGTTGCACATTTATTATCTTTAAATAATTGATAGCCTTTTTTCTGTTGCGCCGTCAGCGCATTCTCATCTCCACGCAACCATTTATCAAATGGGGAATCCGGCGTAATTAATGTTTTCTCAAATTCAGCAATAGCATCAGTAATATTTTCGCCACTGAAACCTTGCGGATAGACTTCGAGGAACTGCGCTTTAAGCTGCGGATCTTTTTCCAGCTTAGCAATAATTTCGTCCCAGGATTTCGACGCCATTTCAATCGGGTTCAACGGCGGTCCACCCGCCTGATCCTGCAATGTTGCCGCACGACCATCCCAGAACTGCTCAACGTTAAATACTGAGTTAAAGACCGTTGGTGCGTTAATCGGCCCAACGGCACCACCAACACCAATCGACGTTTTTCTACCATCAACGCCACCCGCATTTAACGCATGGCAATGTGCACATGAAATGGTGCTATCAGCCGATAAACGGGGATCATGATACAGCGTAAAACCCAACGCCACTTTTTGCGCATCGGTAGGCAGTTTTTGCGGAATAGGCTGCACCGGTTCATTGCGATGCTCCGGAGCAGTATCATTACTGGCGTAATATTCCGCGCGCTGTTTTGCAATCCAGGCAAGTATTTCCGCCCGCTCTTCATCACTCACCTTACCCGCCCAGTGTAGCGCGGTGTAACGCGTTGGCGGCATAGTTTCATACTGCATCACCCATTCAATCTTATTCAGATCGCTTTGCGAAACAGGTTTATCTGCCAACAGAGCCGCACGCACGGCCTCGAGGTTAAAAGATTTATATCCAAGCTTAATGTCGTAATCCATCAACTGTTTCGCGCCAGGAATATAATAATAGGCGGGTAATTCTGCCGAAGGCGTATGACAATAGTCGCATCCTTTTTCGCGAAGAAAACCTAAAACCTGATTATTTTCACTGACAGCAGATGCCTGAACATCGGCCTGTTTACTGCGTTTATTATCGTGGTACCACACATAACCAGATAACCCTAAATAGCAAATCGCGACGCCAGCCAGGCCGATCGCGGTAATACGTGAGACCATTTTCATTATTCTTCCCTCACGGTGGTGAGTTATTGTGACCCAGAAAATTTTCCAGAATGCTGCAAACGTCTCTGCGAGACAAAGCCATCATAAAAAACAGGGAAATACGCTTTTTGATAGGAATCAATCAATTACATGAATATAAACTATCAATAAGATAGTCTGTGCCTATTATACAGAGCAGGAATGGCATATCATGATTGCGGCGAGAGCAGGATTGAATGTTCTGAAAATGAAAAACAACACGGAATCCGTATTTTTATAAATTCTATTGATATTAGTGCGTTATATTTTTTGACAAGTTAATAAACGTGATCCACCGCACGCTTTGTCGCCCACCAGGCGGAGCGAATGACTACCCTTAAAGAAAAGCCCGATAATTAGCGACGAATTTCGGAGGTCGGATCCTTATGCTCAATCAGAAAATTCAAAACTCTAATCCAGACGAACTGATGATCGAGGTCGATCTCTGCTATGAACTGGACCCGTATGAATTAAAACTGGATGAGATGATCGAGGCAGAACCAGAACCCGAGATGATTGAAGGGCTGCCCGCCTCTGATGCGCTGACGCCTGCCGATCGCTATCTCGAACTGTTCGAGCATGTTCAGTCGGCGAAAATTTTCCCCGACAGTAAAACCTTTCCCGACTGCGCACCCAAAATGGACCCGCTGGATATTTTAATCCGCTATCGTAAAGTGCGCCGTCATCGTGATTTTGACTTGCGCAAGTTTGTTGAAAATCACTTCTGGCTGCCGGAGACCTACTCCAGCGAGTATGTATCGGACCCGCAAAATTCCCTGAAAGAGCATATCGACCAGCTGTGGCCGGTGCTAACCCGCGAACCGCAGGATCACATTCCGTGGTCTTCTCTGCTGGCGCTGCCACAGTCTTACATTGTTCCAGGGGGCCGTTTTAGCGAAACCTACTACTGGGATTCCTATTTCACCATGCTGGGGCTGGCGGAAAGTGGTCGGGAAGATTTGCTGAAATGCATGGCCGATAACTTCGCCTGGATGATCGAAAACTATGGTCACATCCCCAACGGCAACCGCACCTATTATTTGAGCCGCTCGCAACCACCGGTTTTTGCGCTGATGGTGGAGTTGTTTGAAGAAGATGGTGTACGCGGCGCGCGCCGCTATCTCGACCATCTGAAAATGGAATATGCCTTCTGGATGGACGGCGCAGAATCGTTGATCCCTAATCAGGCCTATCGCCATGTTGTGCGGATGCCGGACGGATCGCTGCTCAACCGTTACTGGGACGATCGCGACACGCCGCGTGACGAATCCTGGCTTGAAGACGTTGAAACCGCGAAACATTCTGGTCGCCCGCCTAACGAGGTGTACCGAGATTTACGCGCGGGGGCGGCCTCCGGTTGGGATTACTCTTCCCGTTGGCTGCGTGATACCGGTCGTCTGGCGAGCATTCGTACCACCCAGTTCATCCCTATCGATCTCAATGCCTTCCTGTTTAAACTGGAGAGCGCCATCGCTAACATCTCAGCGCTGAAAGGCGAGAAAGAGACAGAGGCGCTGTTCCGCCAGAAAGCCTGTGCCCGCCGCGATGCGGTAAACCGTTACCTCTGGGATGATGAAAACGGTATCTACCGCGATTACGACTGGCGACGCGAACAACTGGCGCTCTTTTCCGCTGCCGCCATTGTGCCGCTCTATGTCGGTATGGCGAACCATGAACAGGCCGATCGTCTGGCAAACGCCGTGCGCAGTCGGTTACTTACGCCTGGCGGGATTCTGGCAAGCGAGTACGAAACCGGTGAACAGTGGGATAAACCCAACGGCTGGGCACCGTTACAGTGGATGGCAATTCAGGGATTTAAAATGTACGGCGATGACCTTCTGGGTGATGAAATCGCGCGCAGCTGGCTGAAGACGGTGAATCAGTTCTATCTGGAACAGCACAAACTGATTGAGAAATACCATATTGCCGATGGTGTTCCCCGCGAAGGCGGCGGTGGCGAGTATCCGTTGCAGGATGGGTTTGGCTGGACTAATGGTGTGGTACGCCGTTTAATTGGTTTGTACGGCGAACCATAATATTTTTACAGCCAGCCGCTAACTTCCTGCTGGCTGTAAAATTATCCTCTTCAGGAGGAGATATTTAACATCATTGCCGCCTGGGTGCGATTTTTCACTTCCAGACGGCGATACAGGGATTCCAGATGCGCTTTTACCGTTCCGGTACTGATATTCAGCGCCCTGCCGATCTCTTTATTTGATTCGCCCGCCGCTAACATGGTTAAAATCTCCCGCTGGCGGGCGCTTAACGATTTGAGATCTTTAATGTCCTTTTCCGGCGTCGTTCGCCAGTCTCCCGGCAGAAACATCATCCCCATCGCCGCACTATTTACCGCCAACGCAAATGTCTCGACGGTTGAATCACGAGGCACAATAGCCAGCACATTAAAATGGATAACTTCCTGTAACCACCGTTTATTGCAATCCGTCGCCGTAATTAACACCTTAACCTCAGGAAATTGCACCACGGTTTTTTGCAGCAACCAGTAGCAAAACTCACCATCCTGATCGCCATCGAGCATCACTAAGGCTTCAGGGTAACTTTCCAGCTTTTGCCATAACTCGTCTGCCTGACTGGCCCCCTGAATACTCACTCCTGGAATACGTTGCTGTAAACTGATTTTCATTCCATGAATAAATATTGACTGCCTGTCAAACATGACTATTTGCATAACTGAATCTCCACCTGAATACGTTAAAAAGACTTAAGTAGTGGAAGGGTATTACCCGCGAGAAAAAATAAGAATTCGCCATTTGGCGGTGGCCATTCTACAGAGATGACGCGTAGAAAATAGTTACCGATATAAATGGTTACAGCTAAACGCCTGAAATTACATGTCGAGGGCATTATTTAAAACAATTTTGAGGATTTCCTTATATTGGTGGTTAGTACGCATGCAATTAAAAATGAAATTCCGCGACCACAAGCCAAAATAACAAACAGCAATGAGACAAAAATAAGCACAAATAGCCAACACGTCCTCTGTTCACTTTAAAGGAAATCGCTGAAAAATACGCTCTGTTTAAGGGGATTCACCTTTCTCATAAAGCTATTCTCCCCTTTTCCTACTGAGAAATCGCCACATTCGTCATGACAACATTGTGAAACCCGGCATTAGATGTTAGAAAAAACAATAAACAATGCGATATGCGCGTTACTGTTTCGCTGTGAACAACAATCGGTCAAAGAAATGGATAAAATTCACGCAATGCAGTTGTTCATCAAAGTCGCGGAGCTGGAAAGTTTTTCCCGCGCAGCGGATTTCTTTGCTTTGCCAAAGGGAAGTGTTTCGCGCCAGATACAGGCACTGGAACATCAACTTGGCACCCAGCTTCTCCAGCGCACCACGCGACGGGTCAAACTCACGCCAGAAGGCATGACCTATTATCAACGGGCAAAAGATGTGTTGAGTAATCTCAACGAACTGGACGGTCTGTTTCAACAGGATGCCACCAGTATCAGCGGTAAATTACGCATCGACATCCCGCCAGGAATCGCGAAAAGCCTGTTACTGCCGCGTCTGTCGGAATTTCTCTATCTGCATCCGGGAATTGAGCTGGAGCTGAGTAGCCATGACCGTCCGGTAGATATTCTTCACGATGGTTTTGATTGCGTGATACGCACTGGCGCGTTACCGGAAGATGGCGTTATCGCCCGTCCCCTCGGCAAACTGACCATGGTCAACTGTGCCAGTCCGCACTATCTGACGCGCTTTGGTTATCCGCAAAGCCCCGACGATCTGACTTCACACGCAATAGTGCGTTACACACCGCACCTGGGTGTACATCCGTTAGGTTTTGAGGTTGCCAGCGTTAATGGTGTCCAGTGGTTTAAGTCTGGCGGCATGTTGACGGTAAACAGTAGCGAAAACTATCTCGCCGCCGGTCTTGCCGGTCTGGGGATTATTCAGATCCCGCGCATTGCCGTGCGCGAAGCCCTGCGTGCCGGGCGGCTTATTGAAGTATTACCTGGCTACCGTGCCGAGCCGCTCTCCCTTTCGCTGATTTATCCGCAGCGTCGGGAGCTTTCCCGGCGTGTAAACCTGTTTATGCAGTGGCTGGCTGGCGTAATGAAAGAGTACCTGGACTGACCGACTATACTTTTTAAGAATGACCACGACAGAAGGACAAAAGAGCGGATGACGCAGGAAAACGAGATCAAACGTCCCACCCAGGATCTGGAGCACGAGCCGATTAAGCAGTTGGATAATAGCGAGAAAGGCGGCAAAGTTAGCCAGGCGCTGGAAACCGTCACCACTACTGCCGAAAAAGTCCAACGCCAACCGATTATTGCGCACCTGATTCGCGCGACTGAACGCTTTAACGATCGGCTGGGGAATCAGTTTGGTGCGGCTATCACCTATTTCTCATTTTTGTCGATGATTCCGATTTTGATGGTGTCGTTTGCCGCCGCTGGTTTCGTTCTGGCCTCCCATCCGATGTTGCTACAGGATATCTTCGACAAAATTCTGCAAAACATCAGCGATCCGACGCTAGCCGCCACGTTGAAAAACACCATCAACACCGCCGTTCAGCAGCGTACTACCGTAGGGCTTGTCGGCCTGGCGGTGGCGCTTTATTCCGGCATCAACTGGATGGGTAACCTGCGTGAAGCGATTCGCGCTCAATCGCGCGATGTCTGGGAACGTTCGCCACAGGATCAGGAAAAATTTTGGGTTAAATATCTGCGTGATTTTATTTCGCTGATTGGTTTATTGATTGCGCTCATTGTGACGCTTTCGATCACTTCGGTTGCCGGTTCGGCGCAGCAAATGATTATTAGCGCCCTGCACCTGAACAGCATTGAGTGGCTGAAACCAACGTGGCGGTTGATTGGTCTTGCGATTTCCATCTTCGCCAACTATCTGCTTTTCTTCTGGATCTTTTGGCGATTGCCGCGCCACCGTCCGCGCAAAAAAGCGCTAATTCGCGGAACATTTCTTGCTGCTATAGGTTTTGAAGTGATTAAAATCGTGATGACCTACACACTGCCATCGCTGATGAAATCTCCGTCTGGCGCAGCATTTGGCTCCGTGCTGGGACTGATGGCGTTTTTCTACTTCTTCGCTCGTCTGACGCTGTTTTGCGCGGCGTGGATTGCCACCGCCGAATACAAAGACGACCCGAGAATGCCGGGGAAAACGCAGTCTTAAAATATGCCGGATGCAGCGTAACGCCTTATCCGGCCTACGAATTTATTCGGCCTGGCTCCCCGTAGGCCGGATAAAATGCGCCAGCATCGCATCCGGCTATCATGCGCACATAACCACTTAAACTCTTCCCCAGAGCCTTTTCTGTCATCTCTTAGGAGCAAACAATTTCATTCCAACTCATTACTCCAGCATATAAATCCAGTTGGTAACTTTTATTTAACCTAAAACCAGTTTTATCCACCATTTATGAAATTATGTGAAGCATTTCATAGAAGAAAAATCACCAGCTTAAACATTATTCCCTTTTTGGCTGATTTTCGACCAACTCCGCGATTTGTTACACATTGAAATATCACTTTTGCTGTGCGTAATATGGCTATTCGTTAGCCAAAAAATAAGAAAAGATTATGCAAGCAACAGCCACAACACTCGACCACGAGCAAGAATACACGCCGATCAACTCGCGTAATAAAGTCCTTGTCGCCTCTCTCATTGGCACGGCCATTGAGTTCTTCGACTTTTATATTTACGCCACTGCGGCCGTTATTGTGTTTCCGCATATCTTCTTCCCGCAGGGCGATCCTACGGCAGCAACGCTACAGTCGCTTGCCACCTTCGCCATCGCCTTCGTCGCGCGTCCTATTGGCTCTGCCGTCTTTGGTCATTTTGGCGATCGCGTTGGGCGTAAAGCGACGCTGGTCGCCTCGTTGCTAACGATGGGGATTTCGACCGTGGTGATTGGTCTGCTGCCGGGCTATGCCACGATTGGTATTTTCGCCCCGCTGCTGCTGGCACTGGCTCGATTTGGTCAGGGTCTGGGCTTAGGCGGCGAATGGGGCGGAGCGGCGCTGCTGGCAACCGAGAACGCACCACCGCGCAAACGTGCATTGTACGGCTCCTTCCCGCAGCTGGGCGCACCGATTGGCTTCTTCTTTGCCAACGGCACTTTCTTACTGCTTTCCTGGCTACTGACCGACGAGCAGTTTATGAGCTGGGGTTGGCGCGTGCCATTTATCTTCTCGGCGGTGCTGGTCATTATCGGCCTGTATGTTCGCGTGTCGCTGCATGAGTCGCCGGTGTTTGAGAAAGTCGCTAAAGCGAAAAAACAGGTGAAGATCCCGCTGGGTACGCTGCTGACCAAACATGTTCGCGTAACCGTACTGGGTACGTTCATTATGCTGGCAACCTATACGCTGTTTTACATCATGACGGTCTACTCAATGACCTTCAGTACCGCCGCCGCGCCCGTGGGTCTTGGCCTGCCGCGTAACGAAGTATTGTGGATGCTGATGATGGCAGTGATTGGTTTTGGCGTGATGGTGCCAGTCGCCGGACTGCTGGCCGATGCCTTTGGTCGTCGTAAAAGCATGGTAATCATCACCACGCTGATCATCCTGTTCGCGCTGTTCGCCTTTAACCCGCTGCTCGGTTCTGGCAACCCGATTCTGGTTTTTGCCTTCCTGCTGCTGGGGTTAAGTCTGATGGGACTGACCTTCGGGCCGATGGGCGCGCTGTTACCAGAGCTGTTCCCGACAGAAGTGCGTTACACCGGAGCATCGTTCTCTTACAACGTAGCGTCGATTCTCGGGGCTTCCGTTGCGCCGTATATCGCAGCCTGGTTGCAGACTAACTACGGGTTAGGTGCGGTGGGGTTATATCTGGCGGCGATGGCTGGCTTGACCTTAATCGCCCTGCTGCTGACCCATGAGACGCGACATCAATCGTTGTAATAAGAGTGAAAAGCCTGATGCGCTACGCTTATCAGGCCTGAATTCCCATACAATATATTGAATTCGCAAGGATTTGTAGGCCGGATAAGGCGTTCACGCCGCATCCGGCAGTTTCCATCACTTCTTCATCTGCGACAAAATCGTCCGACACTGATTAGCCTCCCCTTCGGAAGGAGAGATCAGCGCCAGTAACGCCGCCGCCGGTGTTACCAGCGTTGCCAGTGCCGCCGCGACGGCTCCGCGAGCAATCAACGGTCCGGCTTTTACCCCAGCCTGCGGATTTTTAAATGTCCCACGCACATACAGCGGCGAACGCAGTGTGATAATGCGAATCCCTTTACTTTCTGGATCGATAGTCAAATCCAGTTGCTCCGAAGCAAAACTTGCCGTGCCGGTAACATTGATCAACGCATTCTCAGTATCAAAAGCAAAAATCTGCGGACGCGCCACACCGTTGGCAATATCCAGATTCGCCGCCGCACAGTTCACCCGCACCTCATCGTCACCAAATATCGCGCCGACAATGTAGTTACCGACATTCAGCCCGACAATCTCCATCAGGTTGCGGCTCACCAGCCCGTCATTCATCAACAGTTTCAGGTTGCCGTTACTGTTGCCTAAAAGCGCCGCCACCGAGTTACCGCTACCGCGTAGTTCCGCGTCACCGTTCATTTCCCCCAGCGTCTTCTGCATCAGTTCTACATCGGGCATCAGTTCTTTCAGTTTCAGCCGACGGGCCTGAATATCAGCCCGTCCTTGCATCGGCTTTTTATCGCCTTCCAGATGAATATTCGCCGCAATGCTGCCTCCCGCCATGCCAAATTTCAGCGGTTGCAGGCGCAGGTCAGCATTTTTGAGGATGATATGAGTAGAAAGATCGCTAATCGGCAAGCTACTACCATGTTCAATGCGCCGACCTTTGAAGCGGACATCGGCATCCATGACGTCCCATTTATCGGTTTCGAAGCGGTCATAAGGCAGCACTTTGCCCGCAGGCTGAACGCTTTTTTCGCCTTTCTTCTGCTCAGACCGTTTCGACTTTTCTGCACCTTTTCCAGAATCAACGCCAATCAATGGCCCTAAATCTGCCAGCCGCAATTGCCGCGATTCGACATCACCTTCCAGTTTTGGCCGTGGCTTGCCGGTGGTGTAGATCAGAGAACCGTGGATATCACTATCGCCAATGCGCCCATTAAAGCCTCGATAATCAAATACCGACGATTTTTCAGTGTCGATTTTCGCGACCAGCCGACCATCGGTTTCAAACGGCGGGGTATCGGGCAGCAGAACGCCCGTCAGTTCATAGAGATCACCCAGCGAATCGCCAGAAAATTTAAGCCGTAAATCGACACCGCCCATCTTCATTGGGTCATTCACGACGCCATCAAAAGCGACGCGAGTATTCCCGGAGCGGAAATCAGCCTGTACCGGAAACGGTGTACCTTCGCCGCGTAGTGCCAGCATACCGCCGATTTTACCTTTGCCCGTGAGCGGTTCACCGTTATAACGTCCCTGCGCCTTCAGACCAAAAACGTAATCGCCCACCTTTTCTTTGTCCGCTATACCTTTCGATCCGGTAACTTCACTGAACGGCAGCGGCTTGCCTAACGGATCGACAAAAATTTCCAGATCCGCTTTGCTTACTTTGTCATCAATGGCGATCCGCCCTTGATCGAACAGAATATTATCCAGCCGAAACGACCATGCCGACGGCTTTGCATTCGTGTCTTTGTTGTCATCGTTGGCGAGATTAAAGGTCCAGTTATTGTTCTTTTCAGAGAGGCGAATCAGGCGCGCGTCGGGCTTTTCGAGCTTGATCCACGGCAACCAGACCGTTTTGGTCAGCAGCGCCAGCGGGGCCAGAGTTGCCTCTACGCGTGGCAAATGCACCATTGTGACTTCGGGAATATCTGGTGGGTTGCCGAGAATGATGTCTTCCGCGTGTATATGGGGCCACGGCACCCAGCTGCGCCAGCCGGTTTCTTGTTTTTGCCGCTCCCACACCACGCCCAGATCGCCACGGATAGCGAATGGACGATTCAACTCCGCAGAGACTTTCTGGTTGATGGTCGGTTTGAGTCGATTCCAGTCAAATGTTGCAATCAAAATGATCGCCACGACAATCAACAACAAGAAAGCCCCTGAAATCGCAGCGGTTATTTTGCCTGCCTTGCTCATCATTCGCTTCCTCATATTTCTTCCTGTGCCAGTCCTAAAGATAGTCCAGCCAGGCAGAAAATGAGGCAGCTTATAGCGCCAGAACTGCCGAATTCAGCGTTTCTATCGGTGCCGGGCGTGAAAGAAACCAGCCTTGTGCGGCAAATGCAGGCGAATTTTGTACATCGCGCCACTCTTCCTGCGTTTCCACACCTTCGACAATCACCCCGCGACAATAGCGATTCATTAGATGTAAAAGCTGAGAAAAGAGCGTGCGTCCTTCCGGCGACTGACGCAGCATCACAAACAGCTCACGGGCGATTTTGATGTAGTCGTAACGTACTTCACTTAGCGCAGAGAAATTTGCCATCCCAGTGCCGAAATCATCCAGCCACAGCGGACCAAATTCACACATCGAGGCAAAGGTTGAGTCTTTTGGCAGGCGGATTTGTTCTACCAGTTCGAAACGCAGCCAGGGAAGATGCTCAATCTGGCGCAGGATTTTTGGTTGCTGACGCAGGGCGATGAGCGTAGGACCATCAATATTGACCGATGCCAGCAGGCCGTGCTCGACAAAGAAGTCGGCATTTTGCGCCAGCAAATCAATCTGCTCTTTCACAACCTCCATCCGATGGCTGACGGTGATTTCAGTAAAATAGCGATCCGGCGGCAGGCGTTGCGAAGGGTTCAAGGGATGCGTGACCACCGTTAATAGCTCCACGGCCATTAACCGCCCGCAGGTTTGATAGATCGGCTGCCAGGTGTAAGCACGCTCACACTGCAACCAAAAACGCCGTTCCTGCAAGCTCTCGATGCTTGCTTCAGGGTTGCTTATTCGCTGGATAACCTGCCTTATCATCAAAGATGTCCTGTGTTTAAAAGTGATGCTGCCCGGACTCGACAAAGATTATCGGCGCGCAAGGGCAGAACTTTACCGACTGGCCGGGTTAAATTTCCCCACTCCACAACGGAATCTTTCAGGAATACGTTCTGGCTCAAAAAAATAATGGAACACTGTTTTAATATGGTTGACCAGCAAACCACCACAGCGCAAACTAACGCTAATTTTTTACAGATCAGGTTCACGACTATGTCCAAAAAGATTGCCGTGATTGGCGAATGCATGATTGAGCTTTCCGAGAAAGGCGCGGACGTTAAGCGCGGTTTCGGCGGCGATACCCTGAACACTTCCGTCTATATCGCCCGTCAGGTCGATCCTGCGGCATTAACCGTTCATTACGTAACGGCGCTGGGAACGGACAGTTTTAGCCAGCAAATGCTGGACGCCTGGCACGGCGAGAACGTTGATACTTCCCTGACCCAACGGATGGAAAACCGTCTGCCGGGCCTTTACTACATTGAAACCGACAGCACCGGCGAACGTACGTTCTACTACTGGCGTAACGAAGCCGCCGCCAAATTCTGGCTGGAGAGCGAGCAATCTGCGGCGATTTGCGAAGAGCTGGCGAATTTCGATTATCTCTACCTGAGCGGGATTAGCCTGGCAATCTTAAGCCCGACCAGCCGCGAAAAGCTGCTTTCCCTGCTGCGCGAATGCCGCACTAACGGTGGAAAAGTGATTTTCGACAATAACTACCGTCCGCGCTTGTGGGCCAGCAAAGAAGAGACACAGCAGATGTACCAGCAAATGCTGGAATGCACGGATATCGCCTTCCTGACGCTGGACGACGAAGACGCGCTGTGGGGTCAACAACCGGTGGAAGACGTCATTGCGCGCACCCATAACGCGGGCGTGAAAGAAGTGGTGGTGAAACGCGGGGCGGATTCTTGCCTGGTGTCCATTGCTGGCGAGGGGTTAGTGGATGTTCCGGCGGTGAAACTGCCGAAAGAAAAAGTGATCGATACCACCGCAGCTGGCGACTCTTTCAGTGCCGGTTATCTGGCGGTACGTTTGACGGGCGCCAGTGCGGAAGACGCGGCGAAACGCGGGCACCTGACCGCAAGTACCGTTATTCAGTATCGCGGCGCGATTATCCCGCGTGAGGCGATGCCGGCGTAAAAGCAGCATATGCAAAAGGCTGGATAAAGTGTTACCCCTCTATCCAGCTCATCCATAAATACCTGATGGTTGTGCTAACTCATCACCATCAGGCATTACTGTGCGGGTGGAATATCCGTCACTTCAGGATGTACGTCATCCGTGGCAACTGAGGTTGTGGCAGCAGTAGTAGATGAGGCCATGATTTGATCCCAGGCCGCCTGCAACGCTTTCATGTTAAATTCTGGCTCGCCTTTCGGCTGCAGAAGAATTAACGCCATATCGTTCGACAACTGCTGGCGCAGATCCTGATTTAACATCTCTACCGTCAGACTATTAAGGAAATCCTGCCGCAATTTCTGATATTGCTCCGGCGCGATATCGACAACCTGATTTTGCAACGAACGCATCCGCTGCCCCATCAAAATATCGGTATCAGCTCGCGCATAGGCGGCAAACAGTTTCTGCAGCTCCAGTTTCTTTTGCGCCACTAACGCATTGAACTCTTCTTCCGGCAGACCTTTATCGCGAACCTTTGCCAGCTCACGCGCAACCAAATTAAGGTTGCTGTTCAGCTTGTCGTTTGGTGACTCGATGTTGATGGCACACTGCGCACGCAGATACAGCACACGGCAGTCAAATCCAAGACCGATGTCTTTGCTGTTACTGGTGCTTAACGCTTGCTGAACGTGCCAGAACAGCGCCTCACGGGCCAGGTCCGCACGCCAGTAGCGCAGCAGTGCGGCTGATTCACGAATTGGCTGCCACGGCGTATCCCACATGATAGATAACCGGTCCTGACGTACCGCATCGGTCATAATACTCACCGCTTCAGGACGCAGCGGAGAAAGCGTCGGCACCGGAGCCGGTGTTTCACGTTTGCCTTTCAGTTCGCCAAACGTTTTGTTGATTTGGTCGACAACCGAGCGCGCATCCACGTTTCCCACCACCAGCAGCGTCATTGCATCCGGGGTGTACCATTTCTGATAGAAATCTTTAATCTTTTCCGCTTCAACGGGTTGTTTCAGCGGATCGGCAGGATCGTGACCTAACAAGGTTGATCCTTTCAGACGATAGCGCCACCAGCCCTCTTTAGTATCGGCAGGCCAGGTTGCCACCATGTCCTGACTTTGCAGCGCGTGGTTGATGGTTTCTGGCGTGATAGTCAGTTTGCCAGTGGCATTTGCCAGATAAGAGAGCGCTTCTTTCAGCAAGTCGTTACGGTTATTGGGCAAACTCAGATTAAACAGCGTGGTGTCATAAGAGACAATTACCGGCGGCATCGGGCGTTTAGGGTCGATCCCCTGCTGCCACAATGAACGCGCCTGTGCTGCGTCAAGGCCACCGCTTTGCGTTAACGCAATACGAGGGATGGCGTGGCTGTAACCGCTCTGTTGTGTACTTTCGGCGAGCGAACCGGTATTAACCAGCAGGCGAATTTCAACGCGATCGCTGGGACGCTGGGGCGTGGTCAGCACTTGCCACTGTAAACCGTTGGAAAGCGTCCCCTGTTGCCATGCTGGATCAGGCTGGAGCGCATCTGCCTGCACATAGCCAGCAGTGGCCATCATCAGCAAACCGCCCGCTAAAAGTCGAATTTTTGTGCCCTGCATGTGAACCCCTGATCAACTATCCTGGTAATAAAAAACTGCCCGTTGTCGGTCAGTCTAAATGACATTAAAAACACTTCGTGTTAGACCGCAAGAACATGAAAATGTCACGGAAGAAGTGAAATAAACCTGAACTCACCCAGGTGGTAAGTTCAGGCACAGGGGTCAATTATGCGCAAACACCCGCACTCGGGGAAGGGAGTGCGGGCATAAGTGGTGAGATTAAGAGGATAATTCGTGCGTTTTGCCATCCGGCGCACGATTATTCAGCACATCGTCCAGTTTTTTGTGGTCCAGTTCTTTCACCCACTTAGCAACAACAATGGTCGCTACGCCGTTACCGACCAGGTTAGTCAGCGCACGAGCTTCTGACATAAAGCGGTCGATACCAAGAATTAGCGCCAGACCCGCTACCGGCAAATGGCCCACCGCAGAGAGCGTCGCTGCCAGCACGATAAAGCCACTACCCGTTACCCCTGCCGCCCCTTTAGAAGAAAGCAGCAACACGATTAACAGCGTGATTTGGTGGACGATATCCATCTGACTGTTAGTGGCCTGGGCGATAAACACCGCCGCCATTGTCAGGTATATCGATGTGCCATCAAGGTTAAACGAGTAGCCTGTCGGGATGACCAGCCCCACCACCGATTTGCGGCAGCCGAGTTTCTCCATCTTGTCGAGCATACGCGGCAGCGCCGACTCGGAAGATGAAGTCCCCAGTACAATCAGCAGTTCTTCACGGATGTAGCGGATAAATTTGAAGATACTGAAACCAGTCGCTTTAGCGATTGAACCCAGTACCAGCACCACAAACAGGATACAGGTGATGTAGAAGCAGATAATCAGCTGCCCCAGTTGCACCAGTGTGCCGACGCCGTATTTACCGATAGTAAACGCCATTGCCCCGAACGCACCAATAGGTGCCAGACGCATGATCATATTGATGATGCCGAAGATGACCTGCGAGAAACTTTCGATCACGTTAAAAATCAGTTGGCCTTTGCTGCCCAGACGGTGGAGCGCAAAACCAAACAGTACGGCAAACAGCAGCACCTGCAGAATGTTACCGCTGGCAAATGCGCCAATGACGCTCGCCGGGATGACATCCATAATGAAGGCGACAATGCCCTGGTCTTTCGCCTGATCGGCGTAAACCGCTACCGCTTTCGCATCAAGCGTTGCCGGATCGACGTTCATTCCGGCACCAGGCTGCACGACGTTAACGATGATAAGACCAATAATCAGCGCGATGGTACTGACAATTTCAAAGTAAAGCAGTGCGACTGCGCCGGTACGACCGACCGCCTTCATGCTTTCCATGCCCGCAATGCCCGTTACGACGGTACAAAAGATGACAGGAGCGATGATCATCTTAATGAGCTTAACGAACCCGTCGCCAAGCGGTTTCATTTGCTCGCCTATTTCAGGGTAGAAATGGCCAAGGAGAATACCAATGGCTATCGCTGTCAGGACCTGAAAGTAAAGGCTTTTAAACAGAGAGGTTTTCATAGGGTGTCCTTTAGTAAAACCACAGGTCTTGTAAGGTTATGGGGTACCTGCGGCCTTAAAATAACACCCAGACAACATCACAGAAATGTACCTGGATCATAATTGAAACAAAAAGGTTAAAAAGTTTGAGCTGGCTCGCACAAACCAGCACTTTTTAAAGTTTTGTAATCAGTTTGGGGTAGCTACTTTTCTTCCAGGTAACTCTCTTCGAAGATTTCAATAGGGAGTGGGCGAGCAAAAAGGAAGCCCTGGGCAATACCAACGCCCGCTTTTGCCAGCCAGTCGCGTTGTGCTTCAGTCTCCACGCCTTCGGCAATCATTTGTAAGTTCAGGCTTTGCGCCAACATGATAATTGCAGCAATCATGCTGCTATCTTCCGGCAAGCCTTCAACAAACATTTTGTCGATTTTTAACACGTCGATTGGCAACGATTTCATATGCTGCAGCTGACGCAGCCCTGCGTAGCCCATGCCGAAATCATCCAGCGCCACCCGAACGCCGGCATTACGCAACGGGCGGAGGATTGCCACCGCTGCATGAGGGTCGTCAATACGTCGGCTTTCTGTCACTTCCAGAATCAGTGTTCCCGGCTGAATGCGATAGCGGGTTAACAGTTCCAGCATATCCGCTACCATATTCGGGTGCATCAGTTGCAGCGCTGAGAGGTTTACCGACAAGGGCAGCATAATGCCGCGCTCTTGCCAGGCAGCCAGCAGTCGACAGGACTCTTCCAGCACCCAGTGACCGACGGTAACCATCAGCCCACAGCACTCAATGCGATCGATTAAGCCATCCGGCAGATCCCAACTGCCATCCGGTTGCTGGATACGCAGTAACACTTCCGCACTGACCAGTTTACCGCTGGTCATCTCGACCTGTGGCTGTAACCAAATCGCAAACTGATGATTTTCCAGTGCATTAAGGATATCGCTCTCTTCCGTCAACCGCTGTTGGGCGGCTTCCATCTGCTGCGGATCAAAGAACTGAATCTGATTCTTACCTTTATGGCGAGCGGTAAATGCCGCAGAAATAGCGCGACTGTAAAGCTGTTCGGCGGTGAGATCGCCGTAGAACATCGCCACGCCAATGCTACAGTGCGGACGGAGTTGAATACGTTCAATCGGCAGGCGCTCGCTCATGATAGTGAGCACTTGCTGACCTAAAGTAATAGCATGCCACGGCTCCTGTACACCGTTGGCAATGACAGCAAAGTCATAACCACTAATCTGCGCGAGGATCATACGTGGCGACAGTACCGATTTGAGTTTTTCCACCAGCGTCAGCAGCAGAATTTCTCGTTGCGCCTCTTTCAGCACGCCCGCAGTATCACGCAGGGTTTCACAGGTGATGATCATCAGCGCGGTGGTTTGTTTACGCGCGACAACCTGCTCCAGCATCTCCATCAGCAAGGCTTTGTTCGGCAAATCCGACACCGGGAAGCGCATCGCATTTTCGTTCTGTTCTTCATAATGGCGCTGCAGCAATTGCTGGTTGAGGTTGTAACTGCGCACCAGCATACCGATTTCATCGTCCTGATGCAGACGTGGTAATGCCAGTTGGTGACCAACAAGCTCCTGGGCTGGGATGGCGTTAAGTTCACGAGCAATATTGCGTAACGGATGCAAAATCAGGCGGTTAATGCACCAGCTAATCGCCACCGTCAATATTAACGACAAAAGTAAGTAAATGGTCACTAACGTTGAGAGGGTGCTCATCACGAACTTATACATGCGGAAGGAATCCGCCTGTAGCACCAGATAGGCAATTGGCTGCGGGTTTGCCGGACGTTCCAGCGAGTAAACGCCCAGCGAGATTTGCACCGGTAGCTCAAACATGCGAGTAACCATTACCGGCACCGGACGCTCTGGAATAAAACTTTTACGCAGCGCCTGGAACTGGTTAGGCAGCACCACATCGGCACGGCTGACCACGCCTGCCGGTTTAATGCTGGCAAGAATAGCTTCCGCTTCGGGAATATCGCCTTTCAAAATGGCAGAAGATAAGGGTTCGCGGACAGAGCGAGCAATGCTTTCCAGTTGCGTAGCCGTGTTATAGCGATTCTGCTGGACCAGATGGAACAGCAAAACGGTGCAAAAAATAAAAACGAACACCAAGACAACGGCTGCCACCATTGCCATCTGCTTGATTGTTAACGAGCGACTTACGCGCAAATTGTCTCCCCCCGGAAATCCCAGATTGCCGCCCGAGTATACCCGATCGCAGCGGCATTAAGAGAGGCGCTATCTGAAAACTTACCAGTCGGCGTAAGGTATCAGCGGCTGCGGCGGTAAATCCATGTCACCCTGCCATCCGGCGGCGGAATAACGTACGTAGAGCAGGAAATGGCTGGGCGCGTAATCCTTCGCTTGCTGGATATCAATTGCCGTACCGACAAACCAGTTGGATGTGACGCGACGCTCAAGTAATGCCCGCGCCGTATAGCCAAAGCCCTGACTGCTGCCGCCATCGTTGGATTGCCGCGCAGCTTCTTCCTGCCAGTCAGTCGGGATCAGATTCATCAGCGGATACCGCGGCATGGTTTTGGTGCGCGAATGCGACCACGAACCAGACGCCCCCAGCTCCCACGACCAGTTTTCTGTCCGTTCACGCCACATCACCGGAATAGCAAACGACAGGTATTCCTGCGGGCTGTAGTAACCGCCCTGACCGAGTGAGTACCCACTCAGGTCTTTGTCGTAATGCCAGATCATGTTGTTCAGGCCAATGGTCACACGGCGATTATTCTGGTTGATGACCTTATAGTAATAGCCCGTCATCCAGCGCACGCGCCAGTTATCTTCGACATTTTTACCGGTTAACTGGTCACCGCTAAGCGATGCCCAGACGCCGTTTGCTTCACCTTTATCGTAGCTCAGGCTTAGCCCCACGCCGTCGGCACGCACGCCACCCCATTTTTTCCCGGTATTGCTCGGGGAGTCTTTTTGCCCGCCAAAGGCCAGCAAAGAACTGGAAATGGGCCGACGATGGGCGTTAACGGTGTAACCCAGCGGCCCGATATCATCACTGTAACTGATGCCGCCGACCACATCCACCACGTTGAAGCCCATCGGCGTGGTGCCGATATCCCAGCTCCAGACGTCATTTCGCCAGCCGACCGCCACGCTGGCACCGGAATCCGACTGGCTGCGGTTGCCGCTACAGTCCTGTAATGTACAAGTGCCCCAGTTGTCATCCCATTTGCCATCGGCATTAGTGGAGAAACTGCCGACGTTCATATTGACGAAATCACTGCGAAAGAACATCCGCCCGTCAGAATAGGGCGCATCCACCTGCAACATGGTAGTGTGCGCTTTCAGATCGGAGTAACCACCGGTGCCGCTCGACCCCCAGTAATCGTGCTCGAGGGTGACGTTAAGATCCTGCTGGCGATAGAGGTCCGCTGCATCGCTGCGCACGCCGCGTTTCAGCCAGTCATCTTTCTCGTCGTTACGGGTCAGCCGGGTAAAGGTGTCGTTATCCTGCGGACGCGTCGTGGTCACACCGGATGCGACCATCGCGTCTTTGTAGGTTTCCAGCGCCTGCGTTGGATCGCCCGCCTGCGCTTCAAACTTCGCACCGTCGCGCAGTACCATCGCGCTTTCCATCGACGGTGGCTGAGATTTTGCCTGCGGGATCAGCTTGTTAAATGTCTGCTGCGCCGCTGCGGTATCGCCAAGCTGCGCCTGCGCCAGCGCCACGCGCCGCTGTGTGTTCAGGGAGGCGTTATCGGTGGCAGGCAGTTTCGCCAGTTGGCTACGTGCCGCCGCTTTGTCACCGGCAGCGATATCCACTTCCGTCAGGCCAAGAATGGCATCAGCGTTAGTTGGCTCCCGCGTCAGGACATTCTGATATGCAGCACGGGCAGCAGCGTAATCACGTCGTTGTTGCGCCCAGTCAGCCAGCGTCAGATCAATACGCGAGGAAGGCGGTTGCTGGCGCAGCATCGCTTCTGCTTCTGCCTCTTTACCGTTTTCTCGCAGGCGATTAGCGGTTTCCAGCACCTGGTCGCTTTGCAGCCGATTAACCAGCTCCTGAATATTGCTGTTCCACTGCGCGCGCGGCAGGCTGTTGATATGCGCCAGTGCCGCTCTGTCCTGGTCGTGACCTGAGAGGTACAGCCCGTAAGCGTAAACCTGCTCCGGGTCGTTCGGCTTCTGCTGCGCGAGATTGCGCATTAACGTATCGGCCTGGCTGCGTTGTCCGGCCTGCCAGAGATCCTGCGAAAGTCGGTAAGTAATCCATACACTGCCGGGGTCCAGTGCCAGTCGTTGCCGCTGAAGTGCTGCTGCCTGCGCCCATTTGCCCTGGTTTTCCAGTGCCTCTGCCTGCTGTGCCAGACGATCGTTTTGCAGGCTGCGTTCGATATCATCAATGCTGCGCCGCTGACTGGCAGAGAGCGAGGCGATAAACGCTTCGGCTTTTTCTGGCGACTGCTGGCGGTAAATATTCGCCAGCCCGCGCACGGCGTTAGTGTTGCTACTGTCCATACGCAGCGTCTGCTGGTAATAGCGTTCGGCGGCAGGGTAATCTTTGCGCGCCATCGCCACATCGCCCAGCCCAAGCACTGCATAGCTGTCAGTATTATCAACGTTACGCGCCTGCTGGAACAGGCGTTCTGCCCGGTCAGGATTATTGGCTTTCAGCGCGGCATCACCCTGCTGGATCGCCAGCCAGTAGCGGTTTACTTTCAGCAGACTGTTCCATTTGTCGTTGTTGCTGCTGTGCGGGTCCAGTGCGAGGGCTTTTTCCAGATTCGCCACCGCATTGGCGCGATCGCCTTTCTGAGAATACGCCTGGCCCAGCGCCCCCAGTGCCTCACTGTCTTTCGGGTTCGCCCGCACTGCCTGTTGTAGTTCGGGAATGGCTTTACCCGCCATGCCAGAGTCCACCGCCGCTAAACCTTGCGCACGAGCGCGGAAAGCAGGGTCGGCCAGCTGTTTTTGCTGTTCTGCCAGTTGCGATTGTGCAGCAGCTACGCTGTCGCCATCGCTAAAGATAGAGAGATATTTTTTCAGCGCCGACACACTGGCATCGCTGACGGGCATGTCTTTAATCTGCCCGTACCAGATTTTAGAGGCTCCCTCGCGCCCGGCGTTCGATTTCGCCATCTGCTCCAGTACAGCAAAACCTTCATCACGGCGATCGCTACTAAACAGCAATAGCGCCAGATTGTTTTGCAGGCCTGTATTGCCTGGGGTATCCGCATTGATGCGTTTTAGCTGATTAATCGCTTCGCCACGGCGAGCCGGAATTTTCGCCACCGTACTCCAGTACTCGACGGCAATATCACCTTCTGGCGGCGCACCGTTGAACAGCTTGTTGTAACTCGCCACGGCCTCTTCCGCATGACCGGTAGTCGCCTGCAATCGTGCCTGTTGCAGTGCCTGACGACCATCCGGCGTGGAAAGCAACATTGTGGTCCGCGACGATTTATACGCATTTGAACTCGGCGCTAACTGCGACAGCCGATCGAGCTGTTTTTGCGCGCCATCAATATCGCCCTGACGTAACAGAGAACGGAAACGGGCGGCAACGACGTCCGGGTTATTCGGATCAATAAGTTCCAGCCGATACAACGACTGTTGCACCAGGTCTTCACGATGGGTCGCTTCGCCTAACCGAACTTGCTCCAGCAACTGTTGCTGAGCGGTTGGTGCTGCCTCGACCATCGGCATGACGGCCAGACCGAGGGAAAGCGTGAATATGTTTAGTGTGAATTTGCGCATTCCTGGCCCCAGTCAGGTAATAACTCACCTTTTGTCGAGAAGCGGAAACGGTGTTGATCCCAGCCTTGTCCAAACAGGGTCAGCACATAGTTGTAATAGGCATCGCTGCCGGGAAAGTTATCGGCCACGCGCTGGCGCTGAACGGCCTGTGCATCGCGGTTTTGTAAAAAGGGCAGCATGGCGGCAGAAAAACCGACCGGTCCTTTACCCTGCGCTTTCCCCGTAGCCACATCGACTTTTTCCGGCGGATAGCCGTTTTTCTCGGTGAATGTCGCCATCGGTTTAAACCGGTTGAGCATCCGCGCTTTTTGCGGATCGCTGTCAGGCATCATGCCTACCCACATGTAAACACGGATAGCGTCGTAGCTGCTGATCAATGTTTTTTCGGCTTTTAGCTGCCAGCCTTTGTCTTTCTCATAGCGCACCCAGTCTGGTGAAAAGCCTTTCGGGGCGGTTTCCAGCAATAAACGTTGATTGGTTTCGCGCAGCGTAGTCCACGGCGCGCCAAAGCGGGTGAAATACTGCGCCAGCGTCGGCGGCAGGTAGCTGGGGTTAAAACGCCAGCTGTTATCCTCAGCAAATCCCACTTTGCCCGGCAACAACATGGAACCCAGCCCAGGCACCGTCACCACTTCCTCCCGCGCAATACGTTTTAACAACGCGCTGCCGATGTCGGTATAACGCTGCTCTTTCCACAAACGCCCCGCCTCCAGCAACGACCAGGCCATCCAGACATCACCATCAGAGGCCGAATTGCTGTCCAGCACTTCCCACTTACTGTTCTCTTTCTTGCCCCACAGCCAGGCGGGCAAATGTTCTTTTAAAGAACCCTGAGCGAGATTGTTCTGTGTCCAGTCGAGAATATTATCGAAAGCTGCACGGTCGTTAGCCGCCAGGGCAAAGAACATGCCGTAACTTTGCCCTTCGGAGGTGGTGATTTTGCGCGCGTCGCTGGGGTCGATGACGCGCCCTTCCTGACTGATGTAATCCTTTTTGAACTGCTCCCAGGCAGGCCAGTTGCAGGCAGCCTGAACACTAAAGGCAGCCAGCAGCAGCATCGTCACGAGTCCACTACGCAACACATTCATCTTCAATTACTCGTTATCCGGGTTAAGACGACGACGGCTGATAATACGCAGCAAACGCCACAGTACCCAGGCCAGCAGCACGACGCTGATTGCCGCCAGCACCGCCAGCAGAATCGGATGGTTTGCCAGCGCATACCATAAGCGTTCGAACCACGGCAGATGGCCAACGTAATAGACGTCGCCAACACGCAGGCTATTGATACCGGACTCGCGGATCACCGCGACCGAGCCGAACATGGTGGCACGTTTGCCGCTATCGTTCACCGCATCGTTAAGCATTTTATAACCGCGTGGGCTATCTGCCAGCAGCGCAATCACGCTACGCTGGTCGTTATACGGCGACTGGAAGCCAATCACCGCTGCCATCGCACCGGAAGAGGTCAGCGTTGATTGAGTTTCTGCCGCGCGATCGCTCTCGTCCGGCACAATGCCGGGGAACGGGGTCTGGCGCATCGGCGTTTTCACCCAGCTTTCGGTCGCCTGCACCAACAGGTCGATCTGCTTGTCGTCTTTCAGTTTGTCCGGGATACCACCGATGATCATGATGTCGGCATCTTTGCCCTGAATGGTGCTGCCATCATCGGTCACCGTCAGGTTAATCGCCGGGAAGCCCGTCTGCGCACCGATAAAGCCAACGGTATTCAGCAAGGTTTCCATCTGTGCTTCGTTAGGCGCTTTCGGCATCACGGTGATGGTTTGTGACAGATCCGCCATCCGGCTGAACGGGAAGCCCGCGTTAGCAAAGGCGCGTAGATCCGGCATCGGGATGAAGTGGTAATACTTCGAGAAGTCGATGGTGGAGTCGTCACCAATCACCACATGATTCTGCACCGGCTGGAAGGTAATGCAGTTATCCACCGAACCGCCCGGCATCGGGTTCATATACTCAAAGTCGAAGCGCAGCTGGTTGGTCGCGCCCAGTTTCAGCGCCGGAATAGAGACATCCGTTTTGCCATCCAGCAGACCTTGTAATACCGGAATACGCAGCAGCAGGCGGTTCGCCTCCTGTTTACTGCTCAGGTTGAAGGATTGCAGGAACTGGTTATTCAGGCTGATATCCATCCGCGAACTGTCTTTCACCGGCGGCATGGTGTAGCGATAGTTGATATCCATATCAATGCCGGTACTGCGCATCAGGTAGAGATCCGGCGGCAGGTTTAGCGAAACGTTAATCGCTGCTGGCTCAAGACCGCTGGATTGTAACTGTTCTTCATAGGTTTTCAGTTCACCAAAGGTGACCGGACGATCGGTACGCACCCAGTTCGGCGCATCGTACGGCTTACGCGGTAGCAGCGGTTTCACTTCATTCACTACCACGCTTTCACCACGGAACAGAATGTTACCCTGAGCGATACCTTTCGCTGCCTGCAACAGGTCTTTGTCGTCACGACCAAAGACCACCAGCAGTTTGACGTAAGGATTCTGTGGATGGTTGATCATCTCAATCACCGGGGCTTTTACCGCCGGATGATCGCGCAGGAAGTCCGGGCGTTTGTCATTAGTGGCAAAAACGATGGCATTGCGATCCGGCAGTTGGTTATAGAGCACCGGGAAGTTCTGCCCACGCCAGCCAGAACGCGAACCAAACCACGAGGCGACAATGGCAGATGCTTGTTGCAGCCCAACATCCGGCGCACCCGCAAAGACCATCGGCAAGGTGTTGGTGCGGTTATCACGCGGGTCAAAGAATGGTACCGGGAAGTGTGACAGATCATTCTTCACATTCAGGGTCTGATAGGTCAGATCCAGTCCACTGCTCCGCCCAACATCCAGCCAAAGCGTGGTGCTGGCCGGGTTTTCGCACACGTCCTGATAATGACCGACAAACTCCAGCCGCACACGGTTGAAGTCGGTAATAAACAGTGGGTTAATTGGCATTTGTGCCAGCGTTTTTTTACCCAACTGTTCTTTGGTCACTGGCAGCACGCCCATCAGTTCATCATTGAGATAAACCTTTAACTGCGACTGGACAGGCAGTAACGATGGCGATGGCGTGTATTCGAGGTTGAGCATCGCCTTCGTCACCACTTCATCGCTGCGCATACCAAACTCAATGCTGCCGTTCGGGTTAATGCCACGTAGCACCATGCTGCCCGGCGGTGGCGCAATTTGCGCAAAGGTCAGCTTCACATCACGCGAAGGACCGTTCTGCGCCACGATGGGGGCATCAGCGCCCTGCACGCCCGGCATCACTTGCCCCACCTGCGGATTTTGTTCCGTCTGGGCGGCTACAGCTGGCTCAGCATTGATCAGTGGTTGCGTTGCTGGCGTCGCCTGCGTCATGAAAGAGGGGAACGCACTCATCCCCATAGCCACTGCACAAATCCAGAATAGTTTTCTTTTCATCGCGTTGTCATCATTGTTGAGCCAAAGCCTGATCCGATGGTTGTGCCGTTTCGCTCCGCGCCGGGCGGCGCGGAATAAACGATACAACCCAGGAAACCAGAGAAGTCAGCACACGGAAAATGCCCTTCACCGAAGAAGGCGCAAACTCCGCCAGATGGCGGTAGCCACGGAAGCCGAGCTTCAGAATATCCAGCAGACTTTCCAGCGGCTTATCTTCCGGGTAACTGTCCTGCCAGAGCGCCCATGTATCCGCACGGGCAAACGTACACTGCACAAAATCGATATGTTGCTGGGTGGTGAGCGGCATTAATTTCAGCCCAACTTCATTACCCATCACGCGCGCCACCTGGGCCGGGAAGACGTATTCTTGCTGACCGCGTTTAAGCAACAGATTCACTTTCTGCCCTTCCAGAATCTGTGCCTGACCGTTGATCTTGATCCCCAAACCACCGTCGGAGAAATCCTGAACGGTACACGAGAAGAGGTGACCATCTTCGCGGGCAATTGCCGCGGGCATCGTCATCTCCACGCGGTGCGATCGGCGAACCTGTTTGCTTTCTACCGATACCGCTACCGCACCACCGAGAATAATCAGGTTGTAGAACACCCACACCATACTGACGATGACAGTGAGCATCTCGGTTGGCGGGCCGTAGAAGTAACGCCAGATACCGACCGCAATACCGACCAGGTTGAGCAATACCAGGAAAATGTAGGGCCGTGAGATCACCCAGTCGACGTACTCTTCTTCCACCAGTCCACCTTTGGCGGTGACGTTAAATTTGCCTTTGTGCGGGTTAATCAGCGCCACCAGCGTCGGTGGTGCGATATACCACGCCAGCACCGTTTCGTAGATTTCACTCCAGAAAGAGTGGCGATATTTGCCCTGGATCTTCGAGTTGGTCAGGCTGGCGTGAATCATATGCGGCAGCACGAACAGGGCGATCATCAACGCTGGCGCATAGATGATGTAGGCATGCAGCAGCAGGAACGCCAGCGGCGCAGTCAGGAAGATCAGTCTTGGAATGCCCGACAAGAAATGGAACATGGCGTTGACGTAGCACAGCCGCTGAGCAAACTTCAGCCCTTTACCGGTGAGCGGGTTATCAAGACGGAAGATTTGCACCATCCCCCGCGCCCAGCGAATACGTTGGCCGATATGCGCCGACAGACTTTCGGTCGCCAGCCCCGCCGCCTGTGGAATACGCATATACGCTGAAGTGTAGCCACGACGGTGCAGACGCAGAGAAGTATGCGCATCTTCGGTTACCGTTTCGACGGCAATACCGCCAATCTCATCCAGCGGCTTACGACGAATCACCGCACAGGAACCGCAGAAGAAAGTGGCATCCCACATATCATTGCCGTCCTGCACCAGACCATAAAACAGCGTGCCTTCGTTTGGCGTTTTACGAAAACGCCCCAAGTTACGTTCAAACGGATCCGGTGAGAAGAAGTGGTGCGGCGTCTGCATCATCGCCAACTGTTTTTCTTTCAGGAACCAGCCCATGGTCATTTGCAGGAATGAGCGCGTCGGCACGTGGTCGCAGTCGAAAATCGACACGAACTCGCCTTTGGCATATTTCAGCGCATTGTTGATGTTCCCCGCTTTCGCATGTTCATGAGTGGTACGGGCGATATATTTCACCCCCACGTTTTGTGCAAACTGGCGAAACTCTTCCCTGCCGCCGTCATCGAGGATCCAGATGTTCAGCTTGTCTTTCGGCCAGTCGATACCCAGCGAGGCGTAAATCGTATTTTTCACCACGTTGAGATCTTCGTTGTAAGTCGGGACAAAGATATCCACCGACGGCCACAGCGACATATCTTTCGGCAATGGCACCGGCTGACGATTCAGCGGCCATACCACCTGAAAGTATCCGAGCACCAGCACAATCCACGCGTACGTTTCGGCGAACAGCAGAATAAGCCCGCACACCAGGCTGACCGGATCGTCCCAGTTCAGCGTAGAGGTGTAGCGCCACCAGATATAACGGCAAGAAACAGTCAGCGACAGCACAATCAACATTAGCGCCGAGAAGCGCCCCGGCATCCGCCGTACGATCAGCGCTACACCCCACAGCAGCATCAGGAAGATAAACTGCGCCAGCGGGTTAAACGGCTGGGTAACGCAGATTAACGCCAGAATCAGCGAGAAGGTGACGATGATACCGAGGATCAACCGCCGCGCCCCGGCGCTCAAATGGCCGAGTTCTTTTTTCTCATCGAGATGCTGTGTTTTATGGCTAACGCGCTCAGGCAGCTCGTTCATCCATTGATGGTAACGTCCACGAATATTCTGCAGACCTGAAAATGTCCGCCTGCGCGGTTTCGGCGTTTCTTTGCGCGATGTACCGATCAGTAACCAGCATGTTTGAATGAGATAACGGACCGGGTCCAGCGGACGCGGACGCGAGGCGTTGATATGCGGATACAGGTTTTTATGTTCTGCGCGAATACGCTGCCAGCGCGGGTGCTCCAGCGGAATAAAAATCCAGGCCAGGATCAACCAAAAACAGCCGAGCGTCGCGCTGAAAGCCGACGCGCCGTGACGACGATAATCGCGATAACGCCCGATAAGCCGCGCGTTGACCGGCGGGATAAGCAACCACCGGGTCAGGATACTCATGATGCACTCCCGACTGGCGTTTTCAGCCCGGAATAGTTCAACAGGCACCAGTTAGCCAGCGTCAGTATCTCTTCAGCCGCCAGCGCATCACTGCGGTATTCACCGACTGGTTGCTTAGCCGCCAGGCATTGAGCCATCGCTTCATCACGATGAATGAGCATTGGCAGTAATCGGCGCTGGCTTTGCAACCAAAGCTGGTAAATATCATCCTGAACCTGACTGCCGATACGGAAGTCATTAATCAAAATATGCGCGCCATCCGGCAGCGCCTGCTGATGCAGCCGGATATGGCAGTTGGCATCCACATTGACGATTGCCAGCGAGTGATCGCACAAACTCAGCAGCTGGTGGGTTATCTGCGAGGCATCACGCGGTAAGTCGATTAAAATCCACTGGTAACGCCCGCTGGCTTTTAGTTGCTGTAAGCCGGAGCAAATATCGCTCAGCCGGGTTTGCCAGTGCTGTGGATTTTCTTGTTCTTCAATGGATAACTGACCAAAAGGCAGCAAATCGAGTTGCGAGGTATAGCGCAACCCGGCGTCACGCCAGTCCTGACCGTCCAGCATGGCTCTGGCCCAGCCCTGACGGTGGGTAAAATCAACGTTAAATGACAGGCGCAACAAGTTGTCCGGGCAGGCATCGACCACCAGGACATCTTCTCCCAACATTTGTAATGACCAGGCTAATGCGGCAGTGATGGTTGTTGTTCCCACGCCTCCCCGCACCCCCTGCAATCCCAGTACGGCCATTCACCAATCCCCTACTTTTGTTGCGCAAACTCTGCCAGCAACGGCCAGCGTTTTAATGCCGCGGCCAACTGTTCGCGTTGGGAAATATCGGCATAATCAATATCAGGCAGTGAAAACGCCTGCTTTAACGCCAAAATATCATTCTGGAAGATATAGCCTATCGCGGGATCAGGCAGAGTATCTGGTTCATTGTTATTCATTTGCTTGATCCCTATGAAATAACCGTACCGTTCATGAGACAATTCTAACCGTGAGCATTTCACCGGTTTATTGTTTACGGCGAGACGGGAATTTGCTCACTTTTTGACTTTCCGTTACGCAACAAAAAAAGTTAAAAACGAAAAGACTAAAATCACACGTCTTGTGACCTGCTAAATTGATTCACATGCTAAATCTGATAAGTTTTAATTTCAATGGTAGGTTTATTTCTTAGCTTTCGCTAGTAAACTGATAATCAGACAAAATGGTGACATGAGGGACATTGTGGACCCTGTATTCTCTATCGGTATCTCATCATTATGGGATGAGCTGCGACATATGCCAGCAGGCGGCGTCTGGTGGTTTAACGTCGATCGCCATGAAGATGCTATCAGTCTGGCGAATCAAACAATTGCATCCCAGGCTGAAACCGCACACGTCGCGGTCATTAGCATGGACAGCGATCCGGCGAAAATCTTTCAATTAGATGATTCTCAAGGGCCGGAAAAAATAAAATTATTTTCAATGCTAAATCATGAAAAAGGTCTATACTATTTGGCCCGTGATTTGCAGTGTTCTATTGATCCCAATAATTACCTTTTTATTCTTGTTTGCGCAAATAACGCATGGCAAAACATTCCTGCCGAGCGGCTTCGCTCATGGTTGGATAAAATGAATAAATGGAGCAGGTTAAACCATTGTTCGCTTTTGGTAATTAATCCCGGAAATAATAACGATAAACAATTTTCATTGTTGCTTGAGGAATACCGTTCACTTTTTGGTCTTGCCAGTTTGCGTTTTCAGGGCGACCAACATTTGCTGGATATTGCCTTCTGGTGCAACGAAAAAGGGGTCAGCGCCCGTCAGCAGCTTAGCGTTCAGCAACAAAATGGTATCTGGACATTAGTTCAAAGCGAAGAGGCGGAGATCCAACCACGCAGCGACGAAAAACGCATTCTGAGTAATGTTGCTGTACTGGAAGGTGCGCCGCCGCTATCGGAACACTGGCAACTGTTCAACAATAACGAAGTTCTGTTCAATGAAGCCCGTACCGCTCAGGCGGCGACGGTGGTCTTTTCTTTACAGCAAAATGCGCAAATCGAGCCACTGGCCCGCAGCATTCATACTCTGCGTCGCCAGCGCGGTAGTGCGATGAAAATCCTCGTACGGGAAAATACCGCAAGCCTGCGCGCCACCGATGAACGTTTGTTATTGGCCTGCGGTGCAAATATGGTTATCCCGTGGAATGCGCCACTTTCCCGCTGTCTGACGATGATCGAAAGCGTGCAAGGGCAGAAGTTTAGTCGCTATGTGCCGGAAGATATCACTACCTTGCTGTCAATGACCCAGCCGCTCAAACTACGTGGTTTCCAGAAGTGGGATGTGTTCTGTAATGCCGTTAACAACATGATGAATAACCCTCTCTTGCCTGCACATGGTAAAGGCGTTCTGGTTGCCCTACGTCCGGTACCGGGTATCCGCGTTGAGCAAGCCCTGACGCTGTGTCGCCCTAACCGTACCGGCGATATCATGACCATTGGCGGTAATCGGCTGGTGCTGTTTCTCTCATTCTGTCGGATTAACGATCTGGATACCGCGTTGAATCATATTTTCCCATTGCCGACTGGCGACATTTTCTCAAACCGTATGGTCTGGTTTGAAGATGATCAAATCAGTGCCGAGCTGGTGCAGATGCGCCTGCTTGCTCCAGAACAATGGGGCATGCCGCTGCCTTTAACGCAAAGTTCTAAACCGGTCATCAATGCCGAGCACGATGGTCGCCACTGGCGAAGAATACCAGAACCAATGCGACTGTTAGATGATACTGTGGAGCGCTCATCATGATGACCATCAGCGATATCATTGAAATTATTGTCGTTTGCGCACTGATATTTTTCCCGCTGGGCTATCTGGCGCGGCACTCTTTGCGACGCATTCGCGACACCTTACGTTTGTTCTTTGCTAAACCTCGTTATGTTAAACCGGCCGGGACGTTACGCCGCACGGAAAAAGCCAGGGCAACCAAAAAATGACTCAATTTACGCAAAATACCGCCATGCCTTCTTCCCTCTGGCAATACTGGCGCGGCCTTTCCGGCTGGAACTTCTATTTTCTGGTTAAGTTCGGCCTGTTGTGGGCGGGATATCTTAACTTCCATCCGCTCCTCAATCTGGTGTTTGCCGCGTTTCTGCTGATGCCCATTCCGCGCTACAGCCTGCATCGCTTACGCCACTGGATTGCCCTGCCGATCGGCTTTGCTTTGTTCTGGCATGACACCTGGTTGCCTGGCCCGGAAAGCATAATGAGCCAGGGTTCGCAGGTAGCGGGGTTCAGTACCGATTATTTAATCGACCTTGTCACACGCTTTATTAACTGGCAGATGATTGGGGCCATTTTTGTTTTATTAGTGGCCTGGTTATTCCTGTCACAATGGATTCGCATTACCGTTTTTGTGGTTGCCATTCTGCTATGGCTGAACGTACTTACCCTGGCGGGACCAAGTTTCTCCTTGTGGCCTGCCGGTCAACCGACGACCACTGTAACAACGACGGGTGGTAACGCAGCGGCAACCGTTGCGGCGACGGGTGGCGCACCGGTAGTGGGTGATATGCCCGCACAAACTGCACCACCAACAACGGCGAACCTTAACGCCTGGCTGAATAATTTCTATAACGCGGAGGCGAAACGTAAATCGACCTTCCCGTCTTCGCTGCCCGCTGATGCTCAGCCATTTGAACTACTGGTGATTAATATCTGTTCGCTTTCCTGGTCGGATATTGAAGCCGCCGGGTTGATGTCGCATCCGCTGTGGTCGCATTTCGATATTGAGTTCAAGAACTTTAACTCCGCCACCTCCTACAGTGGCCCGGCGGCGATCCGTTTACTGCGCGCCAGCTGCGGGCAGACTTCGCACACTAATCTGTATCAACCGGCAAATAACGACTGCTATCTGTTTGATAACCTGTCGAAACTGGGCTTTACCCAGCACCTGATGATGGGACATAACGGCCAGTTCGGCGGTTTTTTGAAAGAAGTTCGCGAAAATGGCGGCATGCAGACCGAATTGATGGATCAAACAAATCTGCCGGTTATTTTGCTGGGCTTTGATGGTTCGCCGGTTTATGACGATACCGCCGTGCTTAACCGCTGGCTGGACGTTACCGAAAAAGATAAAAACAGCCGTAGTGCCACGTTCTACAACACGCTTCCACTGCATGACGGCAACCATTATCCGGGCGTCAGCAAAACAGCGGATTACAAAGCGCGAGCGCAGAAATTCTTTGATGAGCTGGACGCCTTCTTTACTGAACTGGAGAAATCGGGTCGTAAAGTGATGGTGGTAGTGGTGCCGGAACACGGTGGCGCGCTGAAGGGCGACAGAATGCAGGTATCTGGCCTACGTGATATCCCTAGCCCGTCTATCACAGACGTCCCCGTTGGGGTGAAATTCTTCGGCATGAAGGCACCACATCAGGGGGCACCGATTGTCATCGACCAACCGAGCAGCTTCCTGGCTATCTCCGATCTGGTGGTTCGCGTTCTTGATGGTAAGATTTTCACCGAAGACAATGTTGACTGGAAAAAACTCACCAGTGGGTTGCCACAAACAGCACCGGTCTCCGAGAACTCAAATGCAGTAGTTATTCAATACCAGGATAAACCGTACGTTCGCCTGAACGGCGGCGACTGGGTGCCTTACCCGCAATAAGAACGAAAAAGGCCGCAGAGTTTCACCCCTGCGGCCTGATCCGGGCGCAAATTGCCATTACGGCAGCCTGACGCCCGCATGACACGTTACTTCCGCTTATTCAGCGAGTTCACGATCAGACTAGCAAGAATGCCAGCAATGACCGGAGCCGCTAAATCATGCCAGAAGGCCATGCCCAGTTCTGCGAGCGTCATATAGCCGCCTGTGTTGTAATGACAACGTTTCGCGGCTATTCTTGTATTGTTTGGATGCAAGAATGGCCCCCGTGATGTTGTCAGGTGCATACCTGCAACGTGCGGGGGTTTTCTCTCTCCAGCAACCAATGCCACCAGGGATAAAGCCCCCGCAACATTGCGCCTCACCGGAACCCTTCCGGCTTGCTGCTGATTCTACGACTGTTTTTCTGTTCCGGAATCCATCACTTCTTCACTCTGTGCTGCGCATTCCGCAGAATATTATCCGCTTGCAACCGTTGCATTTTTCTTACGAAAAAGGCCGCAGAGTTTTATCCCTGCGGCCTGATCCGGGCGCAAATTGCCATTACGGCAGCCTGACGCCCGTCTGACACGTTACTTCCGCTTGTTCAGCCAGTTCACGATCATGCTGGCAAGAATGCCAGCAATGACCGGAGCCGCTAAATCATGCCAGAAGGCCATGCCCAGCTCTGCGAGCGTCATATAGCCGCCTCTGTTGTAATGACAACGTTTCGCGGCTATTCTTGAATGGTCTAGATGCAAGAATGGCCCCCGTGGTGTTGTCAGGTGCATACCTGCAACGTGCGGGGGTTTTCTCTCTCCAGCAACCAATGCCACCAGGGATAAAGCCCCCCGCAACATTGCGCCTCACCGGAACCCTTCCGGCTTGCCGCTGATTCTACGACTGTTTTTCTGTTCCGGAATCCGTCACTTCTTCACTCTGTGCTGCGCATTCCGCAGAATATTATCCGCTTGCAACCGTTGCATTTTTCTTACGAAAAAGGCCGCAGAGTTTTATCCCTGCGGCCTGATCCGGGCGCAAATTGCCATTACGGCAGCCTGACGCCCGTCTGACACGTTACTTCCGCTTGTTCAGCCAGTTCACGATCAGACTGGCAAGAATGCCAGCAATGACCGGAGCCGCTAAATCATGCCAGAAGGCCATGCCCAGTTCTGCGAGCGTCATATAGCCGCCTCTGTTGTAATGACAACGTTTCGCGGCTATTCTTGAGTGGTCTAGGTTCAAGATTAGCCCCCGTGATGTTGTCAGGTGAATATCTGCAACGTGCGGGGGTTTTCTCTCTCCAGCAACCAATGCCACCAGGGATTAAGCCCCCGCAACATTGCGCCTCACCGGAACCTTTCCGGCTTGCCGCTGATTTTACGATTGCTTTTTACCGTCAGCACCCGGCAATCTTCCTCATTGCGTGATGCCTTCCAGCTTAATTTCTTTATTTGCAATAGTTGCAGTTCATATCCGAGCTGACTCCAGACTGGTAGTGAAATGCGCAATTTTGTAGAATTGCGCCTCCTCGCGACCTCCCCAGTGAATCTGTTGCCTCATTTTTTACATACTGCGTATTCGACTTCTCCACCTGTTGCGCAAGAGAAACTGGGTTTATTCATTTTTGCGAGGCCGACTTCTTTCTGGACAGGACTTTATGCAGCACAACACACTACCGATACACGATCAGAAATTGCCGTTTACACGCTACGACTTTGGCTGGGTTTTATTATGCATAGGCATGGCGATTGGTGCCGGAACCGTGCTGATGCCAGTTCAAATTGGCTTGAAGGGAATTTGGGTATTTATTACCGCAGCGATCATTGCTTATCCTGCCACTTGGGTAGTGCAGGACATTTATTTAAAAACCCTCTCTGAAAGCGATTCCTGTAATGACTACACCGATATTATCAGCCATTACCTGGGGAAGAACTGGGGAATTTTCCTCGGGGTTATCTACTTTTTGATGATTATCCACGGAATTTTTATCTACTCTCTCTCCGTGGTTTTCGACAGCGCCTCGTACCTGAAAACCTTCGGTTTAACCGATGCCGATCTTTCACAATCTCTACTTTATAAAGTCGCCATTTTCGCCGTACTGGTGGCAATTGCGTCTGGTGGTGAACGATTACTGTTTAAGATTTCCGGGCCAATGGTGGTGGTCAAAGTAGGGATTATTGTCGTCTTCGGTTTTGCGATGATCCCGCACTGGAATTTCGCCAATATAACCGCCTTCCCGCAAGCCACCATCTTCTTCCGCGACGTCCTGCTTACTATTCCTTTTTGCTTCTTTTCTGCGGTATTTATTCAGGTGCTAAACCCGATGAATATTGCCTATCGTAAACGGGAAGCGGATAAAGTACTGGCAACCCGGCTCGCGCTGCGTACCCACCGAATTAGTTATGTCACGCTCATCGCGGTGATCCTGTTTTTTGCCTTTTCGTTTACCTTCTCAATTAGCCACGAAGAAGCCGTTTCTGCCTTTGAACAAAATATCTCGGCACTGGCACTGGCCGCGCAGGTGATCCCTGGGCATATCATTCATATCACCTCTACGGTGCTGAATATCTTTGCCGTACTGACCGCATTCTTTGGCATTTATCTCGGTTTCCACGAAGCCATTAAAGGCATTATTCTCAATCTGTTAAGCCGAATTATTGATACCAAGAAAATTAACTCACGCATGCTGACTCTGGCGATCTGCGCTTTTATCGTCATTACGTTGACGATTTGGGTTTCGTTTCGTGTATCGGTGCTGGTGTTCTTTCAGTTGGGAAGCCCGTTATATGGCATTGTGTCGTGCCTCATTCCATTTTTCCTGATCTATAAAGTCTCACAACTGGAAAAACTTCGCGGGTTTAAAGCCTGGATGATTCTGCTGTACGGCATTTTGTTATGCTTGTCGCCACTGTTGAAGCTGATTGAGTAAACCGGAGCGCATGGCCCCGGTTTTGTGAGTTACCGCTGCGGATTTTCATCCTGATCAACAGCAAAACAAGCTACCAGTTGACCGCCGTAGTCTTTTAGCTGCGGCTGCAACTGGGTGCAGGGGCCGAAGCGCCGACGACAGCGGGCGTTAAACGCGCAGCCCGGCGGTGGATTGAGCGGGCTTGGCAGTTCACCGGTGAGCTTGATGCGCTCGCGGCGATCGTCCGGGTTCAGGCGCGGCGTTGCGGAGAGTAGCGCCTGGGTGTACGGATGACGCGGGTTATTGAAGATTTGGTCCTTCGTTCCCTTCTCCACGCAGCGGCCCAGGTACATCACCATCACTTCATCAGCAATGTGCTCCACCACCGACAGGTCGTGCGAGATAAAGACATAAGACAGCCCCAACTCCTGCTGCAAATCCATCATCAGATTCAGCACCTGCGCACGCACTGAAACGTCCAGCGCGGAAACCGGTTCATCGGCAATCACCACATCCGGATCGAGCATCAGACCACGGGCAATGGCGATACGCTGACGCTGACCGCCGGAGAACATATGCGGGTAGCGGTCGTAATGCTCGGTTTTCAGGCCAACTTTTGCCATCATCGACAACGCTTTTTCCCGACGCTGTTCTTTGCTTAAACTGGTGTTAATAAGCAGCGGCTCTTCAAGAATTTGCCCAACTTTTTTACGCGGATTTAGCGAACCATAGGGATTCTGAAAGACGATCTGGATTTTCTGCCGACGCAACTTCTGCGCCTGCGGATCGTGCTTGAGCAGATCCTGCCCCTGGTAATACAGCTCACCACCGGTGGGCGTTTCGATCATCGTCAGCAACCGACCGAGGGTCGACTTACCGCAGCCAGATTCACCCACTACTGCCAGCGTTTTGCCACGTTCAAGGTTAAACGAAACGCCGTCCAGCGCCTTCACCAGACGTTCCGGCGCGAACATGCCTTTCTTCACCGGATAATGTTTTTTCAGGTCGATAGCCTGCAACAGCGGTTGTTGCGAGGTGGCCTCATGCGTACTCATAGTGTCGGCCTCCCGGCATCATCAAGTGGGTAATGGCATTTGGACTGACGCCCGTCAGCGAGCATATTCAGCGCCGGTTCTTCAGCGCGGCATCTGTCAGTGGCATAGGGGCAACGCGGGTTAAGCAGGCAGCCATTCGGACGGTCGTATTTGCCAGGAACGACGCCAGGCAACGACGCCAGACGTTCTTTGTCCTGAGCAAATTCCGGCAGCGCACGCAGCAATGCCTGAGTATACGGATGACGCGGTGCATGGAAGATGGCGTGCGCATCGCCCGTTTCCACCACCTGGCCTGCATACATGACGATGATTTTATGCGCCGCTTCCGCCACCAGCGCCAGGTCATGGGTAATCAATACCAGCGCCATGTTCTCTTTCTGCTGCAACTCCAGCAGCAGTTCGATGATTTGTGCCTGAATGGTCACGTCCAGCGCGGTGGTCGGCTCATCGGCAATCAGCAGTTTTGGTCGACAGGCAATCGCCATGGCGATCATCACACGCTGGCTCATGCCGCCAGAAAGCTGATGCGGGTAAACATCCAGACGCGAAGCCGGATCGGGAATACCGACCTGATTCAGCAGGTCAATCGCCCGCTGACGGCGAGTGCTCTTATTACCGCCCTGATGCACCTTAATTGCTTCCATAATCTGGAAACCTACGGTGTAACACGGGTTAAGGCTGGTCATCGGGTCCTGAAAGATCATCGCCACTTCGGCACCCACCAGGTTGCGGCGCTCTTTTTCCGAGATACGCTGCAAATCCTGGCCGTTAAACTCCAGCTTTTCTGCCATCACGCGGCCCGGATAATCAATCAGCCCCATAATCGCCAGTGAACTGACCGACTTACCGGAGCCAGACTCACCCACAATTCCGACCACTTCGCCTTGTTTCACGCTGTAGCTGATACGGTCTACGGCGCGGAACGGTGCGCTTTCGTCGCCGAAATGCACCGATAATTTATCTACATTTAATAACGCCATCTCGAACCTCTTACTGCTTCAGTTTGGGATCGAGCGCGTCACGCAGACCGTCACCCATCAGGTTAAATGCCAGCACCGTCAGCAGGATCGCCAGACCGGGGAAGGTTACGACCCACCAGGCGCTTTGCGCGAACTGCAACACATCGGAGAGCATGGTGCCCCACTCCGGTGTTGGCGGCTGCGCTCCCATGCCGAGGAAACCAAGAGCAGCCATATCGAGAATGGCGTTAGAGAAACCGAGCGACGCCTGAACAATCAGCGGCGCAAGGCAGTTCGGGAAGATGTTAATAAACATCTGACGCATCGCCCCAGCACCTGCCACGCGAGACGCGGTGACGTAATCGCGATTCACCTCCACCAGCACGGCGGCGCGGGTTAAGCGCACATAGTGCGGCAGCGCAACGAAGGTTAGCGCCAGCGCGGCGTTACCAATCGACGGGCCGAAAATCGCCACCAGCACCAGCGCCAGCAGTAGACTTGGCAGCGCCAGCATGATATCGACCACGCGCATGATGATGTTATCGACCAGGCCGCCAAAGTAACCAGCGATCAGGCCGAGAATAACGCCCATAATCAGCGATAACACAACTACCAGACAGCCAACCAGCAGCGACAAGCGCGCGCCGTACATCAGCCGCGACAGCACATCACGGCCTACGTCATCGGTGCCAAGTAAGTGCGCCATGCTGCCGCCTTCCTGCCAGGCTGGCGGGGCGAGCAGTGCATCGCGGAACTGTTCCGCCGGGTTATACGGCGCAATCCAGTTGGCAAAGATCGCGATAAACAACACGATGACGACGTAAACCAGCCCGACGACCGCGCCTTTGTTGCGTTTAAAATAGTGCCAGAACTCCTGTAACGGGGTCATCGGCACCGGTGCGCTAATCACTTTATTTTCAGTAACCTGTGACATGATGTCCCCTTACTTCTTATGACGAATACGCGGGTTCACCACGCCGTACAGCAGATCGACCAGCAGGTTGACGAGGATAATCATCGTCGCCACCAGCAATACGCCACCCTGCACTACCGGATAATCGCGGCGTTGCAGTGCGTCAATCAACCAGCGCCCCAGACCGGGCCACGAGAAGATGGTTTCGGTCAGAATCGCCCCCGCCAGCAATGTTCCCACCTGAAGGCCGATAACGGTCACTACCGGCAGCATCGCGTTACGCAGCGCGTGGACGATAATCACCCTAAGGCGGGTCAGCCCTTTGGCACGCGCGGTGCGGATGTAATCCTCGCCCAGCACTTCCAGCATCGAGGAGCGCGTCATACGTACAATGACCGCCAGCGGGATAGTACCCAGCACAATGGCGGGCAGGATCATATGGGCGACGGCATCGATAAAGTTACCGTCTTCACCCCAGATGGCGGTGTCGATCAGCATAAAACCGGTTAACGGATTGGAATCATCGAGGAATACCATGTCGCTCACGCGACCGGAGACAGGCGTCAGGTTCCAGTGCACCGAAACCAGCATGATCAGCATCATGCCCCACCAGAAGATCGGCATCGAGTAGCCGGTCAGCGCCAGGCCAACGGCTGTATGATCGAAAATAGAACCACGTTTAACCGCAGCCAGCACACCAACCGGAATACCGACCGCGGTAGCAAAAATCATCGCACAGACGCCAAGTTCCAGCGTGGCCTGGAAGCGCGGCACGAACTCTTCCCAAACCGGGATGCGGCTTTTCATCGAAATGCCTAAATCACCGTGCATTACACCCCAAATGTAATGGAGATACTGCTGCCACATCGGTTTATCCAAGCCGAGTTCTGCCAGCAATTGTGCGTGACGCTCTGGGGAGATCCCACGTTCACCCGCCATGATCATCACCGGATCGCCCGGGATCATGTGGACAAAGGCAAATGTGAGAAGGGTAATACCGATAAACGTGGGGATGACGAGTCCCAAACGTCGGAGAATAAACTGCAACATAACCCGGATTCTCTGTAGTGACCCGCAGCCTGGAACTGCGAGTCTGTATTGCTCACAAATCAATTCCCGCCCTTATAGGACAAGGAATTAAGTATTGCTGCCGGATGGCGCTGCACTTAAAGGCACAGCACCACCGGGTATGCAGATTGTTGACAAAGTACGCTTTGGTCATGCCGGATGCGGCGTGAACGCCTTATCCGACCTACAAAATCGTGCAAACTCAATACATTGCAGAACTCTCGTAGGCCTGATAAGCGGAGCGCATCCAGCAGTTTTGCATTTGCCATCAACCTTGTATGGCTTTTAATTATTCGATAGAGACGTTTTCGAAGTGATGTTTGCCTAATGGATCAACCACATAGCCTTTAACTTCTTTGCGTACCGGTTCAAACACGGTGGAGTGAGCGATGATCAGTGCCGGAGCCTGATCGTGCATCACGACCTGTGCTTGTTTGTACAGTTCAACACGCTTGTTGTGGTCGTCGGTAGCACGCGCCGGTTGAATCAGATCTTCAAACGGTTTGTAGCACCATTTTGAGTAGTTGGAGCCTTGTTCAGAGGCAGCGCAGCTGAACAGGGTAGCGAAGAAGTTATCCGGATCCCCGTTATCGCCAGTCCAGCCCATCATTACCGTCTGGTGCTCGCCATCTTTTGCACGCTTGAGGTACTCACCCCATTCGTAGGTAACGATTTTCGCTTGTACGCCGACTTTCGCCCAGTCTGCCTGAATCATCTCTGCCATGCGACGAGCGTTCGGGTTATACGGACGTTGTACCGGCATTGCCCACAGGTCGATGGAGAAGCCTTTTTCCAGACCCGCTTCTTTCAGCAAGGCTTTCGCTTTTTCAGGATCGTAGGTGTAGTCCTGAACATCATCGTTATAGCCCCACATGGTTGGCGGGATCAGGTTTTTCGCTGATACGCCCGCGCCCTGATACACCGCTTTGATAATCGCGTCTTTGTTCACCGCATAGGTCAGTGCCTGGCGAACTTTCACGTCATCCAGTGGTTTTTTCTGCACGTTATACGAGAGATAGCCGACGTTCAGCCCCGGCATTTCCATCAGGTTGATGGATTTATCCTGCTTCATGCGAGCGATGTCTGCCGGGTTCGGGTACGGCATCACCTGGCATTCGTTCTTCTGCAATTTAGCGTAACGCACGGAAGCGTCAGGAGTAATAGAGAAGACCAGCGTATCGATCTGCGGTTTGGTGCCCCAGTAGCCATCAAACGCTTTGTAGCGGATACGGGAATCTTTTTGATACTGCTGTAACTGGAACGGACCGGTGCCGATTGGGTTAAGGTCCAGTTTTTCCGGCGTACCGGCTTTCATCATCGCGTCAGCATATTCTTTTGACAGAATAGAGGCGAAGTCCATTGCCAGGTCAGCAAGGAACGGCGCTTCCGGGCGAGTCAGCACGAACTGAACGGTGTTGTCGTCCACCTTTTTCACTTCGCTGATCAGCTCCGGCAAGCCCATACCTTCGAAGTATTCGTAGCTGCCGCCAGAAACTTTATGGTACGGGTTTTGCGCGTTTTTCTGACGATCGAACGAGAACACCACGTCATCGGCATTCAGTTCGCGCGTCGGTTTGAATTCTTTGTTGTTATGCCACTTCACACCTTTACGCAGATGGAAGGTATAGGTTTTACCGTCTTCGCTGACTTCCCACTTTTCAGCGAGGCCCGGAATCACTTCAGTGGTGCCGATTTTAAATTCAACCAGGCGGTTATAAAGCGGTACGGAAGAGGCGTCATAGGTGGTGCCGGAGGTAAACAGCTGCGGGTTAAACCCTTCCGGAGATCCTTCTGAGCAATAAACCAGAGTTTTAGCCTGAACACTTGCTGCGACGGTCATAGCCACCAGGCTGAGACCAAGCTTCAGCATCCCTGACTTTTTCAAGGAAATACGCATTATTCTGCTCCAATTGTGATGTTTGTTGTTTTAACCCTTTGCAGTGGGTTGTCGCTGCCTGACCTTTTTTGTTTTTTACCCGGTCGGGTCAACGTTATGAGGTGGGGATGCCGTACTAATTAACATCAGTGTAACAGTGCGGATCCTCCATAAAATGCCCCTCGTGACCTACAATCTGTCAACAGAATGTGAAAACGTCAATACAGCCAACCGGGATTTACACCAACGGTGAGAATCCACAAACAAAGATTAAAAAAACTTCAAACAGCTATTTGCAGCAGAGAAATTTGTGCTACGCCAACATAACCAGAACAATCAGCTTAATATTTAGCAACATTTGGTGATTAAGTTTTATGCATTTAATGAAAAAAATCTGAGGAAAAGATGGATATCTGAGCGATTAATACCATGAACGCTAAAACGCACAGCGGAAAATGCCAGCGCCAGCCATAAGTAACGCAAAAAAAGATTTAAGCAAATATAAAAAAAGACAATGGATTCTGTCACAAATCCGTTAATGGATAGTGAGATGTGGGGCGCAAATTTGGCAGGGAAATATGTGGTGTGTCGGTCAGATAAGGCGTTCACGCCGCATCCGACAATAAGTGCGGTGCCGTTGCCTGATGCGGCGCTGACGCGTCTTATCAGGCCTACGTTCAGATTTGGTCGGTGCCAGAGGATTACTCGCCACTGCGTGGCTCGCCCTGCGGGCCGTTGCTGCCACAACGTTCTCTCGCTTCGCTCGAGTCGAACCTCCCTGCCCTCGGAGGTTCTCATCCTCTTCAGGCCGCAGAAAGCAAAAAACCAGCCCGTAGGCTGGTTTTTCTAAATTGGTCGGTGATAGAGGATTCGAACCTCCGACCCCTTCGTCCCGAACGAAGTGCGCTACCAGGCTGCGCCAATCACCGAATGCGGGGCGCATCTTACTGCGCAGATACGCCCTCGTCAATCCCTTAATAGCAAAATGCCTTTTGATCGGCGAGAAAGTCAGCAGGCCTCTTAGTTAGCCACGACCTCTTTCGCCTGCGGGATGTGACACCAGTTGTTGTTTTCGTTAATACCACCGTCCGGTGAAGTATAGCCAAGACAACCCATGATGGTGTCGTACAGCTCTACGTGACGGCGTGGCACTTTCATATCAGCTTCTTTTTTCAACTGCGCAAATGCCTGCGCGTTGGCTGGATTTTCCAGATATTTATCCGACATCCAGACCATCATCGGTACGCGGAACTGCTCCGGCGGTGCCAGTTCACGCGGTGTGCCGTGCAGGTGCTCGCGTTCGTTAATTGACTCACCGTGGTCAGCTGCGTAGAACACAATCGCTTTCTTATCGCGAACCTGATCAATCACGCTGGAAATAAAGTGATCCACATAGGTCACCGAGTTGTCGTAGGAGTTGATCATCTGCGCTTTGGTACAGCCGCTATCAACACCAATACATTCTGGCTTCCACTGCGCAAAGCTGCGCGGGTAACGCTGGGTGTAGTTAAAGTGCGACCCCTTGGTATGCAGAATGATCAGATGCTTACCATCCGGGTTGCGCCCCAGCGATTGCTGCATTTCGTCTACCAGCAACATATCATCTACCGGCTTGCCGCGGTTACGCGGTTCCGCACCAATCTGCTCACGATAAGCAATATTGTCCGCCATCGTGTTGCTGTAGAACCACATTTCGCTTTGCATAGCGTAGAGATCAGAACTGAATCCTAACTGCTTCAATACCGCGAAAATGTTCTGTTCTTTTAATGTGCGCTGCGGATTATCTTCTGCTCCACCCTGACGCACAAACATGCAACGCAGAGAAAGTTTGGTCGCCGTGTCACAAGAATAGCCACGAAACGCCGCCAGATTTTTCTCCTGAGCCAGTTTCGGTGTGGTATTGCGTTCATAGCCGAAAATGCCCATATGATCCCAGCGCGTGGTTTCACCAATAATGAAAACGACATATGTATCATCAACGTTTTGTGGAGCCTGGTACGTAAACTTCTTCGCAGGGTTAAGGAGAGAATTGTTATCGGAAGATTCATCGACCCGCGCCCAGGCATAAAGACCTAACGCCGAAAGCCAGTTTGATGGCAGATAAGAGTTCGCGACAACGCCACCATAACTCGGCAAATCAACACCTGTCGCCCTCTCCACTTTCTTCTGCTGGATATCCAGCAAACGAATCGGTGCCCAAACCATAATACCTGCCAGTACGACGACCGCCAGACTCCGAATACGTTGCCCTGGGGTTCGCAGTTGTCGGAGCAAGGTGTAGCGACAGCGGTTATTCCAGATAAGGATAAGAGGTAATGCGCTTACGGCGATTAACCAGAGAATAAAGTTCAGACCAACAACTTCTTTTGACAGGTCGATATCGGTGGTCATGACGGATGCGATGATGCCATAACCAATGACCACATTAAGGAAAGTCATGTAATAGCTGGCACCTGCAGAAAAGAGCACCACCAGCGATGCCAGAATTCGCCAGCTGCGGCGGCCAAACAGCGAAAGCAGACGCAGTAAAAAGAAGGTCACCAGTACGGTAGCGACCAGTTCAACAACAGCAGAAACGCCTTTCCAGACGGTAAAATCGTGCGCATAGCTGCCGAAGCGGCGGTAAAAAACCGCGCCATTCATAAAAAGGCCAATATAGATTGCAAGCAAAAAGCTCAGCTTCTGCTGTGTAATCGATTTGATGTATCTCATGCAAACAAACCCTGGACAAACAGGTGATAACACCCTGCTTAGTGGCTTTTCAGGCCCGGCAGGGGAAAAGTGCGGAGGTAGTCAGATAAGTAAAATCTACACGCGCGAATAAGTAGACCACAGCAAAGGGAAAAAGTGTGGGGAAAGAGTGTGCATGAAGCACAAATTTACAAAAATGCAAGTTTGAAAAGAGACTTTAGCGTTACAAAAAGCAGTAAAAAGGGCCAGTTCACTGGCCCAAATTTTACGCGTCATTGTTTATACATTGCGTTGAAGCGTTTGATTCACACTAAGGCTAAAGCCCAGTAGCTCGCGGCAGGTCATTAAAGGGAGCCATGCGCCTCACGCAACATTTTCTGCTCTGGCTGGCGAATCGTCGTAGAAAGCGCCAGTGACAGAATCAGCAGGGCGAAAATCACGTAGAAAGTCACATAGAATCCGCCAAACAGTGAAGCGATAATCGAACCACAAATGCTGCCGATACCGAAACCGAGGTAAATCACACCGTAGTTTTTTGCCAGATTATTTAGGCCGAAGAACTCACTGACCAGTGACGGGAACACCGTGATAGTGCCGCCGAAGTTAAATGCCACGCAGGCAATCGCTGCAAAGAACGTCACTGCATTCAATGGTGCAAACAGCAGGGCCGCCATGCCCACCAGCGAAATGACCTGACCAATGGTGATAACACGGATACGGGCGATTTTGTCAGACAGAATGCCCAGCACCAGACGACCAGAAAGGTTGGCGATGGAAATAACCGTCACAGCATTGGCTGCGGAAATTGCATCAAGATGCGCCAGACTTTGAGCGATATCTTTCGCCACGCCAATCACATACAGGCCACTCATGCAGGCGGTCAGGAACATAACTGCTAACATCCAGTACTGCGGTTTACGCATCGACTCTGCCAGCGTGTAATCCTTCTCCACCACGCCATTGCTGGTTTTCACTTCCTGCTTCGGCGCATCTTTCATTAATGTTGCGCCAAAGACAATCATCACCAGTACAATCGCGCCCCAAATAACAAAGGTTTTTTCCAGACCGACCGTTTCCAACAGTTGCGTATCGATAAATTTGAAACCCAGACTACCAAGTCCATAAGAACCAATAGCGAACGCAGAGATGAGTCCCTTACGCTCCGGGAACCACTTCACGCAGTTTGAGAGCGTCAGCAGGTAGCCCGCACCATCCGCCAGACCAACCAACACACCGGCGCTTAACCACAGCATCATCAGGTTGTTGGAATGTGCTGTCAGGAAGAAACCTAATCCCAGCAAAATGCCGGAAGCCATAGTGACGCGTTTAACACCAAAACGTTCTTGCAATTTGCCCGCAACAGAAGACGAAATTGCCAGCCCCAGACTTAACAAGCCGAAAGAGAAAGCAACCTGGCTTACCGGAGCCCCCAGCTTGGCAGAAAGCGCGCCGTTAAACAGACTCCAGGTATAAACCGACCCCAGGGCAAACTGGGTAATGATAGTACCGATGAGTGTCAGCCAGCGAGTACGCTGATAATTTGAAGGTGTCATGGCAGTATTCCTGCAGTAATAAAAAGGAAAAATCTCTGCTGACAACCATAACGAAGTGCACTTTATGCCTGGGGAAAAACGGCATGAAATGCCATCAGAACGGAATGAAATGCATTAGTTCAGGAATGAATGACTCGACAATTATTCACCAAATTTATTATTTAGTAAGTTAGTCCCCACTATCGCCACATTAGTTGTTATTTATGGGTTTCAATTGTATCTATAACGTTAAAATCTGGCGCTAACCCCCATCGTATACAGATAGTCATTATTGTTCGTGGTATTTTCTGCCTGAGATAACGCAGCGTAGGCGGCAATATTTTGATTGAGCAACATATCAGCACCTACCGTGACATCCAGCCAGTTGCCGTTCTGGTTTGTCGCCGTCATCCGGCTTAAGCCTGATTGCGCCTTCCAGATATTCTCGCCAAATTGCTGGTTATAGCTGATTTGCGCCCAGGGTCGGAGATCGCCAAGCCGGGAGTCAACACGCCAGCCTAAGGTACTCACACTGGCATGCCATAACGGATCGGTCAGTGTAGTAGTACTGTCGCCAAACTCGTTATACATCGAGGTGGTTGTACCATCGTAATGTAATGCCGCGACCGGGCCGGTTGTAACCTGTTCATATAAAGGAAAATTCCAGCCCATACTCATACTGCTGGTCACATCCACAGGGGTTTCTTCCGCCAGATTGACTTCCAGTCCCAGCGCCCTTTGGCTACTTTGAATACGTTGCGACAGAATATCGTTGTAATCAGGTTGATGATCGCTATCCCAGGTGTAGCGCTCTGTGGAATGTCCGGGTTGCGTATCAACGATATATTCTTGTTGCCAGGCGTAAGCTGTGTTGAGAAAAAAGGCACTGATTACCACGCTCGCCAGCAGGCTTAACTGCCAGCGACCACCGCTTTTTTTTATGATCATTAACACGACTCCAGGGAAGAGCCGAATTCGGCAATATTATTGTCATTGTATGAAGGATATCGGGCATAGTAGCCCTGTATTAAATATTGACTTTTTCACCGATGCGTCAAGAAAAGCGGCTGAAATTTTTACGATCGGGTACATAGCGAGGGAAAGTATGGAACGTTGCGGCTGGGTGAGTCAGGACCCGCTTTATATTGCCTACCATGATAATGAGTGGGGCGTGCCTGAAACTGACAGTAAAAAACTGTTCGAAATGATCTGCCTTGAAGGGCAACAAGCAGGGTTATCGTGGATCACCGTCCTCAAAAAACGCGAAAACTATCGCGCCAGCTTTCATCAGTTCGATCCGGTGAAGGTGGCTGCAATGCAGGAAGAGGATGTCGAAAGACTGGTACAGGACGCCGGGATTATCCGCCATCGCGGGAAAATTCAGGCAATTATTGGTAATGCGCGGGCGTACCTGCAAATGGAACAGAACGGCGAACCGTTTGCCGACTTTGTCTGGTCGTTTGTCAATCATCAACCACAGGTGACACAAGCCACAACGTTGAGCGAAATCCCTACATCTACGCCCGCCTCCGACGCTCTATCTAAAGCACTGAAAAAGCGTGGTTTTAAGTTTGTTGGTACCACAATCTGTTACTCCTTTATGCAGGCATGTGGGCTGGTGAATGATCATGTGGTTGGCTGCTGTTGCTATCCGGGAAATAAACCATGATTCGGGAAGCGCAACGTTCAGAACTCCCCGCGATCCTCGAACTGTGGCTGGAAAGTACAACCTGGGGGCATCCCTTTATAAAAGCGAATTACTGGCGTGATTGCATTCCGCTGGTGCGGGATGCCTATCTTGCCAACGCGCAAAACTGGGTCTGGGAAGAAGACGGTAAGCTTCTCGGTTTTGTCAGCATTATGGAAGGCCGATTTCTGGCTGCAATGTTTGTCGCACCGAAGGCCGTCAGACGCGGTATTGGTAAGGCGCTAATGCAGTATGTGCAGCAGCGCCATCCCCATCTGATGCTGGAGGTTTATCAAAAAAATCAACCGGCGATAGATTTTTACCATGCGCAGGGTTTTCACATTGTCGACTGCGCATGGCAGGATGAAACCCAACTACCCACCTGGATTATGAGCTGGCCGGTGGTTCAAACGCTGTAAGTGTCAGTTCCGGACCGTTGTATTTTTCCAGCCATGCCAGCGCCGTATTACCCGCACAGCCATTCCCCAGCCGCGAGCTGGGGAGATCTTTGGTCAGAACGTTCACCGCGCCGTTTTTACAAATACCGTCAGCGGTTAAATCCAGATCCGGCCATGCCCCTTCATGAATGCAAATCACGCCAGGTTTAATTCCCTCGCTAATGACCGCTCCGGCAAGAATTTGCCCGCGTGCGTTCCACAACCGAACAATATCGCCATCTTGTATGCCGCGCGCCTGGGCATCGTCAGGATGAATGGTGACAGGCTCACGATTTGCCACCGCGTACAATTCGCGCAGAGAACTGTAATTCAGCTGGCTGTGCAGACGATGTGCCGGATGAGCAGAAAGTACCTGCAACTGTTCCGGTTCGGCATTGCCCTGCCATTCGTCCGGCTCCAGCCACATTGGATGCCCAGGGCAATCCGGATAAGCGTAATCGGCAATACGCTGCGAGAAGATTTCAATCTTGCCGCTGGCGGTTTTTAATGGATGCGCCTGCGGATCGCGGCGAAAATCGGCGAAGCGAATAAACCGCTCGCTGTCCGGGTTTTCCGGCATCTCAATTAACTGGTTGGCTTCCCAGAACTCAGCAAATGGCGGCAATTCAACCTGCTGGCTTGCCCCGCGCTGCCGTGCAACGTTATAAAACGTTTCCAGCCATTGCAGCTCACTTTTTCCTTCCGTAAACCGCGCACAGCCGCCCTTCTCCCAACGTTCACTCAACTCGGCAAAGACATCAAAATCATTACGCGCTTCATAACGTGGAGGCACCACTTGCTTCATCGGCACCAGATGCTGATTACTGTAATCGCCGGTCATGGTGAGGTCATTACGCTCAAACGAGGTGGTTGCAGGGAGGACGATATCGGCGTGTTTCGCCGCTGCCGTCCAGAAGCATTCGGAGATCACCACCAGCTCCGGTTTTTGCCAGGCACGAATCAGACGATTGGTATCCTGATGATGAGTAAAGTTGGCGCCGCCCGCCCACCAGATAAAACGAATATCCGGGAAGTGACGGTTCATGCCATTGTGTTGGTATGCACCGCCAGGGTTTTCCAGAGCTTCAACAATACGGGCTACGGGGATTTTATCTACCGCATCGGTGCCACCTGGCAAGCTGCCCTGCATAGATGAAAGCACCGCAGCGCGGCGCGTAGGGTTACCGCCATTGGCAAAATGGTAAGAAAGACCAAAGCCCCCGCCAGGCGTGCCGATTTGCCCTAACATTGCTGCCAGGGTGACGATCATCCAGTGTTTTTGCTCACCAAACTGCTGGCGCTGCATTCCCCAGCCAGCCATCAGCATGGTGGTATTTTGATGAAAAATAGCCGCCAGTTCGCGGATTTTCTCTGCGTTAATCCCACAAATCTCTGCCGCCCATTCGGCATTTTTCGCTATTCCGTCACTCTCGCCCAGCAAATAAGAGGCGAAGACGTCATAACCTGTGGTGCAACGCGCCAGAAACGCTTCGTCGTGCCAGCCATTTTCCACCAGCGTATGGGCGATCCCCAGCATCAGCGCAACATCGGTGCCCATGTGCGGTGCCACCCACTCCATTTTATCGCCAAAGAAATCGACGGTTTCCGATCGCATTGGATCAATGCAGATCAGCTTTTTCCCGCTGTCACGCAGTGCGGAAAAGTAAGAAAGCCCCTGCTCATCGGATGCATTCCACGCAATTTTCAGCGTATTGAGTGGGTTAGCACTCCATAGCACCACGACATCGCTATGTTCCAATACCAACGGCCAACTGGTTTGCTGTTGATAAACTTCGCTGCCCCCCACGACATACGGCATGATCGCCTGTGCTGCACCGGTCGAATAATCCCCCAGATGCCCGGTATAACCGCCTGCCAGCGCCATATAGCGTTGTAATAATGTCGAGGCCTTATGCAGCACGCCGTTTGAACGCCAGCCGTAGGAACCAGCAAAAATCGATGCCGGACCATAAGCCTCACGAATACGTTTATGTTGTTGGTGAATAAGCTCCAGCGCCTCATCCCAACTCACACGAACAAATTCATCCTGCCCGCGAATGCCTTGCGGGTTTTCCGGTGACGCAAGAAAGCCTTTGCGCACCATTGGAAATCGTACCCGCGTATTACTGTGAACCTGGTCGCGAACCGCGCTCTGCAAGGAGTTTTCCATTCCTGTGGCTAACGCGCCACGCGAGCTAAGCACGGTTTCGCCGTCGGTTTCAACCAGCATGGGCCCCCAGTGGGCAGCAGTCAGAACGGAATATCGTGAGGATGAGTTGGCCAAACCGAAGGCTCCTGAAAGGTTAAATGTATTGATCAGTTAAATATTACTTACAAATTTCCGAGTATTCCCAGGAATAATCTTCATGTTCACGCGGCATAATCTCCCGCCACGGAACCCGTGGCAAAGAATAAAAAGGTTATTAAGGATTAACAATGAAGAAACGTGTTTATCTTATTGCCGCCGTAGTGAGTGGCGCTCTGGCGGTATCTGGCTGCACAACTAACCCTTACACTGGCGAACGCGAAGCAGGTAAATCTGCTATCGGCGCAGGTCTGGGCTCTCTCGTTGGCGCGGGTATTGGTGCGCTCTCTTCTTCGAAGAAAGATCGCGGTAAAGGCGCGCTGATTGGTGCAGCAGCAGGCGCAGCTCTGGGCGGCGGCGTTGGTTATTACATGGATGTGCAGGAAGCGAAGCTGCGTGACAAAATGCGCGGCACTGGTGTTAGCGTAACCCGCAGCGGGGATAACATTATCCTCAATATGCCAAACAATGTGACCTTCGACAGCAGCAGCGCGACCCTAAAACCAGCGGGCGCTAACACCCTGACTGGTGTTGCAATGGTGCTGAAAGAGTACCCGAAAACGGCGGTTAACGTGATTGGCTATACCGACAGCACTGGGGGTCACGACCTGAACATGCGTCTCTCCCAGCAGCGTGCGGATTCCGTTGCCAGCGCGTTGATCACCCAGGGCGTGGACGCCAGCCGCATCCGTACTCAGGGCCTTGGCCCGGCTAACCCAATCGCCAGCAACAGCACCGCAGAAGGTAAGGCGCAAAACCGCCGTGTAGAAATTACCTTAAGCCCGCTGTAATCCCTTTCATGCCAGGTGATGCAAAAATCACCTGGCATTCTTCAGTTTTCCTTCATCATATTTCAGGCTAAGGTGATCGCCTTATCAGTGAATGGAGAGAAGAATGAAGCCGTCCGTTATCCTCTACAAAGCCTTACCTGATGATTTACTGCAACGCCTGCAAGAGCATTTCACCGTTCATCAGGTGGCAAACCTCAGCCCACAAACCATCGAACAAAATGCAGCAATTTTTGCCGAAGCTGAAGGTTTACTGGGTTCAAACGAGAATGTTGATGCCGCATTGCTGGAAAAAATGCCGAAACTGCGTGCCACATCAACGATCTCCGTCGGCTATGACAATTTTGATGTCGATGCGCTTACCGCCCGAAAAATTCTGCTGATGCACACACCAACCGTATTAACAGAAACCGTCGCCGATACGCTGATGGCGCTGGTGTTGTCTACCGCTCGTCGGGTTGTGGAGGTAGCAGAACGGGTAAAAGCAGGCGAATGGACCGCGAGCATAGGCCCGGACTGGTACGGCACTGACGTTCACCATAAAACACTGGGCATTGTCGGGATGGGACGGATCGGCATGGCGCTGGCACAACGTGCGCACCTTGGCTTCAACATGCCCATCCTCTATAACGCGCGTCGCCACCATAAAGAAGCAGAAGAACGCTTCAACGCCCGCTACTGCGATTTGGATACTCTGTTACAAGAGTCAGATTTCGTTTGCCTGATCCTGCCGTTAACGGATGAGACGCATCATCTGTTTGGCGCAGAACAATTCGCCAAAATGAAATCCTCCGCCATTTTCATTAATGCCGGACGTGGCCCGGTGGTTGATGAAAATGCACTGATTGCTGCATTGCAGAAAGGGGAAATTCACGCCGCCGGGCTGGATGTCTTCGAACAAGAGCCACTGTCCGTAGATTCGCCGTTGCTCTCAATGGCCAACGTCGTCGCCGTACCGCATATTGGTTCTGCCACCCATGAGACGCGTTATGGCATGGCCGCCTGCGCCGTGGATAACTTGATTGATGCGTTACAAGGAAAGGTTGAGAAGAACTGTGTAAATCCGCACGTCGCGGACTAAGCCGCGACTGCGTGGAGTAAAGCCCGATAATCGCCCGGGCTTTTACTCTTTATTGGGTTGCAGTAACTGCTGTAGTCCAGGCCTGATTAAACGCCTGATGCTGTGCCGGTAATGGCGCAATCAGTTTGTTATATTCACTTGCCTGCTGCGAAGTCGGGAACTGGATGCCATTTGCGACAAAGCTCACCTGAGTACCTTGCTGAGCAATGTAGTCTCCAACCATCACCAGTTGTTGCGTGAAAGTTTGTGCCGCCGGAATCAACGGTTGCAATGCATCAGCTGGCGTCGTTACCACTTTGGTGAATGCCTGATCGAAAACCGGTTTCAGGTCATCGCTCTGTTTTAGCGCAGAGTGCGCAGCATCGGCCTGCAACTTCGCATTTTGCAGCTGTTGCGCCAGCACACCCAGAGAACTGTTCATTTCACGCAGTGGGCCGCTTTGCGTAACGTAATCCTGCGGTACGCGAATTGCGTTAACGCTGTCTACAACCGGGCGCAGACCGGAATCCATTGCCTGATTCACCTGCTGAGAATAACCATACAGAATCGCGTAATCAGAGACAAAAGGACCAAACTGTTTTTTCTGATCGGCAGTCAGGGTTGGTAGACGTTCACCGCTACGCATCACTGTATTCTGCAGGAAGTCGATAAACGCTTTACGCTGATCGCCTTCTTTATCAAAACACCCACTCAGGCTAACTACCATTAATAACGCCGCAAGAGGCGCAAACCAGCGAGAGCAGGACTTTCCTGTCGCCATTTTCTTACTCCTTTCACCCAAAAAAAGCGCACAACGACACACGCGTGTCTGACGTGACAAGGATAGTCCAGGACAGGCTTGCAGGATACCCTTTCTACGTAATCTTCCTGGTAAAATAATGGAGAAAACGAAACAAGGTTAATTTGTTGTTTCATTGTTAAAAAATGATAGTGCCGTTGCTTTTTTTGTAGCCAGAGATTTACGCCTTCTCAGAACGTTAGATTTTCGAAATCTTTACAAACCGGGAGTGGTAAGAGATATATCGGCATTTATCAGATCGTTAGGTCGCTATAAGTCACGCTAAATGACTGGCTGAATCGAATCATAGCCAGAGCATGCCCTGACTACACCCCGCTGTGTCTGTTTTTCCCGACTATTCTTAATGAGCTTCGATGCAATTCACGATCCCGCAGTGTGATTTGAGGAGTTTTCAATGGAATATAAAGATCCCATGCATGAGCTGTTGAGCAGCCTGGAACAGATTGTTTTTAAAGATGAAACGCAGAAGATTACTCTGACGCACAGAACAACGTCCTGTACCGAGATTGAGCAGTTACGTAAAGGTACGGGGTTAAAAATCGATGATTTCGCTCGGGTTTTGGGCGTTTCCGTCGCCATGGTAAAGGAATGGGAATCCCGACGCGTTAAGCCTTCAAGTGCCGAACTAAAATTGATGCGTCTGATTCAAGCTAACCCAGCGTTAAGTAAGCAGTTGATGGAATAGACTTTTATCCACTTTATTTCTGTTTACGGTCCTGATGACAGGACCGTTTTCCAACCGATTAATCATAAATATGAAAAATAATTGTTGCATCACCCGCCAATGCGTGGCTTAATGCACATCAACGGTTTGACGTACAGACCATTAAAGCAGTGTAGTAAGGCAAGTCCCTTCAAGAGTTATCGTTGATACCCCTCGTAGTGCATTTCCTTTAACGCTTCAAAATCTGTAAAGCACGCCATATCGCCGAAAGGCACATTTAAATTATTAAAGGTAATACACTATGTCCGGTAAAATGACTGGTATCGTAAAATGGTTCAACGCTGACAAAGGCTTCGGCTTCATCACTCCTGACGATGGCTCTAAAGACGTGTTCGTACACTTCTCTGCTATCCAGAACGATGGTTACAAATCTCTGGACGAAGGTCAGAAAGTGTCCTTCACCATCGAAAGCGGCGCTAAAGGCCCGGCAGCTGGTAACGTAACCAGCCTGTAATCTCTGCTTAAAAGCACAGAATCTAAGATCCCTGCCAAATGGCGGGGATTTTTTTATTTGTTTATTCAGGAAATAAATAATCGTTCGCGTAATAAAATCTATTATTATTTTTGTGAAGAATAAATTTGGGTGCAATGAGAATGCGCAACGCCGTAAGAAAGGCGGGAATAACTTCCCGCCGAAGACTCTTACTCTTTCAAATTGCAGGCTAAAAATGCCGCCAGCTCATAACTCCCCTGTTTAATATGCAATTCACACAGTGAATCTCTTATCATCCAGGTGAAAAATAAAAGCGTGCAACAAATCACTATTAAAGAAAGTAATCTATATTTCTGCGGCATTCCCAGCCTCCTGTGTTGATTTCCAACGAGTAAGAGGCTAACCTTATGGTGTTCAGGCATAGGGTAGCCTCACTTTGTACTGACCCCAAAAAGTTGGACAGTTAAACACGAGGCATATAGGTCTGATTCCGATATTCAATTGGAGTCAGACC
>NZ_PTRX01000028.1:0-55317 GCF_002966045.1 Escherichia sp. MOD1-EC5189 | reverse complement strand
CTAGTCTAAAAACTAGTATTAAGACTATCACTTAAATAAGTGATATTGGTTGTCTGGAGATTCAGGGGGCCAGTCTATGTAATGTGATAGTCGTCTGCTCCTGTGTTGCACCCCAGACATCTTCTGGCAAGCTGGGCAGCCCGATAAATAGGGTGTGAAAGAGGGTTTCTCTGCGTTCGATCCCGAATTGATGTTCGTATCCTCTCACCACCTGAAATCCTTCGTCGGAGAATATTAACTCTGCCGTTTCCAGAAGCTGCATAGTTTTGCGGTGTAGTGGAGTGATCAGCTGCAACGTAACTGGTGCCCTCATATCGCCTGTCGGTAGAAAACACTCTTCGGTGCGACTTAGTTGTAGCAGATGACGTTTCCCGGAACAGGCCCGTTCAATGGATTCATTGAACACCCTCTCAGGCCATGGGCAGACATATGTGCGCCAGCCTGCTTTCTGTAATTTACCCAGTGCAGCCCGAAAACAAAACAACGGACATTCCCCGACAGTGGCAGAGCTGAGAAAGAGCGTATTCAGCGTTCCGATGATGGGAATATTGCGATCTTTTTCGGTCAATGCTTTTAACGCCATGATTTCGCCAGGTAGACTACGGAACTCAGGATGTCTGCTGGCACCAGAAAGCCATTCAAGCAGGTAATGCCGTAATCCGGTTTCACTGGTTATATTGTGGTTTTCCTGTGCCGTTTTCAGGGCATTCAGTGCACACCAGAGCAACTGGCGCACGGGATGTTCTGTCGTGGTCATGCGAATGTCCTACTGTGAGATGAAAAGAAGACCGGTATCCGTTCTCTCCGCCACACGTGATGGCACGGGCCGGCCTTTGATAAAACGAATCAATACTCTGGGGTGAAGCCTTTTATTTCTTTCGCCATTAAGAAATACACGGTTCCATCAAAAGACAGGGGGAGTCCATGGTGGGGATGGCTTCGTGCAGGCTTCACTCCGGAATATTCTCTTGAATTGAAAAAAGCCCGGCCCGAAGGCCGGGAAATACTGGCTATGGGATGTTTACAAGGCGCTCCATAAAGCCGTGATGTTCGGCATTTGATACCAGTTCCAGGAGCAGGGATATCCTCGACTCAGGCTGGAGAGTATTTTCCATTCTGAGGAGATACTGATATTGTGCTTTTGTCAGCCATATGCTGGAAGCCGCATTCAGCTCTTCCCTGGCTCCCGGATTTAGCACAGGGTCCGGGTAAATCTTCATTAATCCATCAACAATATCTTTATTTACGGGTTTTATTTCACCGCCAAACTTCACGAAATCAATGAAGGCGCTATGTCGACGTAATGCTGATACTGGGTGAATGTCAAAATTAGCCAGAATAAAAAAGTACCCTGGAAAAATAGCGAATATTCTTTCACGGTAACAGCACCTGGAGTCTGCCCGTCTTATCTTTCTTGTTATTAATGGAGTCCATGGTACGACGTTTTGCTCATTCAGCCATGAGAATAAAGATTCTCTGTTTTTGCCGGCTGTATTATATTGCGCAAGATACCAGTTCCGGTTATTCAGGTGTTCTATATTCACGAAGTTCAACGCTCCGCGCAAAACCGATCCATGATGGACGATTTTGCGATGTCAGGCGAATATGCTAAATCATATGTCTGAAGCAGTGTCCAGCCCATATCTGGATAAACTGCAGTTCTGACAGGCATATAACCAGCAGACTCTAGTACGTTCTGTATCGGTGATTTGGCGAACTCACAGATAAAGAACGGCTAAGCACTAATATCAGCAATACAGTGGCACAGTATTGTGATACGCGAAATAAAACATCAGCACGTCAGTTCAGAGTATCGGGCATGAGCCAGATACAAATAACTGGGACACCGTCTGAAGTGATTTGCTTTATTAAAGTAACTTGTGCTTGGTGTTTATGTTTATCAATTTGGGATCGCCTGTAAAGTGCAAAATGCAATTTCCATGAAAGTGTCCCCTTTAATGGGGACACCTGTTCACATTTTTTCGTTTTCTTTAGCTGTATTGCTAATCATGAAAACGAAAGTTCGCATCAGCACAGCAGAGCGAAGTGCATCATATCCTTCCAGATTTAAATTCTTCAGGCTTCGCTTCAGGTAGGTTCGTACCGTTTCGGGAGAAAGCCGACAGTTCTGAGCAATGGCGTCGTAAGGAACACCCATTGCGTAAAAAACGCAGACTTTAAGCTGGTTTGTTGATAGCTCGGGAAACATGCCTTCCAACAGAGTGATGGCCGGTAGTTTCTGTATCATTTGAGGTGACATAGCAAAGGTCTCCGATGACAACTAAAAACGCTATCACCGAGTTCCTACGCTCATTGGTGATAGCCCAGACGGGGGTAGGAATACCGGCGTCATCGGAAACCGGCCAGGCTAATGCCTGCCCCGCCTGAGCTACCATAGATGACGACAAGAAATACAAGTTCCTGTCTTTATGGTATGGCAAAAAACGACGCCAAATGAAGAAATTAACTTCTGCGCCGACGATGACTACGCGGGTTCCTACGCCCGATCACAGTTTTGCCTGTGACCAGTAAAGGGTACTTAGTATAACTTACCGAGTCAACTAACAGCTTAAAAAATATACAAAAAAGCGTCAAAACTTAACGCTCCGCGCCGAAGCGATCCAGGCATGATGCTTCTGCTTTGTGGCGTTCGAACATGCTGGTCCATATGCACGAAACGGTGTCTGACCCTCGTCCAGACAATCCGCAGTTCTGACGAACATATGAACAAATATGCTCTTGTAGAGGCTGTTGTTACACAATTGGCGGGCTGTGTAACAAATGGTTTTATTATCTAAGAATCATTCTATTTACGATCGAATGATCTACAAAATTATTTTTTAAAGGTTTTTTAGATCGTTTAATTGTCTTAAAACAGAATATTATTCTGTTGGGTGGATCGGTTGTAAGATAAATGATCGTGAGTAGAACAAAAGTCGATCTTTTAATCCAAAAGAAGGATCTAAAGCAGAAAAATCTGCTTTTAAAAATAGATTTTATTTTTTTGATGCTGGTCAAGATTAACTCATTAGATGTATCAGTGAGGAGGCACTGGAAGAGAAGAGATCGTTGTAATGCTTTTCAAATTAACGTAAAGCGGGTATATTTCGGCTGTTATTAGCTGTGCAGAGGGTGGCACTCTGTGGAGCAAACCGGCGAAAGCCGGACGGCAGAATGCGCCATAAGGCATTCAGGAGAGATGGCATGTACGGGCAGTAAGTCAGAAGACTGAAGATGTTCCGGAAGCCATAAAAGGAAAACCCCCACTATCTTTCTTACGAACTTGGCGGAACGACGAAAGATAGTGGGGGCCTCACAGAATACGGGTAAAGTATAATGAAACCGTACCAGAGATTCAACCCTGTGCAGTGTATAAATACACGGCACAATCGCTCCGCCATAAGCGACAGCTTGTGGCAGGTCTGAAGAATACTCCATATAACGCAGTACACTGGAGTCAGTTAGCACCCGAAGAGCAGATCCGTTTCTGGGAAGACTATGAAGCGGGAAGGGCGACCACTTTCCTGGTTGAACCGGAAAGGAAGCGCACGAAGCGTCGTCGCGGTGAGCACTCCACCAAACCCAAATGCGAAAATCCGTCCTGGTATCGTCCTGATCGCTATAAGGCGCTGAGCGGGCAGCTCGGGCACGCCTACAACCGTCTGGTGAAAAAGGACCCGATGACCGGCGAGCAGAGCCTGCGCATGCGTATGTCTCTGCATCCTTTTTACGTGCAGAAACGAACGTATGCCGGTCGCAAATATGCTTTCCGTCCGGAAAAACAACGCCTCCTCGATGCCATCTGGCCGGTTCTGGTCAGCTTCAGTGATGCGGGCACACATACCGTAGGCATGAGTGTTTCCCGTCTGGCCAGAGAAATCAGCCCGAAAGACAGCAAGGGGAAGGTTATTCCGGAACTGGAAGTGACGGTCTCCCGCCTTTCCCGTTTGCTGGCCGAACAGGTACGTTTTGGTGTGCTGGGTGTTTCAGAGGAAACCCTGTGGGACCGTGAAACCCGCCAGCGTCTGCCACGGTACGTCTGGATAACACCGGCAGGGTGGCAGATGCTGGGCGTCGACATGGTAAAACTTCACGAACAGCAGCAGAAACGACTGCGTGAAAGTGAAATCCGTCAGCAGCTCATCCGGGAAGGTGTTCTGCGTGAGGATGAAGATATCTCCGTACATGCGGCCAGAAAACGCTGGTATCTGCAGCGCAGTCAGGATGCACTGAAACACCGTCGTGCAAAAGCGGCAGCCAGTAAGCGCGCCAGACGCCTGAAGAAACTGCCTGCCGACCAGCAGATTCATGAGATGGCAGAGTATCTCAGGAAGCGTCTGCCGCCGGATGAAGCCTATTTTTGTTCCGATGACCATCTGAAGCGACTGGCCATCAGGGAGTTGCGTCAGCTTGAACTGACGCTGGCTGCGCCACCGCCGCACTAGACAGCACCATACCTTCAGCACTGAATCATCGCCAGCCCCTCCGGGGCTTTCGGCGCTGGTTCCGCTCAGCCCAAAATCCGCAGTAATCACCTTAAATCTCCTCAGAGAGGCATATTTGCCCATAAAACCATGCATCAGCCATCAAAACATGGCCACGTTGTTTCAGTTATCCACATAAATCCGCAAACAAAGAACCTTAAGAAGCTGCAAACCTGAAACAGCAAACCTGCAATATAGTCTTAACCCCATTATTTAATCCCCTGCGTTGCTTCGCCGCAGGGAAAGTCTTTATCTCTGAGACCACTGTGAACAAATACAAAGAGGCCTTCGCTTGCAGCGGCCAGGGCCACGCCGCTCAGAATCTAAAAGCACCTCCCACGCTGACGCGCGGGCCCCCTAACCTCACCGTTCTGAAACCACCGCGAAAACATCAAGAATAAAAAACACCACACAAACGCAGCACCGTGCCCACCCCTCATAACTGAAAAGCGAGGCCGCCCCCGCCCGAAGGGCGGGAACAACATCGCTTTTAATTATGAATGTTGTAACTATATTCCATCATGGCTGTTAGTGTTCTGGCTGAAAGTCCTCAGTACACGCTCGTAAGCGGCCCTCACGGCCCGCTAACGCGGAGATACGCCCCGACTTCGGGTAAACCCTCGTCGGGACCACTCCGACCGCGCACAGAAGCTCTCTCATGGCTGAAAGCGGATATGGCTTAGCAGGGCTGGGGATGGGTAAGGTGAAATCTATCAATCAGTACCGGCTTACGCCGGGCTTCGGCGGTTTTACTCCGGTATCATATGCAACAACGGAGTGCCGCCTTCCATGCCGTTTACACGGCATACAGTGCATTGTGCTCATCTGATAAAAGGAAAATACCCTTCTGGATAATTCGGTTTTGTTAATACTGATGATATTTCCATCAGTATAGATAGAAAATCATATAACCTGTATTCTTGTTTAATAAACAGATATATTTATCTGTTTATTTTCGTATATGCAGGTACCCACTTAGCTGGGTCTGAAAGCTGGAATTGCCTGTAATCCAACGCCGGAAATCTGACAATGCTCGGTCTGTTCAACCTGGTCAGGTTTCCGGCAACTATCCCCATGCTGGAATCATGGGGTTTCTTTACTGTATCACTCCTTCCTGAACGCTTCCGCTGATTGATGGACATAAAATATCATCTATTTACCCTCCTGATTTTCGAGCATAAGTATCCAACTGTAGCTCTCAGCCACATTAGTAATAAATAGTTCGTACGTGTTAACCGGATACAGTATTTGTGGATGAGTGCTATGACTGAGTTTATCAACCCGGTTGGTGAGTCTGTCTGGTAGAACTCTCAGAACATGGTGCTGATACGCTTTCTGTGCAACACCGTTCAGACAGCACGCAGGTCTCTTTCCGTATGGTTATTATCCGTCTCTGCCAGATCGACCTCACTGTAATAACTGAGTGCGCCCCTCTGATTCAGAACATAGCTGAACACTTTTTCCAGTCTGAATTTACTCGACTGTGTGGCATTTTTCTCTATCCTCGCATGTAGCGAAGCCAGTAATGGTTTGAGCCACACCTGCCTGATAGTCAGTTGTTCTGGTTCTGGTAACCCGCGAATTTCACAATGCTGTACGGTATCATTGATATATTTTATTTTCCCGTTGTTGCACTTTTGCTACGGATGTACACATCGTGGATTTTCGTCAGCGATTCTCCTTCACGTTAAGCACTGAACTGCCGATCGTAATCTGTAAACATATCCTCCTGCTGGATACACTGGAAGTGGCGAAGGTGTTGATCCGGATATTTTTTTACCTGCAGATCCGGTAAGTTCATGAGCCACGCTGCCGGGGCGCTGTTCACCCGTTTCTCTGCCTGTTCAGAGGGGCCTTTCCAGTTTAGCTATGCGAATGAGGTATTCATGACGGTACAATATTACCTTCTGTATTAAGACGAGATTTTTCGTCCGCCTGCTTTGTTGCATGTATTACTGCTGGTGTTTTCTCCTTATTCGGAATATGGCTGGTGCGCCTCTCTATGATCTTATCCCTTCCCATTATCTGATATTAGCTGTTGTTATATCGCAAACCAGTTTCATCCTGATATGCATGGTGTTCAGGATGTTTTTTTTGCAGAAGCAACGCGCATTAATGTTGGCTAGTGCTTATATATGCGCAAATTTATTTTTGTGTAATGCATTTTTGTGGGTTTTCTTAACTGTATGTTTTTAAAGAAATTAATTTTAAATAATGTTTTATAATTTTGTTTTTTCTGCTGGAGGGGGGATATTCGCTGCAAGAATGAAATGATGCCCTCCTGGAGGTGTTTTATTTTTTTTTTTGCGTTTTATTTGTTTCTTCTTTATTGCCTGTACATGGCTCCTGGCTTTGACAGAAACGGCGGAAGGGAGACAAAAAACAATATTTTCTATGGATGTTGTGGCTTCGGCCTGTCATGTGGTGGTGGATGCGGACAGTTCCGGTAACAGTGACCGGCTGACATTCGGGACTTACCGCAAGTCCACGGGAGCATCCGTACCACCGCGTGACTTCACTGTGCGTCTGTATGAGTCCGGCGCCACGGTTCAGGGCTGCTCTGCCTTTAAGGCCGGGCAGGTCGCCACCCTGGATTTTGGTAACCCGGGGCAGCTGGACGCAGGGGGCGTGGTCACCCGCGGTGCTGGTGAGGGTATTCGCGTGGATGTGCGGGCAGTGGATACACAGGCTGATTATCGCGGACGTCTGACTCAGGACAGTCATTCGGTGAATTACCCGGTGGAGTTTGCCGCTAAGGGGCTGTTCCGTTTTCGTGCGCAGCCGGTGTTTCCGGCGAATGTGAAGGCGGGGGAATACTCGGGGGCACTGACCTTTGTGGTGACGTATCAGTAACTGAGAAAAGGATTGTGTGTGCAAGGGTATAAGGTAGCCGCTGAATCAATTTTGTTCGTATTTTTCCGGACTGTATACGCGCTTGCCGTATCAGCTGCTTTTGCCAGTGCCACAGGTATTGCAGGTGAAAAACTGGATATGTCCTTTATCCAGGGGGGTGCCGGGGTTAATCCGGAAGTCTGGGCAGCCCTGAACGGCAGCTATGCGCCGGGGCGTTATCTGGTTGACCTGTCCCTGAACGGGAAGGAGGCCGGGAAACAGATACTGGATGTGACACCACAGGACAGTAATGAACTGTGTCTGACAGAGGCATGGCTGACGAAGGCCGGGATTTACGTCAGTGCAGATTACTTTCGTGAGGGATATGACGCCACACGACAGTGCTATGTGCTGACAAAAGCCCCGTCAGTGAAGGTGGATTTTGATGTTTCCACCCAGAGTCTGGCGCTGTCCATTCCCCAGAAGGGGCTGGTGAAGATGCCGGAGAATGTGGACTGGGATTACGGGACCAGTGCATTTCGCGTGAACTATAACGCGAACGCCAACACCGGCCGTAATAACACCTCGGTCTTTGGCTCAGCGGACCTGAAAGCCAATATCGGGCACTGGGTGGTGAGTTCTTCTGCCACGGCCAGCGGCGGTGACAGCGGGGATAACTCCACCACGATAAACATGTTTACGGCCACCCGGGCCATCCGCGCACTGAGTGCGGACTTGGCTGTCGGGAAAACATCCACCGGGGACAGTCTGCTGGGCAGCACGGGAACGTACGGAGTGTTGCTGAGCCGGAACAACAGCATGAAGCCGGGCAATCTGGGGTATACCCCGGTGTTCAGCGGCATTGCGAACGGACCGTCGAGGGTGACGCTGACGCAGAACGGGCGGTTGCTGCATTCGGAGATGGTGCCGGCGGGTCCGTTCTCCATCACGGATGTGCCGCTGTACACCAGTGGTGATGTGACCATGAAAATCACCGGTGAAGACGGGCGCGAGCAGGTACAGAACTTCCCGTTGTCGGTGATGGCCGGGCAGTTAAGTCCGGGGCAGCACGAGTTCAGTGTGGCAGCCGGTTTGCCTGACGATGACAGTGACCTGAAAGGCGGTGTGTTTGCGGCGTCATACGGTTACGGTCTGGACGGGCTGACGCTGCGCACCGGGGGGGTGTTTAACCAGGACTGGCAGGGTGTCAGCGCCGGGGCTGTTCTGGGACTGAGTTATCTGGGGGCGGTATCTGCTGACGGCGCTTATGCCACGGCAAAATACCGTGACGGCAGCCGCAGCGGAAATAAGGTGCAGCTATCTTGGAGTAAACAACTGGAGATGACGAACACCGGACTGCGGGTGAGCTGGTCACGGCAGAGTGAGGAATATGAGGACATGTCCTCCTTTGACCCGACAGAGTTGTGGTCGCAGTCAAATCATTGTCGCCGGACGAAGGATGAATGGAATGCCGGTGTCAGTCAGCCGGTGGGTGGACTGTTCAGTCTGTCGGTGTCCGGCTGGCAGCGGAGCTATTACCCCGCATCCATGACCGGGAGTTACCGGTACAGCGATGACAACGGTAAGGACACGGGGATTACCGGCACCCTGAGCACACAGATTAAGGGTGTCAGTCTTAACCTGGGCTGGTCCGGTTCACGGAACACCCGGGGGGGAAACAACTGGTCTGCATCGGCGTCAGTATCGGTACCGTTCACACTGTTTGAACGTCGCTACAGCAGCAGTACGTCGGTGAGTACGAGTAAAGACGGTGGCACAGGCTTCAGCACCGGTGTGTCCGGCTCGCTGAATGACCGTTTCAGCTATGGCCTGGGCGGTGGTCGTGACAGCGGTGGTGGTGTGAGCAGTTATCTGAACGCGTCGTACAGTGGTGACCGGGCTTATCTGAATGGTGCCCTGAACCACTCGCAGTCCGGCGGAACCAGTGGTTCTGTCTCGGTCAGCGGTTCGGTACTGGCCGTTCCGGCGGCTAAAGACATTATGTTCAGCCGCACGACCGGGGACACCGTGGCTGTGGTGAACGTGAAGGATACCCCCGGAGTGAAGGTGACGTCCGGAGACGGACAGACTGACAGTGACGGCAACCTGGTGGTACCGCTGAACAGCTATGACTGGAACACGGTGACGATTGATGCGGGCACACTGCCGCTGAGTGCCGAACTGACGAACACCAGTCAGAAGGTGGTGCCGACGGACAAGGCGGTGGTGTGGATGCCGTTTGATGCCCTGAAAGTTAAGCGTTACCTGCTGCAGGTGAAGCAGCGTGACGGTGAGTTTGTGCCGGGGGGAACCTGGGCACGTGACAGTAAGAACACACCGCTGGGCTTTGTGGCCAACAATGGTGTGCTGATGATTAACATGGTGGATGCGCCCGGTGATATCACCCTGGGCCAGTGCCGGATACCTGCGGCAAAACTGCAGGATACTGAGAAACTACAGGAGATTACGTGTGAGTAAGCGTAACGCAGTAACGACGTTTTTCACCAACCGGGTGACAAAAGCACTGGGGGTGTCCCTGGCGCTGATGATGACCTGTCAGAGTGCGATGGCTTCCCTGGCGGCAGACCAGACCCGCTATATCTTTTGCGGGGACAAGGATGCGCTGACCATCACGGTCACCAACAATGACAAGGCTCGTACCTTTGGTGGTCAGGCCTGGGTGGACAATATCGTGGAGAAGGACACCCGTCCGACCTTTGTGGTGACGCCGTCCTTCTTCAAAGTGAAGCCGGAGGGTCAGCAGGCACTGCGTATCATCATGGCCTCGGATCATCTGCCGAAGGATAAAGAGTCGGTGTACTGGCTGAACCTGCAGGATATTCCGCCGGCTCTGGAGGGAAGCGGTATTGCAGTGGCACTGCGCACGAAGCTGAAACTGTTCTACCGACCGAAGGCACTGCTTGAAGGGCGCAAGGGGGCAGAAGAGGGCATCAGCCTGCAGAGTCGCCCGGATGGCAGGACCATGCTGGTGAACACCACGCCGTACGTTTTTGCGATTGGCAGTCTGCTGGACGGAAACGGGAAGAAAATTGCCACGGATAATGAGACGGCACAGAAACTGCTGATGTTCATGCCGGGTGATGAAGTACAGGTGAAGAGGAATGTGGTGAAAGTGGACTCCCTGAATGACTGGGGAAGCCTGCAGACCTGGACAATTAACCAGAAAAAGGCTGCGGCTCCTTCCGGGCAGAAAGCATCTGATTCGCCGATTAATCCGTCTGATAAGGCAGATAAAAAATAACCGCTCTCCGGAACACGGAACAGAGGGGTAATAAATGAAGAAAACAATGACGGCAGCCACCCTGGTCCTGAGTGCACTCAGTATTCAGGCAGCACTGTCCGCTGAATACAGCGAGAAAACGCAGTATCTGGGGGTGGTGAACGGTCATGTGTCAGGTAACAGCGTGGTGAAGGTGACCCGTACACCGACAGACCCGGTGCTGTACCGGAGTGGAGACACGACGCCTCTTCCCGGCAGCCTGACCATCCGTAACGCAGAGTTCAGGGCGGCATCAGGTGGCCTGGCGTATATCACGGTGAAGCAGGTGCTGCCAGATAACGGGGAAGCCCACATCACGCTGAAGACAGCCCTGATGGTTGACGGAAAGAAAGTGGCACTCAGCGCCAGACAGCAGGGTGAGGATGTGGTGATAACCGTACCGGAGGTACAGAAGCTGGTTGAGTTAAGAACGGATGCGCCAGCAGAGCTGGAAGTACCGGTCAGCTACCGGGGAAATCTGCAGATAGCGCTGCAGGTGGAAGGCTGATAATTCATCTTTGGCATAGATACATGTATCTCACGGCTCTGGAGAGCCGTAATTGGTAAAGGGATTTGCCGTTTTTTAAACGGGATTAACGTAAAACTGTTCTGAGTTAAACACAGTGTTTAATGAAATGCGGTTAATTAAATGAATCCGCAGGGGATGGTTTTGCGGTAATTCAGGGTAAATAAGGATTACTAATTTCAGTTTATTATTTATGAAACGTTAAGGAATTTATTTTATGAAAAATACTCTGATTGCACTGGCTGTGGCTGCATCTGCTGCAGTATCCGGTCATGCAATGGCGTGGACTCCAAACGGTTTGGGTGGTTCAGTTGAAATGGGGGGGATATTTAGTCCGGCATCCCTGCAGGGGCCGTGGGAAGTGAAAGTTGGCGATGTGGTAAAAGGTCTGGATGCAACGTTCGAGAAAGGCCAGAAGACTGCTGAGATCTCTTTGAAGAGCGCTATTCCGCTCTTGGGTATTCGTACTCAGACTTCTGATGCATTTAAGGGACAGCAGGGTATTTCTCCGCAGATTAGTTATGGTGATGCGGTTGATATGGAGTCATTTAGCGCGGGGACGGCATCATTAACTCTGAACATAAAAGATTCTCAAGGTGAGAGTCTTGGTAAAGCTGAGACTATTATGGGGGCTGCTGCAATAGCTTCTTTCAAGGGTAGTGATGGGCAGGGTGTCTATAAAGTATATGCCACTGATAGTGGGAGTGGCTTTTTTGGGGGGGTAGCTAAACAGCCGGAGGCAGTACATCCTGATCCTTTGGGTTTTGCGGGAGAAGTGTTTGCTGACGTAGCAAAAAATTATAATCCTCAGGATATTAGTGATAGCGCTTCTGCAGGGAAGGTGGATTTTTCTGAAACCGAGCATACTTTTAGCGCTTTTTATGTATCAGCTATCCCTGTATCCTCAAAAATCAATATCTCCCTTGATAAGGAGATTGACGGCACAGTTCAGTGGAACGCTTCTCTGCCGATTACTGTCTCCTACGTGTAATTCAGCAGCATCCGGCAGTAAAACCTCACCGTTTGCTGCTGATTAAAAATTCAGGCCACTGTTTCCGGTGGTCTGAATATACAGAACCGGGATATCGGAACAGGTGTTTTTTCTGTCGGAATGCGTTGTGATGCATGTCGGTTCTGTATTGTTTTCAGTGGGAACACTTTTGAATGATCTGGTTTTTATTTTTATATACTCCGGAACAGAGCAGAGTAAATAACAATGAAAATAGTGCATTATTATAAAGCCCTTCTTTCTGCCATTATTTCGGTGGCCCTGTTTTATTCGGCTGCGCCTCATGCAGATATTCTTGATGGTGGAGAAATTCAGTTTAATGGCTTTGTCACTGACGAAGCACCGAAATGGACCTGGCAGATAAGTTCACCTGACCAGACCTGGTCAGTGGATACTGCCGATGCACGTACAGAGAACGGACAGCTTGTTTTTGATTTGCGTGACAAAGGGGCGCTGCCGTTTCTGGAGGGACATCTGCATGAGGTGGCTGAGCGCGGTGGTCCCGGGTTCACGCCATTGATTACCTTCAGCAGTAACGGACAGCCTTTCGCCGTAAAGGAAGGCAGTGGCACTACGGCGCAACGTTTTCGCGCCTCTGTCCCGGTACGTGACCCGGAAACGGGAAATGTGTCGGGGCAGCTTTCTTTCACCCTGAATCAGGGGATGGCAGTCAGTGCCGGTGCACAGGAAGAGGGGACGGCAGTGCCTGCAGGGATGTCGCTGGTCAGCGGACAGAGCGTGACGGATGTACAGTCAGGAACGTTGCCACAGTGGCTGAAAACCCGCCTTTCCACATTACTTCTGATGAACCAGGGTTTTGGCAATGGCATGAGTGCCGCAGACAATGGTCAGGTCATCTCTCAGGGGATACTGGCTGACGGTCGGGTGATGAATCTGGCTGCGGCATATGCCTCTGTAGTGTCGGATTTTGAACTGCGGTTGCCGGCGGAGGGTACACCTGCAGCATGGCAGGCGGGGCTGAATGTGACGGTCACGGTACAGTGATGGTTGCAGGGATATAAGGAGAGAAGAGAAGTGAAAAAGGTGACGTTGTTTCTGTTTGCTGCCAGCCTCCTGCCTTCCTGTGTACTGGCCTGGAACACGCCGGGAGAAGATTTCAGCGGAGAGCTTAAGCTGGAAGGCCCGGTGACCAGCACCCGTAATCCGTGGGTATGGAAAGTCGGACAGGGAAATGAAGGTCTGGAGGTTAAACAGAGCCGCGGTGTTCGTGACGGTGAGCAGGCAATTCCGGTCGCACTGCCGGCGATGACCGTTTTACTGGGAAAAACCACCCTGACCACACCGGCAGGACGTGAGGGGCTTTCTCCCCGGGTCAGTTACGGAAAGGGTACTGAGGGATTTTCGCTTGAATGGACAGCACCAGGCGTGGCGGAGGTGACGCTGCCTGTCACCGGAGATAATAACGTCCGGGCAGGCACATTTGTTTTCAGAATGCAGGCTGCGGGGGTGTTGCTCCATGTGAAGGATGGACAGCCGGCGTATGCCGGTGTGTATGACGACCTGAATGTGAATGGTCTGCCTGGTGAAAGCACAGCCATGAAGGCTTCTGATATTCCGGGTGTTCTGCAGAAGATGTTCAGTGGCGAAGGCCCCGGCTGGCTGCAGACAATGACCATCAGTGGTTATTCGGGAGTGAGTCATTTCAGTGATGCCTCCCTGCGTCAGGTTGAAGGTGCGTATGGTGCACAGACTGTGGCAGGCAGTGGTGAATTACGTCTGAACGGCATGATGCCGGAACGCTGGCGGGTGTCACTGCCGGTAAGTATTGAGTACCAGTAAGCAGGAGGACGGTCCGGTGCTGAATATTATTCATCGTCTGAAGTCCGGTATGTTTCCGGCTCTGTTTTTTCTGACTTCAGCCAGTGTGCTGGCGCAACCCCTGATTATTCCTCCGGGCCATTGGCAGGAGGGAATGGCTGTGGGGGTAACGGAATTCAGCGGCACGCTGTATGTCCGCGATGTGTCCTGGCAGTGGCAGCCCCGCGCTGTGCGGATGAGTGCACCAGACGCCGTGCAGGCCGGTCTGACAACGGGTAAAAGCGGCATGGTCAGAGAAAGCCGGAGAGGGCAGGATTTTTATATTCTTGGCGGACATACCACATCACTGACAACTGCCCGTCCGGGGCTGCAGCCGTCGGTGACATTACTTCAGGTGGTGCCATCATCTCCCCGTATTGCGGCCCGGGGACAGGTGCGTTACGGGGAAATCACGTGCACGATGCGCCATCTTCTGGCATGGCAGGACAATATTACTGGTGGTCAGGGCTGGAGCGTGGTCAGCGGAGAGGTGACCACGCTGGGGGCCGAAAAGCAGGTGAACGGCTATGAATGGACCCCGGACTATGCCGGCTCGACGGCACGTTATGATGCGTTTATTTCGGGGGCAGAGTCGCTGTTGTCACAGGAGAATGGCAGCCAGCATATTGCCGGTGTCTGGGGGACATCCCTGAGTGATGTGCGGGTGAATTTCCCCGGTGCTGAGGAACCGGTAAAACGTTGGCAGGGAAGCCTGACGCCGGTGGTGGTGTATTTCTGATGAGAGGAAAACAAAGAATCGTGATTCCGGGAAGGTGGATAGCGGGGGCTTATGCAGCCCTGATATTCCTGATGTTGTCGTGATAGTTTGTCATGTAACAACAACAGACTATTTTCGCTCATTATCCGGTAAACACGCTTTGCATTCACGAACGGTAGTCCTTCATTTCGGGACTGCCGCCTGAGTATCGCCCAGACACGGCGATACCCGTATGCTGGCATATCGCCAATGATATCCAGGATGCGCGATAAGACTTCTGCATCCGCAGCCTCATCGCGCCTCTGACGCCGTTTATCTGGCTTGTTATCAGATGCCTTCATCCGTAATGTTAACTGCGCACGTGGCACGCCCAGAACACGGCTTACCGGGGCTATTCCTTGTCCGAAGGTAACAAGGGCACATGCGCTATCCATTTTCGCGATTGTGCATACTCCACCGCTTCTTTGAGGATCTCAACTTCCATGGTTTTCTTACCCAGTAAACGCTGAAGCTGATTAATCTGCTTTATTGCAGCGGCCAGTTCAGAAGCATGAACAACGTCTTCACCGGCAGCCACAGCAGTGAGGCTTCCTTCCTGGTATTGTTTCTTCCACTTAAACAACAGACTGGGCTGAATTCCATGCAAACGCGCCACGTGGGACACCGTCATGCCCGGATCCATAGTCTGTTGAATAATTGCGATTTTTTTCCTGAGGTGTTTTACGTTTACGCACCTCTTTTCCTAACAAAACGCCAGCCATCTCAAAATTAGAACTAGTGTTAGACATATATCCAAGCCTATCTCTTATTTTAAGATACATCTACTGTCTGGTATTTCAGGGGCCAGCTCAGTTTTAAATTAATGATTTTTGCGGTGAACATCCTTTGTTACACCGCTTCTCGTAATATTAGTAATTGATTGTTGTCAGTTCTTGATAATTGTTGTTTTCTTCATTGTTATGCTCTATGTTTCTTTCTTGAGCTATATTTTTGGGATGCTTGCTGTGATTCTTCTGCCCTAAAAATATAGTTGGCAATGGTATCAGTTGATTATTATTTTCTAATACACCTCTGCTTCCATCAAAAAATATAATGTCATGATTGCTGGCGTGGTAGGAGCATAGAGATAACACTGAGCCTATAGATTGAAATGAGCCTGAGCTGGATGTTTTATATTTATGAGTTGGTATTAACAGATATCCGTGTAAGCTTGTTCTTATAGCTATTCCAGAAAGTGTTTCTGAAATAATTAGTTTTGCATTGTCATCTGACATGTAATGCAGAATGTTAAACCTAATCCCATTTTTTTTTATGTCTGTGTGTTCTGTTATATTTTTGTATGTCCTCTCAGAGAAAAATGTTATGTCATTGTTATTGTTAATGATTAATAATGTGGCAAAAATCGCAATAATGGAAGTTATTACAAATGAAGTTTTCATTTTATAAAGTTGCATGTTTGTTTATCACAGATAAGTGTTGACTCCATATCATCAATAAAGATAGTGTCTCCTTCGTGTGCGTCATCTATTAATTCACTCATTGTTTCTGATGTGGAAATTATCAGTGAGCCACTATTTGTGTGCCAGTGCTTTATATTATTAGCGTATCTCGTATATATAACGAAGCTGATCGCCCCCCAAAAAAACACACTTATTCCTATTGTTATTGCAGTTAAGAAATTTCGAATTTGTAGTTTGTGATGTCCTGTTTTTACCGTGTGTTTTGTGTTCATTGTTTTGTTCCCGGGAGAAGAATCAATAATTTTTATTTCAATTATTCCGGGAAGAAAAGAGTATCCTTCACCTTTGTGAGTTTTTATTATTTCTTCATTTTTTATTTTCCTTAAAACATCTCTTATGTGTTTTATTGCTACAGGGAGCGATGTTGCAGATACTACCCTTCCTGGCCAGCAATGTTGTGTTAACTCATCCCTTGATATTGAGGTTCCTTGTCTTTCATAAAGATATTTGATTAAAAAACATTCGTTTTTTGAAAGAGGATTAGATTCCCCATCTATTATTATTGCATTTCTTAATACGTCAAGAATAACGTTATGCGTTTTCATGCTGAGCAGGCCTTTCTCCTTTTTTGAAGGCGAAAATATAGAGATTAAGAATTTTTATGTCCAGATAGTTTTTTTTATGCGTGCATTATTATTTGTTATTTATTGCCGTTACTGTAAAGTTGTTTATTATTATCTGGCTATTAGTGGCTAATACTGTTTGCTGAAGTCATGCTTTTTTGTTGTCGGGGAGGTGTATAGTTTTACGCATTTGATCGCTTATACTTTGATAGCGGATGTGTGCTGGGCTACAGGAACACCAGTCCCTCTGTTGCATTAGCAGTATAGTAATCCTTCCGATATGCTTGTTGTATGGGGTGTTAATAATGATTAATAATTGACCGTTGTGTTTGCTGCTGGCTTGTGGTTGTTATAATGGCTCCTGTTTGTCTCGTCGTCAGGAGTTTGCTCAAAATGTGTGGTGGTGATAGTGGTGAGTTGTTTAATGTATTACATCTTGTTCGCTTGATATTATTGCTTGTTCTTTATATTTTTAGCCTCGATTTTTAAAAAAACGTAATAGTTGTCCGTGGATGGCTGGCTGATAACAAATACTTAATGCAACGTAGATACTTCTTTAAGTGTCTCAAAAGCTTTATGCGCACAAATTTAAAATTCTGTGTTGTTTTGGTGCTTATAATTTTCGCTGAGACATGTTTAATATTGATTCCTCCTCTTGCTGATTTTTTTATTAATGTAGATGATTGTATGTGCTGTCCATGACATTTTGCGATAAACCATACACATAACATGAAGAAGACCGAATTATCAAGACTAAATAGCAACTTGCCAGGTGTGAAAGACTTTTACGTCTGCCATAATGGTTAATGGTCAGGAGGCCTGACCATTGTTAGTGCCTGAGGTTATCCGATATTCCCATTTTACTTCATGAACTTTATGGTTTTGTTAAAAATATAACGAAATTTATTCAATAAAGCCCAATTTAAATAGCGCCTTGCCAGCCAGAGGTTCCAGGCTTGGAGTTTCCGGGTAAGAGGCCAGTAGTGGGAAAAAAACGGCACCGCCAATAATGCTTCGGCTACTGGAATCCACCGGACGCAAACCCCATATATTCTGATATGTCATTGGTACATGCTGCCCATTGATTACAGCATTACCTATATACAGCATGATGTGTCCTTGGATGTATACAAGAGTGGTGAAAGGTCTGCCATGATCCATGAGGTAACGCAGTCTTGTATTGATGTTCGCTTGACTGAGATTGACAAGCCGGGAAGCCGTCTGTATTTGTGCTGCAGAATTTCTGGGAAGCAATATCCCAAATGCAATCATAAGATTTTGTATTTCGGCAGAGCAGTCATTGTAATAGTTATAATTTCCCCAGCCATAGGGTCTACCGATCACTGCTTTCATCAGTATAGCTATATTATTGGGAGTCATTTTCCATGGCATAGCAACAAACACATCTTCCTTGAGTTCGACGTAGCGAATTTGTGCGCGCCCATCATAGTTGCGTACAGGCACTGCAACCACAAAAACTCCGTTGCGTTTATTCCTGAATGGCAGGATAGTTCCTGGGAGGGCCGTAAAATAGTAGAGTTCTTTTTCATGAACGGAGTATGATTTTTTTATAAACGCTCCTAGATTTTTATTAGCCAGAGTCAGCCATTCAGTAACAAACTGTGGATCTACCATTGCTATATCTTCACTATATATCCAACCCTTGACAGTGGGAGATAAAACATATTTCCAGCGACCGTCGTTGCTTGTCGATAAGACAAATACAGGGGTGCCGGGACGGATTGATGATTCCTGTAAATTATCAAAAGGATAGCCTTGCCCAGCCTGACCTGGATTATCATAAGCCGGGTCGAGAGTCGGAAGAAGTCTGACCAGGGTTTCTCTAATGGTAATTCCCCGTCTTGACGGGTCATAAGTCCGGTCAATGTTGGTCGTCGCGTTATCCCTTATCTGCTGTTTCCATGTGTTCGTGTGGACTCTAAAATTTGCCCCCCAGAAAACACTTTTCTCTCCTAGATACTTTTTTATATTAGCATCACGATCTGCTTCAACCCCCTGGTTAAGGACGGATGCTATATAAAACATGTTCCATGGAGATTTTTCGCCTGCTTTCATCCCAAAATAGAGCGATTTCAGGTTAGAAAAATGGCGTGACTGTGCTGTTTTATCTATGACTGAAATATGCCTCTCTGGGCCGGAAGGGAACCAGTTATCGACAGATTGAGGATAATTTTCTATTGGAAATAGTGATTTTGTTTTGTCTATATAGTTGGTTAATTTAGAGGGGGGCGTAATATTGTGGCATGATGCTGATAACAGCAAAGGAACTATTAAGCAAAGAGGCTTTATTCTTTTTGATATCTTACTTTTTTGCATATAGCTGACTCCTATAACAAATTAAACAACTTAATACAGCTCGCGTACAGTTGCTGCTCTTTCTGGCATCACATCCAGCAGGGCCATTTCGCAGTTGCTCGTACAAAACCAGAGAGCTAATTGGCATGCATAATATATGAAAGTATTACTTTTTTGTTATTATTTCGTATTATTAATAATTATTATTCTCTGGCCTTAAAGGCTGGATAGCTTTCAGTATGAGTGAAAATATTTGCTATAATGAAAGAAGGTCTAATATTTTATTTATTATAATCTGACTGACAACTCATTTGAGGGTTTTTAGTCAGAATGGGCTGTGTAAATATATTAATTATGTGTGAGTTGTATATATTAAAAATATCTGTGATTACAATTAATTAACAATGTTTGATGTAGGTGTTTTTTGACTCGCCAGACATAAAATAAAAAATTTCCTTTTATTAATATCTTGCATGGAGGCGGAGAGTTTAAAGAGATAATATGTCGGGAAAGGGGATGGATGTCTTCCAGTTTTATATAACAGGCACAGGCAATCATAGCTGACTTCGATTCTCCGACGCTATTCTATTCCTCGGTTATGCCGAAAGTTGGCACCTTTTCTTAAAAGGTGCACATTAGCAACTGTCTGCGCCAATGATATAAGACGGTAATTCACCATTTGGATTGTCCACTCCACCCAACATGTTGTTTCCTTAAGGTTCCACACCAGAAAGGCCATCAACATGCTGAGCAGAGAGGACTTTTACATTGATTGCCTGCCACGGGCCTGCCGTCCACGCAGGATGGGGTCCGCTTGGAAAACGGAAAATATCCCACGCTAAGACTGTTTTTTGTACGATTCGATATCGACATTGCGTAATGGTCGGTACTTCCCTGTACCCAGCTTAAGATTATTACGCCAGACATAATCCCCATTAAGATTGATATGCTCCCAGCCCAACGGCGAAAGGTGAGAGAGCAGTTGGTCATTAATCGGGAGCTTTTTTCGTTTCAGGGATTCAATGGCTCTTTCTATGTATACCGTGTTCCATAACGCGATTGCCGCTGTCAGTAACGTCAGACCACTGGCCCGGTAACTCTGATTCTCCAGCCCCCTGTCCCTGATTTCACCCAGCCGGTGCATAAAAACCGCTCGCGCAAGAGCATTACGGGCTTCTCCTTTATTCAGCCCAGCTTGTACACGTCGTCGCAAACCAGGATCTCGAAACCAGTCCAGCATAAACAGTGTCCGTTCGATTCGACCAATTTCTCTCAGCGCTTTGGCCAGTCCATTCTGTTTTGGGTAACTGGCTAACTTTTTCATCATCAGCGATGCAGTGACTGTCCCCTGTTTAATCGAAGCTGCTAGGCGTAATACCTCACCCCAGTACGTTTCAATATCTTTGAGATTCAGGCTGGTTGTTGATATGACGGACTGAAGCCCTGGATATCGCTCAGCCTTTCCGTGAATTATTTTTGTCCGGAACAAATCCAGGCCCACGCAGGTAACAGAGTAATACCGCAAAGCCCAGGCGATTAGCTGGACGCCGGTGCTTATTAATGAGAGCAATATCTTTATCACAAAGAAAACACATTCTGGTCAGAATAATTTCATCATCTGGTATAACCAGCAGGCGAGCTTGCTCTTCACTACTCAGTATTTGTCGCCGTGGCATGAATGCTTCCCTCGTGTAAAGTTTTCATGTGTTATGGATTTGTTGTGACCGAAAACGACCGGTTTCGGACATTGTTAAACAGATATATCCGAAAGTCAGCGAAATTACTTTCGGACACGCATTATAATATGTACACCTATTTCGTACAGAAGATCTCACTATGTCTCGAATTTTTGCCTATTGTCGGGTTTCCACTCTGGAACAGACGACCGAAAATCAACGTCGGGAAATCGAAAGCGCGGGTTTTAACGTCAGACCCCAACGAATAATCGAAGAACAAATTAGTGGCTCAGTAGCAGCCAGTGAACGTCCTGGTTTTAACCGGTTGCTTGATCGTCTGGAAAGTGGCGATGTATTGATAGTCACAAAACTGGATCGCCTCGGTCGTAATGCAATGGATATCAGGAAAACAGTGGAGCAACTGACCGAATCTGGCATCAGGGTGCATTGCCTGGCATTAGGTGGTGTTGATCTGACCAGTCCGGCAGGAAAAATGACAATGCAAGTGATTTCAGCGGTCGCTGAATTTGAACGAGATCTTTTACTTGAACGAACTTATTCAGGGATAGCAAGAGCACGGGATGCAGGAAAACGTTTTGGTCGCCCACCGGTATTAAATGAAGAACAAAAACAGAAGGTACTCGAACGCATTAAGTCTGGGGCAAGTATAAGTGCTATTGCCAGGGAATTCCGAACCACACGGCAAACAATTCTGAGAGTTAGAGCGAAACAGCAAACTGTTACTGTATAGAAAATAGTCTTAGCGTGGGATATTTTCCGTTTTCCAAGCGGACCCCAGGATCAGAACAATAACGGCGGCGCTTTTGCTCGCCAGTGATCACTTCGATTCTTTGCACAGGACACTCCTTAAACATAGCTCTATGACTATGTCTTACTGGTGAAGTGTCCGGTTTAAACGGGGGCTATTACAACTCTCTCATCATGAGCCATTATGGCGTAACAAGAAAGCATACCAAGTTGAAGATGTGATAAATAAAGTAATTGAACACTATGATAGATGTCTAAAAGTAATCTATTGGATAAATCCATCTAATTTGAAATTACTTGATATAATCGAGAGCAATACGCGGATGTCTGAACTTTGTTCGTTACATGCGCTTTGGAAGAATAAATAACTCCCGGCAGGAATTCCCACCCTGCAAGTAAGAAAAGACTGGTCAGCAGGAGTAACAATCAATCCTGAACACACAGGAGAAATAATAAGTATTAATCCAGCTTATGTGCTGATTAAAAGTGACAAAGATCAGGCAATTTTTTATGGAAAAGATAAGGATATGCAGGGCGGAATCAATACCTTTTCTCTAAATGAGAATGTTCGTTTCACGCCAGAAGCAAGCTCTGCAAGGTATCCTAATGCAAAGAATATCATCAAACTTTACCGGTGCGTGATAACATAATTACATTATGATAATAATAATCAATAACAATAAGATGTATCACGTTTACATCATGGAACGGAGGTGCTCCTGTGAGCTTTGAGCAGAAAAAAGCCCGGGCCATTGCTCTGATGGACAGCAAAAAGATGTGGCGGAGTAATTATGCCCCTCCTCTTCTGCGTATTTTCTGGCGGCTGGGTATCCGGCTCCCGCCATTACCCTTTATGACGTTCTGGCAGGTCACGGTGCTGACGGGAGGCTTATGGGGCATTTCCTGGGGATGTGCAATGTGGTTTATCTACTGGGGGCCGTCAGGAATGGTGGCTGGTGAGGGCATTATTATAAGTATCACGAGTGGTTTTTTGTCCGGACTGTGCATGGCCTCTTTCCACTGGTGGCGCAGGAAAGTTAACCGGCTGCCACCATGGGATGATGTGTAAACCGTGCAGGCATGTTTTTACGGGGCGATGCTTTCATTAACCTGCACACGAACCTCCATTCCTGCATCGTGACAGGCCTGCAGCCACTGCGCCACTTCCAGCGGATCGCCCTCCCGGCGTATCACCCTGCCTTCTTTATTCCATAACTGTAGACAGGTGCTGCCGTCGAGACGCACCACAAAATCCCCACGGCAGGCCTGATACGTTATGCCGTTCAGCTCCACCGCCAGATCAGTGGCAAAAGTGCCGTCTGCGGGCAGACCTGCTGCCGGGACCAGCGGCAGTACGACGACTTCTGCCGCACGCTGTTCTGCCCGGAGGCGGTCCTGTTCTGCCTGCAGCAGAGGCTGTGCCACGGCCCGGCCGGCGTCCGTCAGCTCCACTGCCAGCTGCAGGTTCGGAGCGCGCAGGGTACGCAGCCAGCCGGCATCCTCCAGACGACGGCAGGAGGCGCGCAGGTTTGGCCCGTAGACCGGGGCTTCCCCGCTTCGCTCCAGCACCTGTTCTATGTCCCGCGTCAGCACGGGTCCCGGCCGTTTTTCATCAAGGGCAGCCAGCACAATCAGCACTCTCCGCTGCAGTGGCGACGGTCGGCGGCTCTGGGTCATTACCTGTCATCCTCCGGCCAGATGAGCTTTCTGAGGCGCTGAAAGTCGGCGTCAATGAGCTCCTGTCTCTTTATGGCATTCATTGAGGCATAGCCATTTATGGCCAGTTCATGCCAGAAGATCAGCACGGCTCCGGCTTTGGCTGACTCGCAGAGATAAATTGCGCCCTGGCTGTCCAGATTGCATTCCCGGATGCGTCGTTCCGCAAACCGGGTCAGTTGTTCATAGCTGAGTGAAAACACCCGTTCTTCATCCATCCTTCACACTCCATCTGATAATGTCCTGTTAAGAAATAAATCATATCAGGTATGGTTTCATGTGTTTTGCTTAATTATCATATTGGTTGCTGGTTTCCCGCCGCGCAGATCCGGTTTCCGGCTGTCACGGATCTTCCTCTCCCTCCGCACAGCGCCATCTCCCGTCAGCACAACATGTAGTGCTGAATTTAGCTGTTAATGACACTATATGCTGTGTCATCTCCCTGACCTGTGATGCGCCGCGCAGCAGCAGAAAACAGTGCTTCGCTTACTTCCTGACCGTGGTACACTTCCGGAAAATGCGGAATAACATAAAAGTCGGATCTGGCCGGAATGGCCATCCGGTAATTTAATTGAGTGGTTATGTGGCTGCTTATTATCAGCCTGGAAATGATGACATCATGGGAAAATCATCCATGTGACAGAAGTAGGGTTGTGCCGCGCGTCATCATTACTCTGCGTGACTATTGAACCGGATACTATTTTTGAGGCGAGGTATGGGTAAACCAACATTTAGATCATTTTACGATGTGGTCCGGGAGCTTGAGGATGTATATGGCCATAAAGAGCTATGGCTGTATTCAGGAGCGGCATACGCAACGCCAACAGAAATGATTAACGCCAGACATAACTGGAAATCGCCAAAAATCCTGAAACGTAACGGAAGAATGGTTGCAGAACGAATGGATAACTCGGACTCATGGCAACTGGTTGGTGACTACAAAAAACCGCTGTTCCAACATTGTGCTCCGCCCTGGCAATCCTGTCAGATAGATGACTATTTTAAAGGCTATTACATTATCGCCCCCTGAAGGTCAGAGGAGTAATTGATGGCGGGATTACATCATTGATGGCGAGGTTTAAATGGGAAGTATGAAAGAACTGCTGTTTGAAATGCAGGAGGAACGGCGTGACGAATGGATTGCGGAAAATTATCCGGATGCTGAGGAAGGAACTCCTGAATGGGATGCGGCAGCGCAGGAATACAGCTGGTTTCAGGACTGGATGGAAGAGGCGGCTGAGCAGCAATATTTTGAGGCTTCGCTTGCCAGTATTCCTGACCGCCTGCAGGATGCAAAGGCTGAACTGGATGAGTTAGAGAGCCTGATGCAGTTCAACCAACCCAGGATCGTAGAGCGGATGGCTTACGTTCATTGCGTGAGTGTACTGGACAGCTTTCTGATGTACAGCGCAAGAGCACTTCTTAGTCATCCCCCGCATTTACAGAAGTTCCTGCACGAGGCTGATTCGTTGGTTCCTAATAAGGAAGACAGAAGAAAATTACTTGCTTCCAAATGGGTCGAGCAGGAGCCGGATAAAGACACTCCTGAGAAGGTTTATACCTGGCGAGCTCAGTCTCTTGTAGCGAAGAAGACATTTCAGAGCCACAAAGTGATAGGTCGGTATTTTTCAAGGATGCTGACAACGCCACATGAGTGGCCATTGGAGGAGATTAAGGGTGTAATCAAGACCCGAAACGCACTGGTACACCGTAATGGAGTTACCGAATCTCTTGAACCCGTGTATATCAGTTCGGGGAGTGTGCAGAATGCTATCTGCACGGTACGAGCATTTATTACCGTGGCGGCTGAAACCCTTCTGCAGGAAGATGCACTATACAGGACGGATGATGGCATATTCTGAAATTACCGCAGCGACACCATCCATAAGCGTCTTCACTGAGGGATATGTCGATGACTTCGCTTCCCGCTAACTGTATACCAGTAAGCAACACATCATTACCTGTCGCCATAGACTACCCAGCAGCGCTGGCACTTCGCCAGATGGCTCTCGTTCAGGGCGAACTCCCGAAATACCTGCTGGCGCCGGAAGTCAGCGCCCTGCTCCACTACGTGCCGGATCTTCACCGCAAGATGCTGCTGGCGACGCTCTGGAACACGGGCGCGCGAATTAACGAAGTGCTGGCGCTGACAAGGGGGGATTTTTCGCTTGCGCCTCCGTATCCGTTTGTGCAGCTTGCGACCCTGAAACAACGGACGGAAAAAGCCGCCAGGACGGCAGGAAGAATGCCCGCCGGTCAGCAGACTCACCGGCTGGTTCCGCTCTCCGACGCCTGGTTCGTCAGCCAGCTGCAGACGATGGTGGCCACACTGAAAATCCCCATGGAACGGCGTAATAAACGAACAGGCAGGACAGAGAAAGCGCGGATCTGGGAAGTGACGGACAGAACGGTCAGGACCTGGATTGGGGAGGCGGTTGCCGCCGCTGCCGCTGACGGTGTGACGTTCTCTGTCCCGGTCACGCCACATACGTTCCGCCATTCCTATGCGATGCACATGCTGTATGCCGGTATACCGCTGAAGGTCCTGCAGAGCCTGATGGGGCATAAGTCCATCAGCTCAACAGAGGTCTACACGAAGGTGTTTGCACTGGATGTGGCTGCACGGCACCGGGTGCAGTTTTCGATGCCTGAGTCCGATGCTGTCACAATGCTGAAAAACAGACACGCATAAGTCACAAATCATAATTATGAATTGTGATTTATTCTATAAAAGAAGAGACCACTGCAATATGTGATCTCTTGTATGCAAGGGTGCTTAAACAGTGTGAATTCACAAGTGTGATTTCATAAGTAATAACTTCTTGATTATTACGTTAGTGTTTTTAAGTATTGCTCAAGGGCTACTCTGACGATGGCACTTACATTTTTTGGATCTTTACCATTGCGTTTATTCCTCAATGCCAGATCTTCTATTGTGACAAGCATGCTTTCACCAAGAGAGATTGTCGTCCGACATTGTTTTTCTGGTTCGGGTTTTTCCGGCGCGCCGTATGGTTTATCCGCAAGGCGCTGAGCCAGAGCCTCTGCTTGTTCTACCGTAACTGCAGCTCTGTTTAATGCTTGCTGGCTGGGTTTCTTCACCATGGGCCAAATACCTCATTCATTAAATGTTCAATTTCTGCTCTGGCTGCTGTATTGTTCGTTTCTACTACACCGGTGCCGTTGCTCATGCAATCGCGATAGACTTTTCTGAAACAAATAACTGAATCCAGGACTTGAATTGTTGGGAATTCTTCAAGATATTCAAGGAATTCTTTTCTCTCATTTCCCCTCAAAACCGGATTGGTTGTTGCCATACTTTGTAAACAATAAACCTTAAGTTCCGGGTTAAGGTTACGCATTGCGTCTATCTGTTGTTCTAGTTCTGTAAGAGTATCCAGATCTGGTTGAGAACACTGTAGTGGCGCAATTATTTGATGTGCGACAACTCCACTCGTTATGAATTCCTTTGAGTTTCTTCCTGCGACATCCACTATTACATCATCGAACTTTTCATTCAGAGCCTGTAGTGTTTGTGTCAGGTTATCAAATTTCTCAACAAGGGTTATTGCTGGTAACAGTCCTGCAGCTTCTCGTTCTGCATGATGTTTTGCGGCTGTTCGTTGTAGATCTCCGTTTAACAGGCAGACTTCCCTTCCTTTATTTGCGAGAGCAATAGCCAGGTTTGATGCAATGGTAGTTTTCCCTGAACCACCTTTGTTCCCACCAACTACAGTAATCATTGCAACCTCATAAATGTGATGTGTGAAGTATGATGATATTTTGACACGGTAACCTGATGTGTCAACATGCATTCATATTTATGAAGTATGAAATATGAAGTATGTCATATGATGTAATAAATATTACTTGTGTTTTGTGGTTTCATAACTATGATAGTGCTCAAATTGAGTATTACCTTGCAACCAGAAACAGTGATTTACTCAGATTGAGTATTTAAGGGGCTATAGATGAACGTATACTGCGATGATGGTTCAACAACAATCAAGTTGGCATGGAATGACAATGGGAAAATCTGTAAGTCGTTGTCGCAAAACTCATTTCGTCATGGATGGAAGGTTGACGGGTTAGGGATTCGCCAGACATTTAACTATGAACTGGATGGTAAAAAATACACGTATGATGAAGTTAGCAACCAATCTATTCTTACGACTCATATTGAGTATCAATATACGGATGTTAACCTGTTAGCTGTGCATCACGCTTTACTGAATAGTGGATTAGCGCCTCAGCCTGTATCATTGACTGTGACTTTGCCTATCAGTGAGTTCTACACGAAAGAGTGTCAAAAAAATGAACTCAACATTCAGCGTAAAATTGAGAATTTAATGAGGCCGATTTGTCTTAATAAAGGCGATGTTTTCACCATTGAACACGTTGATGTGATGCCTGAATCATTGCCAGCTGTGTTTTCTCGTCTGGTCATGGATAAAGTTGGTCAGTTCGAAAAATCGCTGGTAGTTGATATTGGCGGCACTACGCTTGATGTTGGTGTTATCGTTGGTCAATTTGACTCTGTAAGTGCCATTCATGGTAATTCTGGCATTGGTGTGTCTTCAGTTACGAAAGCTGCAATGAGTGCATTGCGCATGGCATCCAGTGATACCAGTTTCCTCGTTGCAGATGAATTGATTAAACGTCGTAATGACCCGGACTTTGTTCGGCAGGTTATAAATGACGAAACAAAAACTGATCTGGTCCTTAATACCATTGAGGGGGCTATTGCCAGTCTGGGGGAGCAAGTAGTCAATGAGCTCGGTGATTTTCATCATGTGAATCGTGTTTATGTTGTCGGTGGTGGGGCCCCGTTGATCTATGATTCGATAAAAACGGCATGGCACCATCTTGGGCAAAAAGTAGTGATGATGGAGTCGCCACAGACAGCACTGGTTGAAGCTATCGCGGCTTTCAAAGAGGAGTAATATTGTGGACGATGAACGGAAAAGGAAAAAATTCACACTTTATCTGCATCCGGAAAAAGCTGCAGACTTTCAAACTTTGGAAGCGATAGAGTCCGTTCCGCGTTCTGAGCGTGGTGAGCTGTTCCGGAATGCATTTATTTCTGGAATGGCGTTACACCAACTTGATCCTCGCCTGCCTGTATTGCTGACTGCCATTTTGAGCGAGGAGTTTTCAGCAGATCAGGTTGTAACCTTACTCAGTCAGACGACAGGATGGAAGCCTTCTCAGGCCGATATCAGAGCTGTGTTGACTGAACTCGGTGCTTTGCAATCTGCTGAAAAAATGCCTCCTTCTGCTACTGATTCGGTGCAGGAGGCAATGAATGATGTGCGCCTTAAAATGCAAAAATTATTCTGATATATCAGAATGAAGCAATGGGGATCTCAGTCCATTGTGTTGTATACGAAGGCGAGAGCATTTCCCGTTTCATTTGCCATTCAGGGGCGGTTCCTCGCCCCGCAAACCACACTTTCCCTTTTCCAGACTGGTTCAGTTCATCGAGTGTTTTCATTAACTTTTCGCTGTTTTTACGGGGCTGGATCTCATCAAATAATCCCGGCTGCGCTATACCCGATGGTGTGAAATCAGCCAGCATGACTCCTGCCTTCATATAGCGGTACCCTTCACGCCAGACATGGTTTAACGCTCTGCATGCTGCGGCAATAATGTCCCGGCTGTCCTGTGTGGGTAATGGAAGCTTTTCCACAGCGGCATTGCTGTAACAGGGGTCTTTTACTGCAAAGGGGGATGTCCGTACAAATGTCGTCACCTGCCGGCAATACTGACGCTCCCCACGTAGTTTCTCTGCGGCCCGCTCTGCATACTGAACAACAGCCTGGTGCATGGCATCTTTGTCTGTGATTCGTTCACCAAAACTGCGACTACAGACAATCTGCTGTTTTGCCGGTGGTGCTTCTTCCAGGGATATGCAGGACTCGCCGTTGAGTTCGCGTACCGTACGCTCAAGAATGACGCTGAAGTTTTTCCGGATGAATGCCGTGTTAGCCTGCGCCAGCTGCAGTGCTGTGTTAATACCCAGCGCATTCAGCTTTTCCGTCAGTCTGCGTCCTACTCCCCAGACCTCACCAACTGGCTGCAGCCCCAGTAGCTTCAAGATCCGATTACGGTTTTCTGCCGTCAGCGCGACCACACCGGAAAACTGTGGCCATTGCTTTGTTGCCCACTGTGCACTTTTAGCCAGCGTTTTTGTAGGCGCAATGCCCACCCCCATGGTGAGTCCTGTCCAGCTTTTTACCTGTTCCCTGAGCTGATGACCAAAAAACTCCGGAGAGATGCAATGATTTATCCCCCGCAAATCAATGAACATTTCATCAATTGAGTAGGGCTCAACTGCGGGAGAAAGCGACTCCAGAACAGCCATAACCCGTTGGCTCATGCTGTGGTACAGCGCATAATTGCTGGAAAATACATGTATTTTCTTCTCCAGGCGCATCTGTCTCACCTGAAACCAGGGCTGCCCCATTCTGATGCCAAGGGCTTTTGCCTCCGGGCTGCGCGCGATCACACAGCCATCGTTATTGCTGAGTACGATGACCGGTTCGTTGCGAAGGTCCGGGCGGAAAACTTTTTCACATGAGGCGTAGAAACTGTTGATATCAGCCAGTGCAAACATCAGCGTAACTCCCGCGTCCTGTGTATCACGTGAGTGACAACACCAAAAATACAGATGTTTTCCGGATACAGTGTGCGGAACTCCGGGCTGTCTGAAACCGGCTCCAGTGCCGGGCGTGGGCGCAACAGCAGTCGTTTGACGGTGAACTCACCGTCGATCTCAGCGATAACGATGTCCCCGTGTTGTGGTTTTTCGGCCCTGTCCACTACCAGCAGATCACCATTCTGCACGCCAGCCTGGTTCATCGATTCACCGCTGGCGCGCAGAAAGAAGGTGGCTGCAGGTCTGCTGATGCAATAGCTGTTCAGATCCAGTTCCTGCTCAGCATAATCAGTGGCAGGCGAAGGAAAACCGGCCTGGCAACGATCGGCAAACAACGGTCGCACGTAACTGTCATCGCCTGAAGGGTCAGCCGGACGGTGATAAACGGTACTCATGCTGCAGGCAGCCAGCTGTCGTCCTGCCAGATTTCTTCCAGCAGAGACAGGATACGTTCTTTATCCTTGTCGTTGCGGGCTCCTGTGACAGATACAGACGGGGCGCTGCCCTGGTCTATACGCAGCCAGATTTCCGGGTAGTGTGGTTTCAGACGTTGTTCGATTTCATTCTGTAGCGCCTGAAGTGTGCCTGATTTGAGGTTTTTTGTGCTCTGGCGGTCGAAAAGAATTTCAATGCGGATCATGTTCTCATCTCCCTTTTCTTTTGCTGTATGTATATACAGTATTCTAATAACTGAATCCACACACAGTCAAATGTCATTATTGTGACTAAAAAACGCTCAATTCTCTGAGAGTGTGGCTGTATGCCTGCTGTGGACTGCTGTGTCCAGCTTATCCACAGCATTTTGCGCACGGTTCTGTGAATAAAATACCTGGTTACCCAGGCCGTGCCGGCACGTTAACCGGGCTGCATCCGATGCAAGTGTGTCGCTGTCGCCGGCCTCCTCACCCGGTCACGTTTCGTCGTTCCTCCTCCACGCGCTGCGGCTTCGGGGCCGCACCTGCATTCGTATGCGGTCGCCCGGTTACAGGTGCGGCACGGCCTGATGGAGGCCGCATGTGAGAGGAGAATTCCCATGCCAAACTGGTGCTCGAATCGTATGTATTTTTCTGGTGAACCAGCACAGATCGCTGAGATTAAACGACTGGCCAGCGGTGCAGTCACACCGCTTTATCGCCGCGCCACAGATGAAGGTATTCAGCTGTTTCTGGCCGGTAGTGCCGGACTTCTGCAGACCACTGAAGATGTGCGGTTTGAACCATGCCCCGGACTGACGGCTGCCGGGCGTGGCGTTGTATCGCCGGAGAATATCGCGTTCACCCGCTGGCTGACATACCTGCAGAACGGTGTACTGCTGGATGAGCAAAACTGCCTGATGCTGCATGAACTCTGGCTGCAGAGCGGTACTGGCCAGCGTCGCTGGGAAGGATTACCGGACGATGTCAGGGATACCATCACCGCACTTTTCACCGCAAAAAGAGGTGACTGGTGTGGCTTCTGGAGTAACGAGGCTGTATCGGTGTGGTGGAACCGTCTGTGTGACAACGTACTGCCGGAAAAAACCATGCCGTTTGACCTGCTGACGGTTCTGCCTACCCGCCTGGATGTTGAAGTGAATGGCTTTAACGGTGGTGTTCTGAACGGTGTTCCTTCTGCATATCACTGGTATACGGAACAGTATGGCGTGAAGTGGCCTTGTGGGTATGAGGTGAATATCAGCAGTCAGGGAGACAACTTCATTAAGGTGGATTTCGACACGCCGTGGTGTCAGCCGGAAAGCGACGTTATTGCAGAATTAAGCCGCCGTTTCAGCTGCACGCTGGAGCACTGGTATGCCGAACAGGGCTGTGATTTCTGTGGCTGGCAGTTGTATGAGCGCGGAGAGCTCGTTGATGTGCTGTGGGGGGAACTGGAATGGTCACATCCGACAGATGATGATGAGCTGCCGGAAGTCACCGGACCTGTGTGGATAGTCGACAAGGTGGCGCATTATGGCGGATGAAGTATGATGGAGACGGGCGGGCAACCGCCCGTTTCTTTTCCGGTAAAGGATGTCGCTGTGCTCCTCTTTTTACTGCGCCGGCTGATGCGGCGCGGCATAAACGCTGCCTGTGGTCAGTGTCCCGCGTCCGGCCGGGCACGGGACGGGCGCTTTTACCGCTCCCGGCTGGCGTCGGTGACAGTGTACGCCAGCCAGTCGCCCTTTTCTGATGAACGCCCTTCAAGCCGCTTTCGCGGCATAACCTTGCCGTCAAAAAGACGACGGCTGCGGTATTCCACGGTCGGCCTGACCCGTTACCGGACGCGGTGAACAGCCCACAGGCAGCGGGGAACGGGCACCACAGGGGTGCCCTCCCGGTGCCCTCTGTAAGAGAAGGAGTTTTGTATGTCCCGTTTTGTCCTCGGTAACTGCATCGATGTTATGGCCACGATTCCTGATAACGCCATTGATTTCATACTGACTGACCCGCCGTACCTCGTCGGTTTTCGTGACCGACAGGGGCGTACCATCGCCGGCGATAAAACCGATGAATGGCTGCAACCGGCCTGTAATGAAATGTACCGCGTGCTGAAAAAAGACGCGTTAATGGTGAGCTTCTATGGCTGGAACCGCGTCGATCGCTTTATGGCCGCCTGGAAAAATGCGGGATTCAGCGTTGTTGGTCACCTGGTCTTCACCAAAAACTACACATCGAAGGCCGCATATGTGGGCTATCGCCACGAATGCGCCTACATCCTGGCAAAAGGCCGTCCACGTCTGCCACAAAACCCGCTGCCGGACGTGCTGGGCTGGAAATATTCAGGCAACCGCCATCACCCGACGGAAAAGCCTGTTACCAGCCTGCAACCACTGATTGAGAGCTTCACACATCCGAACGCGATTGTGCTGGACCCGTTTGCAGGCAGCGGCTCAACCTGCGTGGCCGCCCTTCAGTCCGGACGCCGGTATATCGGTATCGAGCTGCTTGAACAGTATCACTGTGCCGGACAGCAACGACTGGCCGCCGTACAACGGGCCATGCAGCAGGGGGCTGCAAATGATAACTGGTTTGAACCGGAGGCTGCGTAAATGAACTATGCCGGACACGAAAAACTTCGCGCCGAAGTGGCGGAGGTGGCCAATGCCATGTGCGACCTGCGTACAACCATGAATGAGATGGAGCGGCGGTACAGCTTTAATGCTGACACCCTGCCGGAACGTCTGGTGCGTCAGACGTTGTTTCGCGCAAACCGCCTCCTGATGGAGGCATATACCGAAATTCTTGAACTGGATGCGTGCTTCAAAGATTAAGGAGGAGACGAAATGTACGGAACATGCGAAACGCTCTGCCGTGAGCTGGCAGCAAAGTATCCGGGAAACACGCCGCTGATGCTGCTTATCTGGTCCCCGGAAGAGATTCAGGCACTGGCCGACGGTATGGAAATTTCTCTGACCGATCATGAAATCAGGACTGTCCTGGCGCACCTGGAGGACATCCCGGAAGACCAGCGGATGGAGTCCGGTATTTCTTCCGCCGCTGCGATGGAGATTATCAGCAACGTGAGCGAAAACCGCCTGGTGACCGTCTCTGCTGAATTGCTGGCGTCCCTGATTCAGACCGCTGAACAGGCACTGTGGAAACGTGAATGGGCCGCCCGTGATAACGGCCTTGCCGTCCCGGAATGTGTTACCCGCCGTCAGGCAGTGATTAATCAGGCCCGCACCCTGCTGAAAAACAACACACACGAAAACAACTGATGTTATCGCCGCCTGCCCTGCGGGCGGCGATACAGGGAGAACGCTTAATCATGAACAAAACGCTGAATGCACTGGTTTGTCGTCACGCCCGTAACCTGCTGCTGGCGCAGGGCTGGCCGGAAGAGACGGATGTTGACCAGCGTAACCCGAAGTATCCGGGCTGGATCAGCATTTACGTGCGGCTGGATGCGCCCCGGCTGGCGACGTTACTTATCAACCGTCACGGCGGCGTACTGCCGCCGCTCCTGGCCTCCGCCATTCAGAGACTGACCGGAACCGGGGCGGAACTGGTACTGTCCGGCAGTCAGTGGCAATCGCTGCCGGTACTTCCGGCAGACGGAACGCAGGTGTCTTTCCCGTATGCCGGAGAATGGCTGACCGAAGACGAAATCAGGGCTGTTCTTGATGCGGTGCACGATGCGGTACGAAGCATCTGTTACCAGGTGGCAGAAGATGCGCGGCGTATCCGTGCGGCGCTGACCACCACCGGTCAGACGTTGCTGACCCGCCAGACGCGCCGCTTTCGCCTGGTCGTGAAGGAAAGCGATCACCCGTGCTGGCTCGATGAAGATGACGAAAACCTGCCCGTGGTGCTCGATGCCATCGTGAACCGGGGAGCACGTTTTTCGTCGGTGGAAATGTACCTGGTCAGCGATTGTATTGAGCATATCCTGTCCAGTGGGCTGGCCTGCGATGTGCTGCGTATACCGGATGAACCGCCCCGCCGCTGGTTTGACCGTGGTGTTCTGCGGGAGGTGGTCCGGGAAGCCCGGGCTGAAATTCGCAGCATGGCGGATGCCCTGGCAAAAATCCGGAAATGATGACGATGGCGGGGAAAATCCCCGCCTTTTTCCTGCCGGTCACCGGAAAGAGCACAAAGGAAGTCGCCGCCGGCTCCGCTTTACCCGGCCATGCAGGGCATGGCCTTGTGGTTTTTCAGTTATGTGGCCTCAGCGTCGTGTGCGGGCTGTGCCGTGCCTCCATCTTAGCCGGGCTGGCGTTGATGCAAGGGTACGCTTCGCCGCTGCGGTCACCCGGTCCCTCCTTCCCGTCTGCCGTGATTTTCCGGTCGTTCGCCCGCTCAGGTTTCGCGGCCTCACCCTGCAACTCCCGTCAGCCGTGTGCGTCAGGCTGCGGCTTCCCTTGCGCCCCTGCATCCCCGCCTGTTCGCCCGGCTTTTATGGAGGCACGGCACCGCCCGGTGTCGCGGAATATGTGAACAACGGAGGAAAACATCATGCAATATGCGAAACCTGTCACTCTGAATGTTGAAGAATGCGACCGCCTCTTCTTTCTGCCTTACCTGTTTGGCCAGGATTTTCTGTATGTCGAGGCGTCTGTGTACGCGCTGGCGAAAAAAATGATGCCGGAATACGAAGGCGGATTCTGGCACTTCATCCGCCTGCCGGACGGTGGCGGCTACATGATGCCGGATGGCGACCGTTTCCACATGGTGAACGGTGCAAACTGGTTTGACCGTACCGTGAGTGCTGATGCCGCAGGCATCATCCTTACCTCCCTTGTGATTAACCGCCAGTTGTGGCTGTACCACGACAGCGGGGATGCAGGACTGACCCAGCTTTACCGGATGCGCGATGCGCAGTTGTGGCGTCACATCGAATTTCACCCTGAATGCAACGCGATTTACGCAGCACTGGACTGATTAACGGACGGGGCGGCAATGACGCCCCTGTAAAGGAGACGAGAACATGTACTGTACTGTTAAAGAAATTATCCGCGATGTACTGGATACAGACGTGCCGGACAGTGAATGCGTTTTTGCCGTGGTGCTGACCCGTGGGGATGTGCGTCACATAGCCCAGGACTGGAGTCTGACAGACGATGAGCTGGAAACCGTCATGCAGCGGCTGGACGATGCCTTTGAATATGGTGCGGATGTCAGCATTGTTCACGACGTTGTTCGTGAGCTGATGGAAGAAAAGCGCGCCAGCCGTCAGGTGACAGTTCCGGCGGTGATGCTGGAAAAAGTGATGGCGCTGGCAGGCAGTGAAATGAAGCGCCTGTATGCCGTCGGGAGTGAGAACGGGGGCGACGGTGATGCGTTCGTCAGGGAGGAACGCGAAGCAATGAACGTTGTGTTACAGGCGCTGGACGGGGAGCACATGTCATGAATATCAGCACGGAAACCCGCGAAATTCTGCGTAATTACAAAGCCGTGATTAATGCGCGACGTCGTGAGATGGGGCAGAAACCGCTCACCACCGCACAGATTGTTGATGAAATCTGCGATTTTGTGGCGAATCAGCAGGCGGTTTTCCTCGGTGGTCACTACATTCTTCAGGGCAGCAGAAACAGGTGATACAGGGGCAGGCGGTGGAGGCCGCCTGTCAGCCCGCGCGAAAACCCCTGGCAGGCTGACGCCTGCCGGAAATGCGGGGTGCAGCGCCTGCGGCGCTGCCGGCCCGGCTTTCCGGTCAGAAGGTAGTGTATGGCTGTATGCAGGGAACAGGTGTGATATTCCGTGACACTGTCACCGTTTCTGGCTGTCTTTTATTGCGCCCACTTCGGCTCCCGGCTGCCTGGCGGCATCCGGTCGTCAGGCCCGACTCCGACAGGCAGCTGCTTGCGCACCCGCCAGTCTCCGCCGAACCCGCTGGCGCGGTTTCGGGCTGTCGCTACGGTCCGATGCGTGAAAACCCGGGCTTGCAGCGACCGTTCCGGTCGCGCCGCCCCTGTCGCGCCGTGACCTGCGCTCCCTGCACACCTGACGGTGTGTGAGGAAACTGCGCCTGATGGCGCAGCAGTCCTCCCTCCTGCCGCCACCTCTGCGGCCTGTTTCCCGCTGTGGACTTTCCGGGGGGCAGACGTAACCCCCTCCCGTTCCATCTGTCCAGGGTGAGATGCACCGGCCACAAAATTTTTAGCCATGAACCCGGCAAAAAATTTTGCGTCCGCCCCCGGACAGCTGTCCCGTGAGGCGGTAAACGGGCCCCCATCGGAAAGGTCCACTGCGGGGAGAAACCCCTGTGAAGTGGACGGCAGGAGGAGCTTTCGCTCCTCTGAAGGGGCACATGAACGTCCCGTCGCCGGTATCCGGTTTATCTCACATCTTTCAGTCAGGAGGTTCTTATGAGTGCACGTGGTATCAACAAGGTCATCCTCGTCGGGCGTCTGGGCAATGATCCGGAAGTCCGTTACATCCCCAACGGGGGCGCAGTGGCAAACCTGCAGGTGGCTACGTCAGAAAGCTGGCGCGACAAACAGACGGGGGAGATGCGGGAGCAGACGGAATGGCACCGCGTGGTGCTGTTCGGCAAGCTCGCGGAAGTGGCCGGTGAATATCTGCGCAAGGGCGCGCAGGTCTACATCGAGGGGCAACTCCGTACCCGTAGCTGGGAAGATAACGGTATCACCCGTTACGTCACTGAAATTCTTGTTAAGACCACGGGCACCATGCAGATGCTGGGGAGTGCACCACAGCAGAACGCTCAGGCGCAACCGAAGCCTCAGCAGAATGGGCAGCCACAGAGTGCTGACGCGACGAAAAAAGGTGGCGCGAAAACGAAAGGCCGTGGACGTAAGGCCGCGCAGCCCGAGCCTCAGCCGCAACCGCCGGAGGGGGAGGATTACGGGTTTTCAGACGATATCCCGTTCTGACTGGCCTGACTGTGATAACCGCCCCGCCCTGCGCGGGGCATCACCGGAGATATGAGGATGAGCGAATATTTCAGAATACTTCAGGGGCTGCCGGACGGCTCCTTTACCCGCGAACAGGCGGAAGCCGTTGCCGCACAGTACCGGAACGTCTTTATCGAGGATGACCACGGGGAACATTTTCGCCTGGTTGTCCGCAATAACGGTGCCCTGGTCTGGCGTACCTGGAATTTTGAGGACGGTGCCGGGTACTGGATGAATCATGCCATCAGGGATTTCGGGATTCTTAAGTAAGAGAGGTGCCGGACGCGCGAACGTCCGGCAGGACATAAGCAATTATAAGGGGATGATTATGCCTGTAACGAAGTGTGAACCAGAAACCACCCGCAAAGCAAGCCGTAAATATGCAAAAACGCAGGAAACAGTCCTGTCTGCCCTGCTGGCGCAGACGGAGGAAGTGAGCGTGCCGCTGGCCTCGCTGATTAAGTCACCGCTGAATGTGCGCACGGTGCCGTATTCTGCGGAGTCCGTCAGCGAACTGGCGGACTCCATTAAAGGTGTCGGCCTGTTACAGAATCTGGTTGTTCATGCCCTGCCAGGTGACCGTTACGGTGTCGCCGCAGGCGGTCGCCGACTGGCAGCACTCAACATGCTGGCAGAGCGCAACATCCTTACGGCTGACTGTCCTGTACGCGTGAAGGTTATTCCGCAGGAACTGGCGACTGCCGCATCAATGACTGAAAACGGTCAGCGTCGGGATATGCACCCTGCCGAACAGATTGCCGGATTCCGCGCAATGGCGCAGGAAGGCAAAACACCGGCACAAATCGGTGATTTGCTGGGTTATTCGCCCCGCCACGTTCAGCGAATGCTGAAACTGGCAGACCTTGCGCCTGTCATCCTCGATGCGCTGGCAGAAGACCGCATCACCACAGAGCACTGTCAGGCGCTGGCGCTGGAGAACGACACCGCGCGTCAGGTGCAGGTGTTTGAAGCCGCCTGTCAGTCGGGATGGGGCGGTAAACCGGAAGTACAGACCATTCGTCGTCTGGTGACCGAAAGTGAAGTGGCGGTGGCGGGGAACACTAAATTCCGCTTTGTGGGGGCTGATGCCTTCTCGCCAGATGAACTGCGCACCGATTTGTTCAGCGACGACGAGGGTGGCTATGTGGACTGTGTTGCGCTCGATGCTGCCCTGCTGGAAAAACTCCAGGCTGTCGCTGAACACCTTCGGGAAGCAGAAGGCTGGGAATGGTGCGCCGGACGTATGGAGCCTGTTGGTTCCTGCCGTGAGGATGCCGGAACATACCGCAGTCTGCCGGAGCCGGAAGCGGTGCTGACGGAGGCAGAAGAAGAACGCCTGAACGAACTGATGGCACGTTACGACGCGCTGGAAAACCAGTGTGAGGAATCTGACCTGCTGGAAGCAGAAATGAAGCTGATTGACTGCATGGCGAAGGTCAGGGCGTGGACGCCGGAGATGCGTGCCGGAAGTGGCGTGGTGGTGTCCTGGCGTTATGGAAACGTATGTGTCCAGCGTGGTGTGCAGTTGCGCAGTGAAGATGACGCGACTGATGACGCTGACCGCACGGAACAGGTGCAGGAGAAAGCATCAGTGGAGGAAATCAGTCTGCCACTGCTGACGAAAATGTCTTCCGAACGCACGCTGGCAGTCCAGGCGGCACTCATGCAGCAACCGGACAAATCCCTGACACTGCTGGCATGGACGCTCTGCCTGAATGTGTTTGGCAGCGGAGCGTACAGTAAACCAGCACAAATCAGCCTGGAATGTAAACATTATTCGCTGACCAGCGATGCGCCGTCAGGGAAGGAAGGTGCCGCGTTCATGGCGATGATGGCAGAAAAAGCCCGTCTTGCGGCCCTGTTACCGGAGGGATGGTCACGGGACATGACGACGTTCCTGTCACTCAGTCAGGAGGTGCTGTTATCCCTGCTCAGTTTCTGCACCGCGTGCAGCATCCACGGCGTTCAGACCCGCGAGTGTGGTCACACGTCACGCAGCCCGCTGGACACGCTGGAGAGCGCCATCGGTTTTCACATGCGCGACTGGTGGCAGCCGACAAAAGCAAACTTTTTCGGACACCTGAAAAAGCCGCAGATTATCACAGCCCTGAATGAGGCAGGACTGTCCGGTGCCGCACGGGACGTGGAGAAGATGAAGAAAGGTGATGCGGCTGAACATGCAGAGCACCATATGAAAGACAACCGCTGGGTTCCAGGCTGGATGTGTGCACCACATCCACAGACAGATGCCACTGAACGCACCGATAACCTGGCTGATGCCGCCTGATGAACAACCACACCGCCCCGCCAGAGACGGGGCGGCAGCAAGGGAGATACCGTGATGAAAACTGAACTGACCCTGAATGCCCTGCAGTCCATGAACGCACAGGAATATGAAGATATCCGTGCTGCGGGAAGCGATATGCGCCGTAATCTCACTCACGAGGTGATGCGTGAAGTGGACGCACCGGCTAACTGGATGATGAATGGCGAGTATGGCAGTGAGTTCGGGGGCTTTTTCCCCGTCCAGGTTCGTTTCACGCCAGCCCACGAACGTTTCCACCTGGCATTATGTTCGCCGGGAGACGTCTCTCAGCTCTGGATGCTGGTTCTGGTGAATTGTGGTGGACAGCCTTTCGCCGTCGTTCAGGTGCAACATATCTTCACGCCTGTCGCTATCAGTCACACGCTGGCGCTTGCCGCGACACTTGATGCGCAGGGGTACAGTGTTAACGACATCATCCATATCCTGATGGCAGAAGGAGGTCAGGCATGAGCGCACGTTCACGGGCACTGATCCCCCTCAGCGCAGAGCAACAGGCCGCCATGCAGGCTGTGGCTGTCACCGAACAACGTCGTCGTCAGGGACGCACACTTTCAGCATGGCCTTATGCCAGCGCTTTCTTTCGCTGCCTGAATGGCAGTCGCCGGATTTCGCTGACCGATCTCCGCTTTTTTGCTCCTGCGCTGACGAAGGAGGAATTTCATGGCAACCGTCTCCTGTGGCTGGCTGCCGTGGATAAACTGATTGAAAGTTTTGGTGAAGTCTGTGTTCTTCCCCTGCCATCCGATGCGGGGCATCGTCTGTTCCCGTCCGTTCCTTTTCGTGAAGGTGAGCGGCGTCGTCAGAAAACCACGCTGACAGAGCAGAAATACAGCCGCCAGCGGGAACGTGAGGCAGAACGACGGGAACTGGAATACCAGACATGTTTTGCTCAGGCGCAGATTGACCTTGCGTTTCATACTCCCGCCACGGTCGGAAGCTGGTTGTCCCGCTGGTCTGGTGTTGTTGAGGAGCATGATCTGGAAACGATTTTCTGGGGGTGGTGCGGGCGTTTTCCATCACTGTCATCATTTGACCGGTTTTTCTGGCAGGAGGAACCACTCTGGCGGCTGATTTTTGAAGCCGGTGAGGCCGGTCGTGGTGCACCGGTACAGGTACGTGCACTTGAGCAGTGGATGATCCCGAACAAGCTGGAGAACGCAATATGATGAAATCAGACGAACAATATCAGGTTCCCGTGTGGATGCGACCTCTGTTGCCGTTGCTCTGCAATACCGGTGGTAATGATCCGGAGGAACTGCTGAATGATACAGAAACCACCGCCAGTGCGAATATTGTCCGTTATGTACTGATAGTTGCAGTGCGGTCGCAGATTGATCTGCTGCAGCTACTGTACAGGAAAGGACTGTTGCGCACAGAGATACCAGGTGGCTTTTCACCGGAAGAAGCGCAGGAACTCCTGGATAATCTGGTGCGCAGCCATATCAGCAAGGCGCTGTCGGGTGAGCGAATGGCAGCCCGTGACAGAAATGCCGATCTGACCTGGATTCGCCAGCAACTGATCGATGCCGCCTGGTTTGTCCGTGCCACACTGGAAGCGCATGGGATGGGCGTCGGAAATGAGAGTCCCTCTGCTCCGCCGGAGACAATGCCGGACATACAGATACGGGAACTGGTTATGTTGATCAAGCGACTGGCATCATCGCTGAAAGCGGTGAAACCCGACAGTAGCGTGGTGCGTGAAGCGCAGGACTGGCTGTGCGACAGAAAACTTGTGGATATCACAGATATTCTCCGGTGAACCAGGCATGTATATTTTACGCAGGGACACGCCGATCATGATCGTTTCATATCAGGGGTGGTCTGGAGGTCATGCGGCGTGTCCTCTGCACTCGCCGGAATAAGGAAGTCGCCGGCGGCTCCGCTTTTACCCGGCCATGCGGGGCATGGCCTTGTGGGTTTTCAGCTATGTGGCCTCAGCGTCGTGTGCGGGCTGTGCCGTGCCTCCATCGTAGCCGGGCTGGCGTTGATGCAAGGGTACGCTTCGCCGCTGCGGTCACCCGGTCCCTCCTTCCCGTCTGCCGTGATTTTCCGGTCGTTCGCCCGCTCAGGTTTCGCGGCCTCACCCTGCAACTCCCGCCAGCCGTGTGCGTCAGGCTGCGGCTTCCCTTGCGCCCTGTGCATCCCCGCCTTATCGCCCGGCTTTTATGGAGGCACGGCACCGCCCGGTGCCGCAGAACATGTGACTATGGAGGATTCGGGAATGTCTGTTGTTGCACCTGCTGTATACGTTGGAACCTGGCACAAATACAACTGTGGAAGCATCGCCGGACGCTGGTTTGACCTGACCACGTTTGATGATGAGCGCGACTTTTTCGCCGCCTGCCGTGCTCTTCACCAGGATGAAGCCGATCCTGAACTGATGTTTCAGGATTATGAGGGATTCCCGGGGAATATGGCCTCTGAATGCCATATCAACTGGGCCTGGGTTGAAGGCTTCCGCCAGGCACGGGATGAAGGCTGCGAAGAGGCTTATCGTCTCTGGGTGGATGATACCGGTGAGACGGATTTTGACACCTTCCGCGATGCCTGGTGGGGCGAGGCTGACAGTGAGGAGGCTTTTGCGGTTGAGTTCGCCAGTGATACCGGCCTGCTGGCTGACGTGCCGGAGACGGTGGCGCTCTATTTTGACTATGAGGCGTATGCGCGGGATTTATTCCTGGACTCCTTCACCTTTATTGACGGTCATGTGTTCCGTCGGTGATTTACTCCCCCGCTCCGGCGGGGGTATGGCCTGCCAGGCCGCCGGAAAACCCTGGCAGGCTTACGCCTGCCTGAAATGCAGGAGGGCCGCGCCTGCGGCGCTGCCCTTCCTGCCCGTCATGGTGTGAGGCATTTTTCTGTTATGTCGTTTCTGTTGTTCTGATTTCCGGAGGCGGGGACACCTTCGGCTCCCGGCTGCCTGGCGGCATCCGGTCGTCAGGCCCGACTCCGACAGGCAGCTGCTGGCGCACCCGCCAGTCTCCGCCGAACCCGCTGGCGCGGTTTCGGGCTGCCGCTACGGTCCGATGTCTGAAAAACCAGGCTTGCAGCGACCGTTCCGGTCGCGCCGCCCCTGTCGCGCCGGAAACGGCGCTCCCTGCAGACCTTACGGTGTGTAAGGCAACTGCGCCTGATGGCGCAGTCAACCCTTCCGCCGCCACCCCTGCGGCCTGTTTCCCGCTGTGGACTTTCCGGGGGCTGGAGTAACCACATCCCGTTTCAGCAGTCCAGGGGAAGATATACCGTCCACAAAATTTTTAGCCATAAACCCGGCAAAAAATTTTGCGTCCGCCCCCGGACAGCTGCCCCGTGACGTGGTGACGGACGCCCCATCGGAAAGGTCCACTGCGGGGAGAAACCCCGAAGAAGTGGACGGCAGAAGGGGCTTTCGCCCCTCCGGGGAGCAACCGGTCGGCCCGGCGACCTGATTCAGCAGAAGGAGATGTTTTCATGACAGTCAGCAGCACGATTTCCGTTTTTTGCCGCGACGGGGTGTTCCGTACCGTTTACTGCCACCTGCACGGGGAGCCGACCTGGAACGGTCGCATCCTGCATACCCACTATGCCACCGGTCAGCAGGCCGAAGCCCTGGTTGAACACGGTGATATCCGTTGCCTCGGTCCCCGTTGTGACAAACCCGCCGGGCATACGCTTCAGAACCCGGTGGACGGTGTGACGGCTTATTACGGACGTGACAGTGGTTTCCGGATGGACAGTGAGGCGCGTGAGTACCGTTCTTTCAGGGAGGCTATTGCCACTGAAAGCACTGAAGAGGTGCGCTTCCATTATGTGTTCATCGACGGCTACTGGAAGGTGATGTACCGCACGCCGGAAGGCTGGAAGATGAAAGCGCTCGCGCTGGCACTGCGTCGCTGTCCGAAATGAAAAAAAGGCAGGGCGATAAACCCTGCCTCTCTCCGCCGTTACTTCCCCGCCAGGAAGAGCGGCAGTCATCAACAACATAAGGAGAAATATTTGTGAGACCATCAATTATCTTCGCAACCGCCGAGTATGTAAAGCGTCTGCGTGAAGAGTGCCTGCGGGAGAATAAACCCCTGCACCGCCATACCCGCTTCAGACGTCAGGAGCTGGCACAGGATGAGATTAACCCGGACGTCCTGGCGATGAGCGGCCATATCGCCAGACGCTGCAGTGAGCAGAAGCGGGTGCGTATCCCCGCTATGAAAGTCAGCGAATGGGGCCACCTGCTTCGCGCGCTTGAAATTGAGCGGGTCTGCCACTGATTAACCCTTGCCGTCTGCCTGTGCAGGCGGCAGGATACGTTCAGACATCTCACCAGGAGGAACCGTGAGTAAGAAGAAAAACACCACAACGCCCACGCCGCATGATGCCGCGTTCCGGTCGTTCCTGGCGAATCCCGACGTCGCCAGAGATTTTCTGGAACTGCATCTTCCTGCGGAGTACCGGCAGTTGTGCGACCTGTCCACACTGAAGCTGGAACCCGCCACCTTTGTTGAGCCGGACCTGCATCAGTACGCCAGCGATATCCTCTGGAGCGTGAAAACCACCGGGGGTGAAGATGGTTATGTTTATACGCTCATCGAGCACCAGAGCACCGAAAATCTGTACATGCCTTTTCGCATGTTACGTTACAGTGTGGCGGCGATGCAGAGACATCTGGAACAGCACAAAACGTTGCCACTGGTCATTCCGGTGTTGTTCTATCACGGTGAGCGCAGCCCGTACCCGTACAGCATGAACTGGCTGGACTGTTTTGAGAATCCGGCGCTTGCGGCTAAAATATACACAAAGCCGTTTCCGCTGGTTGATATCACTGTCGTTGATGACAATGAAATCATGAACCATCGCCGGATGGCCGCACTGACGCTGCTGATGAAGCATATCCGCCATCGTGACATGATGGAGCTGCTGGACAAACTCCCGCAGGTCATGGTGGAAATTTCAGACGAGCAGGTGCGTGTTCTGATTCATTACATCGTTAACGCAGGGGATTCTGTATCACCGGAATTTATGCGGGCGCTGGCTGAGCGTCTGCCGCAGCATGAGGATAAACTGATGACTATCGCAGAACGTCTTGAGCAAAAAGGTCGCCAGGAAGGCAGGATGGAAGGACGCATGGAAGGACGCATGGAAGGAGCGCTTGAAAAAGCCCTGGCTATTGCGTGCCAGCTTCAGAAAATGGGGATGACGCCGGAGCAGATTAAGCAGGCTATCGGACTTTCCGATGACGAACTGAAGAAAATCACTCACTGATGAGAACCACAAAGCCCGGCAAAATCCCGGGCTTTTTTGCCAGCAGGAGTAGAGCAAACAGCATGACGATTGCAGAACGTCTTGTTCAAAAAGGCGCTCTTGAAGTGGCGCGGGAAATAGCCTGCCGGCTTCGGGATATGGGCTGGCCGCCGGAACGGATTCAGGAGGCAACCGGACTTTCCGGTGAAGAACTGAAAAAACTGTTTCCTGATGAGCAGTAGCCTGGCATTCAGCCAGGCTGTGAATCACGCTCACACATCCTCTGCCGTTTCCCCCAGTTCATTTTCCAGACGCCTGATGATATCTGCCTTGCGCATCCCCTGCATGTGAGGCAGCAGGTCACGGACTGAAAGTGCCTGGGTGGTCCTCCAGACGGTGACATCCACCTGATCCGCATTTTCCCAGGCGTGCCATGTTCTCTGTGTCACGCCAAATTCTCTGGCCGCTTTTTCGCGTGACCAGAGCATGCTTTTTCGCCAGATTCGCAGTTCCCAGCCGGTCATAAAACACCTTTGAAAAAGTGAAAAAACTTCACTTTATTTTATCACCATAATCACCAAATCAGCGCAAAAAATAAGTGTGAAAAAGTGAAGAAATTTCACCTTTTTTTGATAGTAGGTGTCGTGCTGTTTTCTCTGTTTTCACCTGTGCGGGAGTGGTGTACCAGTGACCACCGCATGCCGTTGTTGGGCCGTCGGTTTTCTCCGGTCGCGCCGGATGCGGCGCTCCCTGCACACCTTACGGTGTGTAAGGCCACTGCGCCTGATGGCGCAGTTCTCTCTGCCTGCCTGCCGCCGCTCTGCGGCCTTTTCTCCGCAGACGGACTTTCCAGGGGTACATACACGACCACATCCCGTTTCAGCCGTCCAGGGGAGAGATGTACCAGCCACAAAACTTTTTGCCGCAGGCGTCAAAAACTTTTGCGTCTGCCCCCGGACAACTGCCCCGTGACGTGGTGAGCGTCCCCCGTCGGAAAGGTCCATTGCGGGGAAATCCCCGAAGACCCGGACGGCAGAAGGAGCTTCGCTCCTCCGGGAGATGACCTGGCTGACCCGGCAGTCGTGACGATGAGGAGACAATGTGATGAATCAGACTTTACCCACTGCTGACCTGAATACTGCCGGCACGACAGATGTTATTCCGTCTGTGGCCATCGACCGCATCATCGCGCAGCGTAACGAAGGTATTGCACTGTTCATGCAGGCGATGGAATGCCTGGCGACAGCGCGCAGGATTCTGCTTGATGCGTCAGGTGATATTTTTCTTTACGGTTTTGAAGACTGCGTGACCGACTCCGTTCGGTGCATGGATAAACCGGAAGAAGCGAAAAGGAATATCACCCGTCTTGCCGACCGTAAAATCTGGGACCGCCTGATGACAGATACGGGGATGTACACCTTCATGAGTTCATGCCAGCGTGATGAGTGGAACAGCCAGCTGATGAGCGACACCTGTCCTGAAATCACCCTGGACAATGTGCTGGCAACTTTTCGCCATCTGAATGCCAGTAAGATGCAGACATTTGAACAGGGACTGATTGATGTCTACAGGAAACTGTCATGGGATTACAGAACCAACAATCCATGCCGTCTGGGCAAGAAAATCATTATTGAAAACCTGCTGTACCGCTGGAGTAACGGGCGTGTGACGCTGGACTGCAGCGGACGGGAGGCACTGGATGACCTGGTACGTCCGTTTTATCTGCTGGAGGGGCGCAACGTTCCTGACTTCCGGAGCAGCATCGGGGCGCAGTATGGTGAATTTCTCGGGAACGGCGACAATGTCGGTAAGCTGTTAGAAGGGGAATATTTTACGGTGCGTGGCTACCAGAAAGGGACCGTACACATTGTCTTTAAGCGTCCTGACCTTGTTGAAAAACTGAATGATATTATTGCACGGCATTATCCTGGTTCATTGCCGCCACGAGTCTGATTAAACAGAAAAGCCCTGGTATTTATACCGGGGCTTTTTTTTCTGTAATCATCATAATCTCAGAACATGATGTGACATTGTTACATCAATTGTTGTTCATATCGATGCCATCTTTCCTGGCTGAATCTGTCTTTTTAGGTGCTGTTTTAGAGGAAGAACGGCGGGATGGTTTTTTCGATTCTGCTTCCCGAATAATGTCACGAAGTGCCTTCTCTCCTACTTCATACCCTGCATTTTTGAGCGTGTCACGAACATCTGCCAGTGTATAACCCTTTGTCCTTACCAGGACAATGATGTCATCACGAATGGCATCAAGAAAATCACGCAATGTTTTCCGTTGAGCGGTGAGGTCCGGCAATTCCGATAAGGCAGCTTTTGCCAGCTGGATGTCATCATCTGAGTAAAATTTTTTAGAAGCCATTGGCACTTTCTCTCCGTTTCATGTTGAAGTCTGATTTTATCATCAAAAACTGCCTCCTGGCAGGGCTGCGCCCTGCCTCTGCCGTCTGCATAAGACTATGATGCACAAAAATAACAGGCTATAATGGCCTGAAAAACGGGACAGGATGTGTAATTGTAATACCGTCACACGCGACGCTATTACAATTACCATCTGGTCAGGGCTTCGCCCCGACACCCCGTAAGGAGCCTGAAGTGAGTGATAGTGCAGTAAGAAAGAAAAGTGAGGTACGGCAAAAGACAGTTGTCAGAACACTCAGATTCTCTCCTGTTGAGGATGAAACCATCAGGAAAAAAGCTGAAGATTCCGGACTTACTGTATCTGCTTACATCCGAAATGCAGCACTGAATAAGCGAATTAACTCCCGGACAGATGATGCTTTTCTGAAGGAGTTAATGAGACTGGGAAGGATGCAGAAGCATCTGTTTGTTCAGGGAAAAAGAACCGGTGACAAGGAATACGCAGAAGTGCTTGTTGCCATAACCGAACTTACAAATACATTGCGTAAACAGTTAATGGAAGGTTGAGGATTCTCCGGTGAATGCAGTCATTCCGAAAAAGAGAAGGGACGGCAAGTCTTCGTTCGAAGACCTGGTGTCCTACGTCTCTGTCCGGGATGACATGACCGATGAGGAACTGGATTTATCTTCTTCTTCGCAGGCTGAACAATCGCACCGAAACCGCTTCAGTCGTCTTGTTGATTATGCAACACGCCTTCGAAATGAATCATTCGTGGCGCTGGTTGATGTCATGAAGGACGGCTGCGAATGGGTTAACTTTTACGGTGTGACCTGTTTTCACAACTGTACATCGCTTGAAACTGCCGCTGCAGATATGGAGTACATTGCACAGCAGGCACACTATGCGAAAGATAATACTGATCCTGTTTTTCACTACATTCTTTCCTGGCAGGCCCATGAAAGCCCGCGTCCGGAACAGATTTATGACAGTGTACGCCATACCCTGAAATCTCTCGGGCTGGGTGAACATCAGTATGTCTCTGCCGTGCATACCGATACTGATAACCTGCATGTTCACGTTGCGGTCAACCGGGTGCATCCGGTTACAGGTTATCTCAATTGCCTTTCATGGAGTCAGGAAAAACTCAGCCGTGCCTGCCGTGAGCTTGAACTGAAGCATGGTTTTGCTCCGGATAACGGTTGCTGGGTCCATGCGCCGGGAAATCGTATCGTTCGCAAAACTGCCGTTGAACGTGATCGCCAGAACGCTTGGACACGCGGAAAAAAACAAACTTTTCGCGAGTATGTTGCGCAGACAGCGGTCGCTGGTTTACGCAGTGAACCTGTAAATGACTGGTTATCCCTGCATCGTCGTCTTGCGGAAGATGGTCTGTACCTGTCTCAGATGGACGGAAAATTTCTGGTGATGGATGGCTGGGATCGCAACAGGGAAGGTGTACAGCTTGACTCGTTTGGTCCCTCCTGGTGTGCAGAAAAACTCATGAAAAAAATGGGTGACTACACGCCAGTACCAAAAGACATTTTCAGCCAGGTGGAAGCACCAGGACGCTTTAATCCGGACTTCATTGCCGCTGATGTTCGCCCGGAAAAAATCGCTGAAACAGAAAGTCTGCAGCAGTATGCCTGTCGTCATCTTGGAGAACGTCTGCCGGAAATGGCACGGGAAGGACGGCTGGAAAACTGCCAGGCTATTCACCGCACACTGGCTGAAGCGGGATTATGGATGCGTGTTCAGCATGGTCACCTGGTTATCTGTGACGGTTATGATCATAACCAGACTCCCGTTCGTGCTGACAGCGTATGGTCGCTGCTGACGCTCGACAATGTGAATCAACTCGATGGTGGCTGGCAGCCTGTACCAACAGATATTTTCCGCCAGGTTACGCCAACAGAACGCTTCCGTGGTCGTCGTATGGAGAGCTGTCCTGCGACCGATAAAGAATGGCACCGTATGCGTACAGGTACGGGGCCGCAGGGGGCTATCAAACGCGAACTGTTTTCTGACAAAGAAAGTCTGTGGGGATACAGCATCAGCCATTGTAGCCCTCAGATTGAAGAAATGATCACACAGGGTGAGTTTACCTGGCAGCGTTGTCATGAGCTGTTTGCACAACAGGGACTGATGCTACAGAAACAACATCACGGGCTTGTTGTCGTTGATGCCTTTAATCATGAGCAAACGCCGGTGAAAGCCAGCAGCATTCATCCTGATCTGACACTGGGGCGTGCGGAGCCACAGGCCGGACCTTTTGTGAGTGCCCCAGCAGATTTGTTTGACAGGGTGCAACCTGAAAATCGCTATAACCCGGAGCTGGCTGTCAGTGACAGGTACGGGGTCAGCAGTAAACGTGATCCAATGCTGCGCCGGCAGCGACGTGAAGCCAGGGCTGAGGCCCGTGCTGACCTGCGTGCCCGCTATCTGGCATGGCGTGAACAATGGCGTAAACCAGATCTGCGTTATGGGGAACGTTGTCGGGAAATTCATCAGGCATGCCGTCTGCGGAAGTCACACATTCGTGCGCAGTACGATGATCCGGCATTACGTAAGCTGCATTATCACATTGCAGAAGTTCAGCGAATGCAGGCATTGATCAGGCTGAAAGAAGACATCAGGGATGAGCGACAGAAACTTATTGCTGACGGGAAGTGGTATCCACCCTCTTACCGTCAGTGGGTCGAAATTCAGGCTGCTCAGGGAGACAGGGCTGCTGTATCGCAGTTGAGAGGCTGGGATTATCGCGATCGCCGTAAAGACAAGTCACGCACAACGACGACAGACCGCTGTGTCGTGCTTTGTGAACCGGGCGGAACGCCGGTATACGGTAATACCGGTGATCTCGAGGCCCGTCTGCAGAAGAACGGGAGTGTTCGTTTCCGTGACCGTCGGACGGGAGAGTTTGTCTGTACGGATTATGGTGACAGGGTTGTTTTCCGTAATCACCATGACCGCAATGCGCTGGCAGATAAACTGGATTTGATTGCACCGGTATTATTCGGGCGTGATCCACGCATGGGTTTTGAACCAGAAGGAAACGACAAACAATTTAACCAGGTCTTTGCTGAAATGGTTGCCTGGCATAATGTGACAGGCCGTACCGGTCACGAAGACTACAGGATTACGCGACCGGACGTGGATCATCACCGTGAAGGAAGTGAACGCTACTACCGCGATTATATCGCGGCGAACAGCAACGATGACGCATCACTGCCTCCGCCGGAGCAGGATAAACGCTGGGAACCGCCTTCTCCAGGTTAAAAAAAAGGCCGCGCCAGAATCCGGCGCGGCCTATGTTCAGTACATTCCGTCCCAGTCCGGACGGTTGGTTTTTTTATGATGAAACCCGTTTACAGGACGCCCTGTCGGGGGGGTATTGTCCTGTGGAAGCGTTAACAGGTTTATACCTGCTCTTTCTGCTCTCACTGATATCTGATTTTCCTCTTTTGTTTCAGGTAGTTCTGGCCTGTTCAGCGTGATATAGCGAATTCGTCGCTCTTCCCGTGTGGTCGTTTTAAGCGTATTCACCGCTGTTTCCCACAAGGCACTTTCACGTGCGTTGATATCCGTGTCGTACTCTTCCAGCATTGCCATAGCCGCCTGACGTCCTGCAATGCGTTGCTGGAATGTATCCACGATCGTGTGCGGCTCTGTGCGAATTTTTCGTCTTTTTCTGGAGGGTTTTGCAGTCAGGACGCCAATGATGGCACTGACATTTTCCGGTGACGGGATTCGACGTTGAGTAGTACGGGGAACAAGACGGCGGAGACGGTCCAGGCGAGGTGCATCCACGCTGATATACCTGTTTATAACAACGGGATCGCTACTGCAGCTTTTCTCATTGTCAGGGATGAAGAATGATGCTGATGGTACGGTTTCTCCCCGGAAAATAGAAAAGAACTCGCCAGGATGAAGTTCAATCAACTCCTGAACATTTATCTTGCTTTCCATCAGGATGCTGATTTGTGGGCTGTCAATCCATGATTCACCAAATATGCCGTCCTGACGCTGCAGGTTGTTCATCCTCGCCCTGGCTTCTTCACCGGCGGCGCTTTTCAGCGTTCTGGCCGTACTGCCCTCGCTGACAATCCTGCCGGCAAATTTTGTCCCCGTGTTCTGCATCAGTGTTGCCGTATTCGTGGCTGTTGTCTGTCCTTCTATACGTTCCTGGTCCTGTGCCATCAAAATCAGAGCAAAATCCAGTGAACGCACCTGAGTGGCTTCCACAGCAATACGGTCCGTATAGTATGCCCCCACTTCATCAAGGAAACACAGATAAGGGAAACGCCCCTTATATTTTTTGACTTCCAGTGCATCGGAATCAGTTCCTTCGAGGCGATAGCCCAAATCACGGGCGAGAATCATACTTTTCTGGGTGATAAACATTCGTCCAAGAGCAGACGTTGTATGCGCTGATGTATCCAGAGCGGGGATCATTACCATCAGAATCCTGTCGCTGTGAATGCTGTCACGGATATCGATATCACCGGAATCTTCAGCAAAAATATCCCCGAATGCTTCCGTGAATGTGCTGAAAGTTTCAGAAAACTGCCCGGAGAGATAAGCATGTTGTTTTCTGGGTTCTTCCGTCCAGGCTGATGGTGTCCTGACCAGCGACAGGTCGAAACCGGGAACGTCCTGAAGGTAGTTACGTAACGGTGCGATAGCTTCTTCCGGCCACTGATCATCGAGGCCACGACAGTAAAGTTTGGCCATTCCTTCGAGAGTCATATGTTCACGGAGCATCTGCAGCGACATTGTTTTGCCTTCGCGCACACACCAGAATTTAGTACCAAATACCAGTGCCTTGTTCATGGCAATGGCCCGGGACTGCCACTCGCCCCCCTGGACGTTCTGGGGCAGCATTGACTGCATTGTCTCCGCTGTGAATGCCTCAGTGCTGTAACAGAAGGGATTCCAGGTATTTGACTGAGGACGCGTTTTTTCACCACTCAGAATGATTTCACTGCGGGATTTTCCTCCGTTCATGAAGTTGATGACTTCCACATCGTCTTCACGGCCAAAGCGTCTGGCCAGATACCAGATCGTTCTTGCCGTATCATTCTGTGCCTTGCCATCGACAAGGGTGAATCCTCTTGCCCAGCAAAGCGGGTTAATCGCCCAGGCAAAGATGGTTTCCGTTTTACCCCCACCGGTGGTGGCGAAAAACATTATATGGCGGGTCAGATCGTCCATACTCAGCCACAACTCCCGACCTATATCCCTGACGCGTTGATAACCAACATAAAATATGCCGCTGGCCGGTGACTCCAGGATGACCTCATACTGAAACAGAGTTGGCCAGAAGCTGAAAAGGCTTCTTTTAATCATTCTGTCCTGTGACGGGTCAGCACATTCCAGCGTCATGGGCATACGAAGAGGGCAGCGCCATCGCTGCAGACTAAATACCAGCATCGTTATCAGTGTGAACAACAGACATGCCGGTAATGCAAGTGGCCAGATAAAACTGGCCACAAGACTTGCCACCAGGCAAAAGCCATAGATATTGAGACTCTGGAGTGCATTCCAGACAGGATTTCCCCAGGCTGTACGGTGTAAAAGCTCGGGGTTAACGCGATGTTCACTCATGGCCAGACTCGCTGTCGGTGGTTTTCAGGAATAAATTAAGTGTGCCAGTTTCCTGCAGAATTCCAGTAGGCAGATGCCAGCCCGTGTCGGACAGCACCCATGGGGTACCGGCAAATCCGAACTTACGGAAGGCGACATTGTTAACATCAATCGCAGCTCTGGCTGCTTTCAGACATGTTTCATCTGCAGGCGTTGTTTCTTCTGATGGCGTCATCATTCCGTTATCTGCGGAATACAGTCGGTGCCAGCCGGCAGCACGTTTCTGAGCATCTTTTTCACACAGCAGTGGTGCCACACGGTCGGTGGATTCCTCTCCACCAATAACTGAAACCGGGTAGATAACGACATTGAAGTCGCTGGCCAGGCGTTTTAAGGCCGGCTCCAGAAGTCTGCAGTTAGGACAGGCAGGATCGAGAAATGCGTACAGGGTTCGTTCATGACCGGATGACAGGTTGATGGTAAACATGCCCCGATCGGCGTTCCGCTTCAGAACAGTAGCCAGATTATGTCGCGCAGCTGCGGCTTCCGGATTTTTGCTTGTGATTGTTTTCTCCGGTACCTGGACGTCTTTTTTCGGGGGAACCGGGAGTTGAATGCCTTCATTTAATGGCACAGTGTGATTCAGGTGAGGGGGAAGCAGTCGTGGCTCACCTGCTGTCTGTACTGCTTCAGGCGTTGTATCGTCCCAGAATACACGATCAACATAGCGGAACAGAGAGAAGCCAATCGTTGCCATTACGAACAGCACAACGCTGGCGATTATGCCACGGAACAAAGGTGTTCTGCTGAAGCGGCGTTCCATCAGGTATTCAAGGCGCAGGCAGGAATCAATAGCTGTAAGTATCTGGTCAGCGTTATGCTCCTGTTTATCAATCAGGACGGTTTCTCTGTTACGGGTGCCCATGGCGTCAAAGGCTATATGAATCAGTTGATTATTTCGTGTTACCAGCCCTGACAGGGTATCCCGTGGAAGGACGGCAATAATTTCTGTCCTGCCATCCGGCCAGATTGCCTGCACGGAAATATGTTTTGCAATGCGTGTTGCAAAGTACTCGATTGTCATTTTCAGTTCTCCGGATAATCAGAATTCGTTGTCTGTAGCAGGTGTACGGGGCAGGATGTCGTCGGTGAGGGACCAGTTGGTCAGGATGCGGCGTTTCCGGTCGCGATCTGGTTGTGGTTCATCCCAGATAAGACCGAGACTGAGCATATCCCGCCGTAAGCCTTCCACCGCTTCATCAACACAGGGGTCAGGGCAGGGAAGGCCAAAACGCATGGCTTCGGCCTCTGCACGTGCAACGGCCACCACGCCAGCGCCTTCAATAAATCCTTTCGTGGTATTGGCGCGGTGTAATGCATAAAAGAGCGTTCTGTCCACGCCTTTCAGCCAAATCCAGTTGGGTGGCGTAAGCCGCAGGTCATGTGCATACAGCCAGACCAGCCCACTGCGGACGTAGCGATGTTGTTTCAGCCATTGCTGTGCTCCGTTGCTTTTAATCACTCTCTGGAAAGCTGATTTGGCCAGTGAATAAACAGGGGTACAGAATTTCCCGCTGTCCCGTTTGCTTTTAATTCTGCATGAGAGGTTCAGTGTATCCATGAGCTTTAATGCTGCCTTACGATCATCCAGGAAATACTGAAGGCCAAATATGGCAAAGAGCGCTTTTTCATGTGGTGCCATGTCTTTCCAGGACGTTAAAGGTTTACCCAACTGGGCCATGAAACATCGTCTTGCAGCTGCAACATCGAGCTGCATATTGGTGATGAGAGTATGCTGCTCGACAAATGCTTCCGGGGTGAGAGCAACCCGTCGTTCAGGCCGTTTACCACCATGAAAGAGTTTTTCCGGATCACCATCTGCCAGTACAGGAGCGATAGCAGGGGACAACGAAGCAAAGATGTGTGGCAGTCGGGTAATATCTACTGGTCTGCGGGTGAAACGGCTTTGCCCCGGATGTTGATACCATTCCCACAAACACCAGAGTGTCACAGGTAAGAGGTACATCCACAGAATACCTATGGTCTGCTCCATGACGTTAACCCACTGGCTATAGCTTATGTTGGCGGCGTTGTTACCGGTCATGGCAAGCAGGTTGTATCGTGGTGCTGCATAGTTATGAAATGGTCCCCAGTCGACCAGTCCCCATAAGGTATGAAGAATCAGGCAGCTGGCGTAAACCACTTCCGGCAAGAATAACCATATGACGAATAGCAGCAGGATAAGAAGGACACCAACAGCGCCCCATATCTGCATAGGATCTTCTGCGACAGGCTGTCGATTGTAAGACATGACAAAGTCTCCATTTCTGGAATTTAAATCAAACGGAAAGGTTAAAAATTTATTTGCAGGCGATAAGAGCTAACCAGAGGAATTAGCCGTGCGATAAAAGGATTGTTGCAGATACGAAAGTCGTTAGAATAGCCGCGGACGCTTGAGGCTGTATGCCGAAAGCGTTTTGTGGATGGTATACAGCAGAAAGCCCCCTGGAGATTTTTTATCAATGTACTGCACCCATTTTGTTGGACGATGAAATGGAATAGCCCCTAATATGTCAAAGCCAAAATACCCTTTTGAAAAG
>NZ_PTRX01000027.1:0-59733 GCF_002966045.1 Escherichia sp. MOD1-EC5189 | reverse complement strand
GGCAGAGAAGAAATCCGTCTTCACATTGTTTGCGATGTCCCTGATGAACTTATTGATTTCACGTTTGAATGGAAAGGGCAGCCATGGACAGAAACTACCTGGCGTCAGTCCTTGCGGGGAGCGCGCTTTCGTAATCTTGCCCTGCTAGCGGATTAACTTCACAAACATCATTTCCCAACGTCTACACTTACTCCTGTAAACCGCCCAGGAGTAGTAATGAATCAACAACTTTTTGATGACAGCACCCTTATCCGCATTTTTGCTTTGCATGAGTTACACCGTCTTAAAGAGCGAGGCTTAACGCGCGGGGCGCTCAACGATTATCACAGCCGCTATAAACTCGTCTTTCTGGCTCATTCCCAGCCGGAATACCGCAAACTTGGCCCGTTTGTGGCTGATATTCACCAGTGGCAAAATCTGGATGACTATTACAACCAGTACCGCCAACGCGTAATTGTTTTGCTTTCTCACCCCGCCAACCGACGTGACCACACCAATGTTTTGATGCACGTTCAGGGATATTTTCGCCCACATATTGATTCCACAGAACGCCAGCAGCTGGCGTCGCTTATCGACAGTTATCGCCGTGGCGAGCAACCGCTTCTTGCGCCGCTGATGCGTATCAAACACTATATGGCGCTTTATCCTAACGCCTGGCTTTCAGGGCAGCGTTATTTCGAACTTTGGCCGCGTGTGATTAACTTGCGCCATGCAGGAGTTTTATGACTACCCATCTGGTCTGGTTTCGCCAGGATTTACGTCTGCACGACAATCTCGCGCTTGCTGCCGCCTGCCGCAATTCGTCTGCACGCGTGCTGGCGCTGTATATCGCAACACCACGTCAGTGGGCAGCGCATAACATGTCGCCGCGTCAGGCTGAACTTATCAATGCTCAACTGAATGGGCTACGAATCGCGCTGGCGGAAAAAGGTATTCCTTTTTTGTTCCGTGAAGTGGATGACTTTGTCTCCAGCGTCGAAATAGTTAAACAAGTGTGCGCGGAAAATCGTGTTACCCATCTGTTTTATAACTATCAGTATGAGGTGAATGAGCGGGCGCGGGATGTGGAAGTTGAAAGAGCGCTGAGTAACGTGGTGTGTGAAGGATTTGATGACAGCGTGATCCTGCCGCCGGGGGCGGTGATGACTGGCAATCATGAGATGTACAAAGTCTTTACGCCATTTAAAAACGCCTGGCTGAAACGGCTGCGAGAAGGGGTGCCGGAGTGCGTCGCTGCGCCAAAAGTACGTAGTAGCGGAATGATAGAAGCCGCGCCATCCATTACGCTGAATTATCCTCGTCAGTCTTTCGATACCGCGCATTTCCCGGTGGAAGAAAAAGCGGCGATTGCGCAATTACGCCAGTTTTGCCAGAACGGTGCGAGTCAGTACGATCAGCAGCGTGATTTTCCGGCAGTGGAAGGCACCAGCCGTTTGTCTGCAAGCCTTGCAACGGGTAGGTTATCGCCTCGCCAGTGTCTGCATCGCCTGTTGGCGGAACAGCCGCAGGCGCTGGAAGGTGGGGCCGGTAGTGTCTGGCTTAATGAGTTGATCTGGCGCGAGTTCTACCGTCATCTGATGACGTATTACCCCTCGTTGTGTAAACATCGACCGTTTATTGCCTGGACCGACCGCGTACAGTGGCAAAGCAATCCCGCGCATTTAAAGGCCTGGCAGGAAGGCAAAACGGGATACCCGATTGTTGATGCGGCCATGCGTCAGCTTAACAGTACTGGCTGGATGCATAACCGCCTGCGGATGATTACTGCCAGCTTTCTGGTGAAAGATTTGCTGATCGACTGGCGGGAAGGCGAGCGATATTTCATGTCGCAACTGATTGATGGTGATTTGGCAGCCAATAACGGTGGCTGGCAATGGGCGGCTTCTACTGGAACTGATGCTGCACCGTATTTCCGTATTTTCAACCCGACAACTCAGGGCGAGAAATTTGACCACGAAGGTGAGTTTATCCGCCAGTGGTTACCAGAGTTGCGTGATGTACCAGGGAAAGCGGTGCATGAACCGTGGAAGTGGGCGCAGAAAGCAGGTGTGACGCTGGATTATCCGCAACCGATAGTTGATCACAAAAAGGCAAGGCTGCGAACGCTGGCAACGTATGAAGAAGCGAAGAAAGGAGCCTGATAAAACGCAGCGAGCGTCTTATCAGGCATCGGTGCTGGCCTGTTAAGACTCCAGCGCCAGCGCGCGGTTTCTGAACTTAAGCGCCTGATACAGCCAAATCATCAGTACCAGTCCTACACACGCCAGTGCACCCCAGGTGATTTGATCAAACACTTCAATATATGCATTGATGGAGTAGTTGATCGCCCCGGAAGCATCAAACGAAGCTTGCGATGTCTGATCGGCAATCACGCCCGCCAGATAGTTCGCAATCGCGCCAGAAAGCAGCATATAAATACCGGTTAATACGCCGGTCACGCCGGGGATTTCAATGCGCGTAATTTGCGACATGGCAACCGGGTCGATAAACAGTTCGGCAAAGCCCATCACCGCCAGACCTAACACCATCAGTGGCAGAGAAGAGTGACCATACATTGCGGACCAGCGGGCGCTTAAGGTCAGAATGCAGAATCCGGCGCTCATCAGGCCAAGACCAAGAGCAAATTTTCCCCAGATGCGCACGGTACGATTACCCGCGACGCTCTCTTTGACCACCCATGCCAGGAACACACCGCACAGCATGACCGCGAAGGCATTAATCGACTGGAACATAGCGGTCGGAACGGTATAACCAAACATATCGCGGTTAACGAAGCGGTCAATATAAAGGCTAATCGAGCTACCCCCCTGTTGTGCGAAGGCCCAGAACAACATGCTGAAGAAGGTGAGCGTCACAATCAGCCCCAGCTCCTTACGCTGTTTCTGGTTTTCTGCTTTGCGATAAATTTTTGCCAAAACGCCAAGGCCAATGATAGTCGCGACAATCAAGGCGTATACCGACCACTCTTTCCAGAACAGTACGGTAATCAGCGCAGGCGTTGCCACCAGCAGAACCAGCAGCCATCCCCAGTTAGGCAGGAGAAAGTTTGTCGCACGCAGTACGTCTTTGTTAACGCCACGGGTATGAGCAAAATGACGATTGCCACATAAGAAGATAACCAGACCCGCGATCATGCCAACCGCCGCCAGGCCAAAGCCCATCGCCCAACTGTACTCTTCCTGGGCGTAGCCACACGCGATAGGTGCGATAATAGACCCCACGTTACCCGCCGCATACATCAGCGAGAAACCGCCATCACGACGCGGATCGGTTGGCTCATACAGCTCGCCGAGCAGGCAACTGACGTTGGATTTAAACAGACCATAGCCGCAGACGATAATCGCCAGGGACAGATAGAGGAATGACGGATGGATCTCACTGGCACCCAGCACCACATGTCCGATCGCCATCAATAACGCCCCCAGCATCACCGCCATGCGATTGCCGAGAACTTTATCCGCCAAAAAGCCACCGAGGATTGGCGTGACATACACCAGCGAACAGTAGGCGCTAAATAACGCGTACGCGTGGGTGTCGTTGTATTTCAGTTGATTGGTGAGATAGAGAATCAGCAGGGCACGCATGCCGTAAAAGCTAAAATATTCCCAGATTTGCAGCGCAACGACATAGTAAATAGCGCGCGGTTGTGATGCGTGTTTATTCATAATAATTCCACAATTGACTGCAACGTCACGTAATAGTTGCGCGGCGTGCTTGTGTTTCCTTAAAGTTAAAACTTTGATACAGATCTGATTATTTGTGCAATATGCTGTCTGATTGCATAAATATACATTAGCTGAAGCGTGATGATATAAACAATTTGCGTCTTTTGGCGTCGGGTTTGTTTCTTAATATGTCAAAAGATTGGCTATCGACGAACAGGCGAGGTAACGCTATGTTAACGGTATAGCTATCAGAATACGGAAGGCGCGAAGATGAAAAACACCGAACTGGAACAACTGATTAACGAGAAACTGAACAGCGCGGCGATAAGTGATTACGCGCCGAATGGTTTGCAGGTAGAAGGCAAAGAGACGGTGCAAAAAATTGTTACCGGTGTCACCGCCAGCCAGGCGCTGCTCGATGAAGCGGTGCGTCTGGGCGCGGATGCGGTCATTGTGCATCATGGCTACTTCTGGAAAGGCGAATCTCCGGTCATTCGCGGCATGAAGCGTAACCGTTTAAAAACGTTGCTGGCAAATGATATCAACCTGTATGGCTGGCATCTGCCGTTGGACGCGCATCCGGAGCTGGGCAATAACGCACAGCTGGCGGCGTTACTTGGGATTACGGTCTTGGGTGAAATTGAGCCGTTGGTGCCGTGGGGCGAACTGACCATGCCTGTGCCGGGACTGGAGCTGGCTTCCTGGATTGAAGCGCGTCTGGGACGTAAGCCGTTATGGTGTGGCGATACCGGACCTGAGGTGATTCAGCGCGTTGCCTGGTGCACGGGCGGCGGGCAAAGTTTTATCGATAGCGCCGCGCGTTTTGGCGTGGATGCTTTTATTACTGGCGAAGTTTCTGAACAGACCATTCATTCAGCCCGCGAGCAGGGATTGCATTTTTATGCTGCGGGTCACCATGCCACTGAACGCGGTGGTATTCGCGCATTGAGCGAGTGGCTGAATGAAAATACCGATCTTGATGTGACCTTTATTGATATTCCTAATCCTGCATAACGAATAATCAGAGGGATCGAAAGTGCAACGAGCGCGTTGTTATCTGATAGGTGAAACGGCGGTAGTGCTGGAGCTGGAACCGCCGGTGACGCTGGCTAGCCAGAAACGTATCTGGCGACTGGCGCAGCGTCTGGTGGATATGCCGAATGTGGTTGAAGCCATTCCCGGCATGAACAATATCACGGTGATTTTACGTAATCCTGAGTCGCTGGCGCTGGATGCCATAGAGCGTTTGCAACGCTGGTGGGAGGAGAGTGAGGCGCTGGAGCCGGAGTCTCGTTTTATTGAAATTCCGGTGGTTTACGGTGGCGCAGGCGGACCGGATTTGGCGGTGGTCGCGGCGCATTGTGGATTGAGCGAAAAACAGGTTGTTGAATTGCACTCCTCTGTGGAATACGTGGTCTGGTTTTTAGGTTTTCAACCGGGCTTCCCGTATCTCGGGAGTTTGCCGGAACAACTACACACGCCACGGCGCGCTGAACCGCGCTTGCTCGTTCCGGCAGGTTCTGTCGGGATCGGCGGGCCGCAGACCGGTGTTTATCCGCTGGCAACGCCGGGCGGCTGGCAGTTGATTGGTCATACCTCACTCAGCCTGTTTGATCCGGCGCGTGACGAACCCATCTTATTACGTCCGGGAGACAGCGTGCGCTTTGTACCGCAGAAGGAGGGAGTATGCTGAAGATTATTCGTGCGGGCATGTATACCACTGTGCAGGATGGCGGTCGTCACGGTTTTCGCCAGTCGGGTATCAGCCACTGCGGCGCACTGGATATGCCTGCGTTACGCATTGCTAACCTGCTGGTGGGTAATGACGCCAATGCCCCCGCGCTGGAGATAACGCTCGGTCAGTTAACGGTAGAGTTCGAAACTGATGGTTGGTTTGCCCTGACGGGGGCAGGTTGCGAAGCGCGGCTGGATGATAATGCCGTCTGGACTGGCTGGCGATTGCCGATGAAAGCAGGCCAGCGTTTAACGCTTAAACGCCCGCAGCACGGGATGCGCAGTTATCTGGCGGTCGCGGGTGGTATTGATGTTCCGCCGGTAATGGGGTCATGCAGTACCGATCTCAAAGTGGGGATTGGTGGGCTGGAAGGCCGTTTACTGAAGGATGGTGACCGACTCCCGATGGGTAAATCGAAGCGTGATTTTATGGAAGCACAGGGCGTTAAACAGCTGCTGTGGGGCAACCGCATTCGCGCCTTGCCGGGGCCGGAATATCATGAGTTCGATCGCGCCTCGCAGGATGCATTCTGGCGTTCGCCCTGGCAGCTTAGCCCGCAAAGTAACCGGATGGGCTATCGCCTACAGGGGCAAATCTTAAAACGCACCACCGATCGCGAACTGCTATCTCACGGTTTGCTGCCGGGCGTGGTGCAGGTGCCGCATAACGGGCAGCCGATTGTATTGATGAATGATGCGCAAACTACCGGCGGTTATCCGCGTATTGCCTGTATCATTGAGGCTGATATGTACCATCTGGCGCAAATTCCGCTCGGTCAGCCGATTCATTTTGTCCAGTGTTCACTGGAAGAGGCACTGAAAGCGCGGCAAGATCAGCAACGTTATTTCGAACAATTAGCGTGGCGGCTGCACAATGAAAATTGACCTGAACGCCGATCTGGGCGAAGGCTGTGCCAGCGACGCAGAGCTATTATCGCTGGTTTCCTCTGCCAATATTGCTTGTGGATTTCATGCAGGCGATGCACAAACCATGCAGGCTTGCGTGCGTGACGCCATACAAAATGGTGTCGCGATTGGCGCTCATCCGAGTTTTCCCGACAGGGAAAATTTTGGTCGCAGCGCCATGCAATTGCCGCCGGAAACCGTTTACGCCCAGACGCTGTATCAAATTGGCGCGCTGGCCGCTATTGCTCGCGCGCAAGGCGGCGTGATGCGTCACGTCAAACCGCACGGCATGTTATACAACCAGGCGGCGAAAGACGCACAACTGGCAGACGCCATTGCCAGAGCAGTTTACGCTTGCGATCCGGCGTTGATTCTCGTTGGGCTGGCGGGAAGCGAGCTGATTCGTGCAGGCAAGCAATATGGCCTGACAACGCGCGAGGAAGTATTTGCCGATCGCGGATATCAGGCTGACGGCTCACTGGTACCGCGAAGTCAACCTGGCTCGTTGATTGAAAACGAAGAACAGGCGCTGGCACAGACGCTGGAGATGGTGCAACACGGCAGAGTCAAAAGTATCACCGGCGAATGGGCGGCGGTCACGGCGCAGACTGTCTGTCTGCATGGCGACGGCGAGCACGCACTGGCGTTCGCCCGACGACTACGCTCTACATTTGCCGAAAAGGGGATTGTTGTCGCAGCATAACCCCGCTTAATAAAGAATGAAAAAAGGATATCACCATGCCTGAAGGCCCGGAGATCCGCCGTGCAGCGGATAACCTGGAGGCGGCGATCAAGGGCAAACTCCTGACGGATGTCTGGTTTGCCTTCCCGCAGTTAAAACCGTATCAATCACAACTTATCGGTCAACACGTTACCCATGTGGAAACGCGAGGTAAGGCGTTGTTAACTCATTTTTCCAACGGGTTAACGCTCTACAGCCATAATCAGCTTTACGGCGTCTGGCGCGTGGTTGATACCGGCGAAGAGCCGCAGACCACGCGAGTATTGCGGGTAAAACTGCAAACGGCTGACAAAACCATTCTACTTTATAGCGCCTCGGATATTGAGATGTTGACTCCGGAACAACTGACCACGCATCCGTTTTTACAACGCGTTGGCCCCGATGTACTCGACCCGAATCTGACGCCGGAAATGGTGAAAGAACGGTTATTGTCGCCGCGCTTTCGTAACCGTCAGTTTGCTGGATTACTGCTCGATCAGGCATTTCTGGCTGGGCTTGGCAATTATTTGCGGGTGGAGATCCTTTGGCAGGTGGGGTTGACCGGAAATCATAAAGCGAAAGATCTCAATGCGGCGCAACTGGATGCACTCGCACACGCGTTACTGGAGATTCCTCGACTTTCTTACGCTACGCGGGGGCAGGTGGATGAGAATAAACATCATGGGGCGCTGTTTCGCTTTAAGGTTTTTCATCGTGATGGCGAACCGTGCGAACGTTGTGGCAGCATCATTGAGAAAACCACGTTGTCCTCGCGCCCGTTTTACTGGTGTCCAGGCTGCCAGCACTAGGCCGACCGCTTCGGCGCATAGGTTGAAATAAACCGCGCAATGGCTGGCCCCGTCAGCAAAATACTGAACAGGCGTAGGGTTTGCATCGCCATAATAAGCGCCATATCGGCATTGCTCCCTGCGGCGATGACCGCCACGGTATCAAGCCCGCCGGGACTGGTGGCGAGGTAGGCAGTCATAAAATCAATATGCATAAACCGGGTCAGCCCCCACGCCATACCCGCACAAATAGCCAGCAGAGCAAAAATCGACAGCAGGATTTGTGGCAGTGGACGCAATGCTCGCAGTAATATTTGTTTATCGAAACCAAGACCAATCCGCCAGCCAATTGCCATATAGGCTATCGCCAGAAGCCATTCCGGTAGTTCGATGGTTATGTACTCACCAGACTGGAGCAGCGCGCCTGCCAGCATCGGGATGAGCATCGTGCCGGAAGGAAGACGTAGCAAGCATCCCGCCGTACCGGCAGCGACCGCGAGCAAAATCGTAAGCAGGAGATTAATGCTCACTGGCGGGAACCAGACGATCTGCTGGTTAACCGCTTCAGCGTTATCGCCCAGCATCATGCGGGTGACCAGAACAGCGGCCCCCGCGACGAACAGCACTCGCAGATATTGCATAAATGCCACCAGGCGAATATCTGCGCCGTAATCTTGCGCCATAGCGACCATTGCCGCCGCGCCGCCAGGAGAAGAACCCCAGGCACCGGTATTTCCAGGCAGTGAGCTATAGCGCACCAATAACCAACCCACGACGGCGCTGGAAAGCAGCGTCACGAGTAAAATGGCTAGCACAATCGGCCAGTTAACGGCTAGCGTGGTGAGAATCGAACCAGTGAGGTTTTGCGCAATCATGCAGCCAAGAATGGCTTGGGCGGCGAGAAAAGCGGATCGGGGAAGTTGCAGAGTAATTCCGCGCATACTAAAGATGATTCCGGCGATCATTGGCCCAAGTAATAGTGCCGCCGGAAGATGTACCGCGAGGAAGCCAATAGAAAGGAGAAGTGAAAGCACACATAACATTCCCCACTGCAAAACTGGCATCCTTCGCTTCCTCATTATTTTCTCTTTGGTGTATCGATACAGCATAAAGAAAGCCGGGCCAGGAAAAAATAACAGCAATCAAGGAAAAGGGGAAAATCAGCAATTTTCTGAAAGAGATGCCCTTTCGATTGCAAAGGGCATCATGGGAAATTAGTTATAGTTAATCTTAAAAAGCACCACGGTATCGAAGGAGCCAGCCTCAATGGGAGTGCCGGGAATAGACGAAAGTTCAGCCGTATAGGTTTTTTCGTAGATCAGCATGTCACTGGTGAAGTCGGCATATTCGCTGTATTTGTTGAAGGTATAGGGCGAGGCGTTTTCATCCAGTAAACGTAGCTTCAGACCATTACCAATCAGCAATGCTTTATCTTCTTCAACCAACGTTTCTTCGGTATAAAACGAGGAGCTGACTTTGAATCCGTCGGTACATTGATCGTTTTGTGATTTTGTCGTTTTAATACCGAATGTTTTTGTCATGTTGTGTCGCCGGATATCCAGTACATTAAATTTACCAAAATCAATGACCTGGTTGGCTGGGGTAATAGAAAAATTGACGCTGCAATCCAATACCCGAATGTTTTCCAGACCGGTAATATGATATTTCAGGTTTTGGGCGGTTGGGTCCTCATTAACGCTTCCTTCGCCATCAAATTGCACCACAATGTAATCGCTGAGCGTGCTTTGATAATCATGCGGCGGTATCTCTCGTATCTTGACGTATAACCGCATGCGAGCGAGAAACGTACGCGACATATGAATATTATTGGGATCACCAGAGCAAATTTTGTTCTGCCATCCCATCGCGATGATCTGCTCAGGGGTATAAATATTAATGTTTTTGCTGTCGATGCACTGGTTAGTGTCGATGCGGCTTTTTCCCTGGTTAGCATCATAATCAACACCATTGTAAGTTACGCCGAGTTGATAATAGCGATCCTGAATTCCCGGGTACGGGTTTACCCAGGCGTAGACATGCTCGCTCTCAAAGTTGCCGTTGGTATTGTTGTCACAATAGACGGGAATTTTAATATCGTCAGACTCCCAGATCTTATCGCCGGGTTTGGCATTCCCTGGTACAGCAAATGGTTGAATAGATTCCGATTTTTCTACCGAACCACCGGATGAACCAAAGTAACAGTTCAGGGCAAGCGCAGATTTTAACGGTAGAAATAACAAACAGATGATGAGCAACAATCCCTTGCCAGCACTCATTTCTTCGCCTCCACCGCCTGTAAACGGCATTGCCCGTTACAGTTGAGCGTTGTCATGCGTAATGCGCCATAATCATCCATATAACCGAGATAAAACTGGCTGCCACTATAATTTCCAGTGGTTGTGCTTACTGTACTAAAAGGCGCAATCATCACAGTTTTGAAGCCCGGGAGAACGCTTTGCTCATTTCGCCCAAGATACGCGATGGTCAGATAATAGCCAGTAGGGTTTTTTAAGCTAAGCTGATTGCCCTGCTGGCTGACCTGTAACTGCAGTTCGACCTTTTCTCCTGCTTTCTTGCGCAATGCAGACGGTCGCCAGAACACCTTGATACGGCTCTGGATGGCGACTTGCAGAACGGCATGGTCGCTGTTTTTTTCCGGGGCGGGAGGAATTTCACGCATATTGTAGAAAAATAGCGTTTCGCGATCGCCCGGTAATTTCGCGGTCGAGGCTTGCTTGACTATTCGCACCTGCGTTGTTGCTTTCGGTTCCAGACGTTGTATCGGTGGCAGGGCGACCAGAAGATCGTCGCTTTTCTCCCCTTTTTCATTTTCGAGCCAGGAATAAGCGAGGTAGGGGAGTTTATCGCTACGATTATCTACTCGCAGACTGGTAGCTTTATCATTAGCGTTAAACACAATGCGAGTGCGGTCGGGTTGTAGTGCAGCGTGGCTACACAGACTGGTAACCAACAACAAAAGGGGAAGTCCTTTCATAAATGTCATTTTCATTTCCTTAATTAATGACAAGGTAAAATCAGGCGATTTGCGGTGTCTTCCATATGTTCAGGAAGATGGATCGAGCAACGCTGACTATCACCCCAGACCACGGTAAGCTTTTGATTTTCATCGACTCCGCTTAACCAGGCGTGTCCTTCCTCGCCAACCATCCCCACGCTAATGCTGCTGCCATCCTGACGGATATCCGCACCGAGGGGAGGGAACTGACCGCTGGCGTTGCGAATGATGACGTTAATGTCTTTACCGGAACGGGATGCCAGTGATTTGTAACCTATTGCGCCTTCAATCCACGTTTCTTTGATGACGTTTTCTGTCACCGTCACGCCGTCGGGTAAGTCGTTCATGTTCACGGCCACGGTGGAAGGTTGATAACTGGAAACCAGCGGTACCACTGCAATGCCAAAATGGTTGGTGTAGTCGAGATTGCCCTGAATCGGAATATCTGCCACGCCATCGGTGCTGACCATCAGGCGTGGTTCATTGGTGGAGCTGCGGCGATGGAAGGCTGCACCATATTGCGTCGCCGTGAAAGAACCACTCCAGCTGCTGCTAACAGAACTGTAGTCATTGGCAGCATAAGTACCAGAAAGATCCCACTCACCCGCTGAACTCAGGTGCTGATAGTTACCGCTCACCTGGACTCCATTGTCCGGACGGTCGGATTGTAGTCCAGCAGACATCCCCCAGCTATTTCGTTCATCCAGCGTATCGTTCCACGACATGCGGTGTGTGGTGATGTGGCTACTGTTTTGCATGTCATAACCGACCCGACCACCGTTACCGAAGGGAAGCGAAATCGACAGGTAAATCTGGTTGTCGCGATCTTTATCTTCGTAATGGGTTGTATTGAATGACGTCGAGATCGAGATATCTCTCCAGTTACCAATATCAACATTAAAACCCGCCGTGATGTTGGCGGTCGTGGAGGCGTCTGCATTCCACCAGGTTTGATGCAGCAGGTTGGCGTACAGATTGAGGTTCAGTGGGGTAATCGGTTGCCCCACGGATAAGCTGATCGTCTGTTTTTCGTCCTGCGCATCGTTGTCGTTGTATTTGTGATCCAGATAGTTGGCGTAGCTGTGAAAATGACGATCTGAGAAGCGATAAGCGGCGAGCGAAATCGTGCTGTTAGTGGCATCCACTTGTTTGCTGTAATTAAAGCGGTAACTTAAGCCCCGCTCGTCCTGCTGAGTATCAAACTGACTACTGGCCCAGGTGACATCAAACGACAATGCACCAAGCCAGAGCATATTTTGCCCGATACCCATTGCGGCAGAATGGTAGTCGTCACCCGAAATCAGCAGGCCGCCGTACAGCGAGGTATTTGACAGCATCCCCCAGGAAACTTCATTGCTAAAAAAGGTTTCATTTTCAGTTTGATGAGACATAGATGTTCGCGGCTGACCGGCAGCAAGTTTATAGCGAACCTGCCCCTGGCGCGTAAGGAAAGGCGTCGATGCTGCCGAAACCTGGAAATTGTTCACCCGACCATCTTCTTCCGTCACTTTGACATCCAGCGTCCCCTGGACGGACTGATTCAGATCATCAATGATAAACGGGCCTGGCGGGACTTTTTTCTGGTAAATAACTCGCCCTGAGTGACTCACGGTGACGGTGGCATTGGTTTGTGCAATACCGCTAATTTGTGGAGCGTAGCCGCGCAGTTCCCACGGTAACATCCGGTCGTCACTCGCCAGTGCCGCGCCGGTATAAGAAAAACCGTCGAAAATATTGGAACTAAAATCCGTTTCGCCGAGGGTTAATTTTGAACCTAATTGCGGTAGCGGGCGAAAAAGATAGGTACGTGATATTTCGCCTGACTGCTCATGGTTATCATTGCCATCATTTTGATTCAACTGATAGTCACTGCGTAAGCGCCATGCCCCCGCGTTAATTCCGGCTGTTCCGTAGGCGTTAAGATTAGTGCTGCTGCTGCCATCCTGTGGGCGGTAGCTGCTGGCAAACAAGTTGTAATCCATCAGGACACCGGGGACACCTTCTTTCCATGTGGAGGGTGGAGTCCAGTTATCTGACTGCCACGCTAGCCAGGCCTGTGGGATGGTGATATTCAGTTGCTGACTGGCCTGATCAAAATTGAAGAGCATTTCTGGTCGGGTGCTAAAATCGACGCACTGATTAATCAGGGGTAACGACTGACGGACTTCGGGTTTTAAGCCAAACTTATCGACCAATAAATCATTGATGCACGGAATGGTAGTGTCACCCTTTTTTTGCCAGTTAATTTTTTGCCCATTACTGATTTGGTTATTATTTACCGCAACGCTGACAAAATATTCACCGGGAGCAATGACACCTTTTTCCTTTAATAATGAAATATCAATGCGCTCACGCATCGATTTGTCGAGGACATTCAGGTTGAATTCAACCGCCATGGCGGAAGGCATCGCCATGACCAGGCAGGATACAAAAGAGAGTCGATAAATATTCACGGTGTCCATACCAGATAAATATTTTAAGAAAGGCGGCAGTGATGCCGCCCAATAACGCTTATTTATAATCCAGTACGTAGGTTGCATTCGCTGTAACAGCCCCTGCCGTTACTGGTGTCGCTTGATCAATTTGTTCCATCCAGGCAAAGAAGTTCAGTGTTTGTTCACTGGACGTTGGTGCGAGGTCGATATCCGGAGAAGCAGTGCCTAAAATGATATTGCTTTGATCCTTATTCATTAAACGCACGCCGACACCGGTGGCTTCGCCAGTGCTGGTATTGTTGAGTATCGGATCTGCGCCAGTGGTTTTCGCTGAGCTATCGAAGGTGACCGCGACTTTAGAAATCTTGCCACCGGAACCGTTATTAGAGTTTTCCAGGTCGCAGTTGATTAAACGCAGGTCGACAGCAACCGCATCGCTGTGATGAGACTGATTAATGTGGCTGGTGGTCACCTGACCTAGCTCAATTTCTTTATCAATATCATCATGATGTATTTCACATGGTGCTTCTATAACCTCACCTTTAAAGTGAATTTCACCAGAACCTTCATCAGCTGCATAAACCGGTGCAGTGAATAACAGAGATACGGCCAATGCGGCCAATGTTTTTTGTCCTTTAAACATAACTGAGTCCTTTACAGAAATAGAAAAAGTATAGCGATATCAGAATATCTTATTTGATTGTCGAATGTTTTTAGTTTTACTTAAAAATATTATTAATTATATTAAATGCAAGGTTAACTAATTGATGTGATGAATTAATATTTTAATGAATGTTATCGGGGGAATGAGAGAGATATACCTCATTTTCATGAGGTTATAAATGTAACTAAAAGCAGATACCTTAATTAAAACTTATTATTTTGCCGATAAAATGAACAATTCTATTATTTTGCAATATTAATGTCAGCCGGTTAATTAATTTTATTTTTACATTTTTTTGTGTTCAGGTAGATAAAAATTAACCCGCCTTTTAAAGGCGGGTTAACAGAATTTACTGCTTAGGAATCAGCAGTTAACGTTTGATGTCGCTTTTAAAATCGCGTTTTTCATAGCCGGTATACAGCTGACGTGGACGGGCAATCTTCATGCCGTCACTGTGCATTTCGCTCCAGTGGGCGATCCAGCCAACTGTACGTGCCATAGCGAATATGACGGTGAACATGGAAGACGGAATACCCATCGCTTTCAGGATGATACCAGAGTAGAAATCGACGTTAGGGTACAGTTTCTTCTCGATAAAGTACGGGTCGTTCAGCGCGATATTTTCCAGCTCCATAGCCACTTCCAGCAGGTCATCCTTCGTGCCCAGCTCTTTCAGGACTTCGTGGCAGGTTTCACGCATGACGGTGGCGCGTGGGTCGTAGTTTTTGTACACACGGTGACCGAAGCCCATCAGACGGAAAGAGTCATTCTTGTCTTTCGCACGACGAACAAATTCCGGAATGTGTTTAACGGAGCTGATTTCTTCCAGCATTTTCAGCGCTGCTTCGTTAGCACCACCGTGCGCAGGTCCCCACAGTGAAGCAATACCTGCTGCGATACAGGCAAACGGGTTCGCCCCCGAAGAGCCAGCGGTACGCACGGTGGAGGTAGAGGCGTTCTGTTCATGGTCAGCGTGCAGGATCAGAATACGGTCCATAGCACGTTCCAGAATCGGATTAACTTCATACGGTTCGCACGGCGTGGAGAACATCATATTCAGGAAGTTACCGGCATAGGAGAGATCGTTGCGCGGGTAAACGAATGGCTGACCAATGGAATACTTGTAACACATCGCGGCCATGGTCGGCATTTTTGACAGCAGGCGGAACGCGGCAATTTCACGATGACGAGGATTGTTAACATCCAGCGAGTCGTGATAGAACGCCGCCAGCGCGCCGGTAATACCACACATGACTGCCATTGGATGCGAGTCGCGACGGAAAGCATGGAACAGACGGGTAATCTGCTCGTGGATCATGGTATGACGGGTCACCGTTGTTTTAAATTCGTCATACTGTTCCTGAGTTGGTTTTTCACCATTCAGCAGGATGTAACAAACTTCCAGGTAGTTAGAATCGGTCGCCAGCTGATCGATCGGGAAACCGCGGTGCAGCAAAATACCTTCATCACCATCAATAAAAGTAATTTTAGATTCGCAGGATGCGGTTGAAGTGAAGCCTGGGTCAAAGGTGAACACACCTTTTGAACCGAGAGTACGGATATCAATAACGTCTTGACCCAGCGTGCCTTTCAGCACATCCAGTTCAACAGCTGTGTCCCCGTTGAGGGTGAGTTTTGCTTTTGTATCAGCCATTTAAGGTCTCCTTAGCGCCTTATTGCGTAAGACTGCCGGAACTTAAATTTGCCTTCGCACATCAACCTGGCTTTACCCGTTTGTTATTTGGCTCGCCGCTCTGCGGAAGAGGGGAAAACCTGGGTACAGAGCTCTGGGCGCTTGCAGGTAAAGGATCCATTGATGACGAATAAATGGCGAATCAAGTACTTAGCAATCCGAATTATTAAACTTGTCTACCACTAATAACTGTCCCGAATGAATTGGTCAATACTTCCACACTGTTACATAAGTTAATCTTAGGTGAAATACTGACTTCATAACTTTTACGCATTATATGCTTTTCCTAGTGATGTTTGTAACAACTTTGTTGAATGATTGTCAAATTAGATGATTAAAAATTAAATAAATGTTGTTATCGTGACCCAGATCACTGTTCGGGATAAAACCCGACAAACTATATGTAGGTTAATTGTAATGATTTTGTGAACAGCCTATACTGCCGCCAGGTCTCCGGAACACCCTGCAATCCCGAGCCACCCAGCGTTGTAACGTGTCGTTTTCGCATCTGGAAGCAGTGTTTTGCATGACGCGCAGTTATAGAAAGGACGCTGTCTGACCCGCAAGCAGACCGGAGGAAGGAAATCCCGACGTCTCCAGGTAACAGAAAGTTAACCTCTGTGCCCGTAGTCCCCAGGGAATAATAAGAACAGCATGTGGGCGTTATTCATGATAAGAAATGTGAAAAAACAAAGACCTGTTAATCTGGACCTACAGACCATCCGGTTCCCCGTCACGGCGATAGCGTCCATTCTCCATCGCGTTTCCGGTGTGATCACCTTTGTTGCAGTGGGCATCCTGCTGTGGCTTCTGGGTACCAGCCTCTCTTCCCCTGAAGGTTTCGAGCAAGCTTCCGCGATTATGGGCAGCTTCTTCGTCAAATTTATCATGTGGGGCATCCTTACCGCTCTGGCATATCACGTCATCGTAGGTATTCGCCACATGATGATGGATTTTGGCTATCTGGAAGAAACATTCGAAGCGGGTAAACGCTCCGCCAAAATCTCCTTTGTTATTACTGTCGTGCTTTCACTTCTTGCAGGAGTCCTCGTATGGTAAGCAACGCCTCCGCATTAGGACGCAATGGCGTACATGATTTCATCCTCGTTCGCGCTACCGCTATCGTCCTGACGCTTTACATCATTTATATGGTCGGTTTTTTCGCTACCAGTGGCGAGCTGACATATGAAGTCTGGATTGGTTTCTTCGCCTCTGCGTTCACCAAAGTGTTCACCCTGCTGGCGCTGTTTTCTATCTTGATCCATGCCTGGATCGGCATGTGGCAGGTGTTGACCGACTACGTTAAACCACTGGCCTTGCGCCTGATGCTGCAACTGGTGATTGTCGTTGCACTGGTGGTTTACGTGATTTATGGATTCGTTGTGGTGTGGGGTGTGTGATGAAATTGCCAGTCAGAGAATTTGATGCAGTTGTGATTGGTGCCGGTGGCGCAGGTATGCGCGCGGCGCTGCAAATTTCCCAGAGCGGCCAAACCTGTGCGCTGCTCTCCAAAGTCTTCCCGACCCGTTCCCATACCGTTTCTGCGCAAGGCGGCATTACCGTTGCGCTGGGTAATACCCATGAAGATAACTGGGAATGGCATATGTACGACACCGTAAAAGGGTCGGACTATATCGGTGACCAGGACGCGATTGAATATATGTGTAAAACCGGGCCGGAAGCGATTCTGGAACTGGAACACATGGGGCTACCGTTCTCGCGTCTTGATGATGGTCGTATCTATCAACGTCCGTTTGGCGGCCAGTCGAAAAACTTCGGTGGCGAGCAAGCGGCACGTACTGCGGCGGCAGCTGACCGTACCGGTCACGCACTGTTGCACACGCTTTATCAGCAAAACCTGAAAAACCACACCACCATTTTCTCCGAGTGGTATGCGCTGGATCTGGTGAAGAACCAGGATGGCGCGGTAGTTGGTTGTACCGCACTGTGCATCGAAACCGGTGAAGTGGTTTACTTCAAAGCCCGTGCGACTGTGCTGGCAACCGGCGGGGCAGGGCGTATTTATCAGTCCACCACCAACGCCCACATTAACACCGGCGACGGCGTCGGTATGGCTATCCGTGCAGGTGTACCTGTGCAGGATATGGAAATGTGGCAGTTCCACCCGACCGGTATAGCAGGTGCGGGCGTACTGGTCACCGAAGGTTGCCGTGGTGAAGGCGGTTATCTGCTGAACAAACATGGCGAACGCTTTATGGAGCGTTATGCGCCGAACGCCAAAGACCTGGCGGGCCGTGACGTGGTGGCGCGTTCCATCATGATCGAAATCCGTGAAGGTCGCGGCTGTGATGGTCCGTGGGGGCCACATGCAAAACTGAAACTCGACCACCTGGGTAAAGAAGTTCTCGAATCCCGTCTGCCGGGTATCCTTGAACTCTCCCGTACCTTCGCACACGTCGATCCGGTGAAAGAGCCGATTCCGGTTATCCCAACCTGTCACTACATGATGGGCGGTATTCCGACCAAAGTGACCGGTCAGGCGCTGACGGTGAACGAGAAAGGCGAAGATGTGGTTGTTCCGGGGCTGTTCGCGGTAGGTGAAATTGCTTGTGTATCGGTACACGGCGCTAACCGTCTGGGCGGTAACTCGCTGCTGGACCTGGTGGTCTTTGGTCGCGCAGCGGGTCTGCATCTGCAAGAGTCTATTGCCGAGCAGGGCGCACTGCGCGATGCCAGCGAGTCTGATGTAGAAGCGTCTCTGGAGCGTCTGAATCGCTGGAACAACAACCGTAACGGTGAAGATCCGGTGGCGATCCGTAAAGCACTGCAAGAATGTATGCAGCATAACTTCTCGGTCTTCCGTGAAGGTGATGCGATGGCAAAAGGGCTTGAGCAGTTGAAAGTGATCCGTGAGCGTTTGAAAAATGCCCGTCTGGATGACACTTCCAGCGAGTTCAACACCCAGCGCGTTGAATGCCTGGAACTGGATAACCTGATGGAAACGGCGTATGCAACGGCTGTTTCTGCCAACTTCCGTACCGAAAGCCGTGGCGCGCATAGCCGCTTCGACTTCCCGGATCGTGATGATGAAAACTGGCTGTGCCACTCCCTGTATCTGCCAGAGTCGGAATCCATGACGCGCCGAAGCGTCAACATGGAACCGAAACTGCGCCCGGCATTCCCGCCGAAGATTCGTACTTACTAATGCGGAGACAGGAAAATGAGACTCGAGTTTTCAATTTATCGCTATAACCCGGATGTTGATGATGCTCCGCGTATGCAGGATTACACCCTGGAAGCGGAAGAAGGTCGCGACATGATGCTGCTGGATGCGCTTATCCAGTTGAAAGAGAAAGATCCCAGCCTGTCGTTCCGTCGTTCCTGCCGTGAAGGTGTGTGCGGTTCCGACGGTCTGAACATGAATGGCAAGAATGGTCTGGCCTGTATTACCCCGATTTCGGCACTCAACCAGCCGGGCAAGAAGATTGTGATTCGCCCGCTGCCAGGTTTACCGGTGATCCGCGATTTGGTGGTAGACATGGGACAATTCTATGCGCAATATGAGAAAATTAAGCCTTACCTGTTGAATAATGGACAAAATCCGCCAGCTCGCGAGCATTTACAGATGCCAGAGCAGCGCGAAAAAATCGACGGGCTGTATGAATGTATTCTCTGCGCATGTTGTTCAACCTCTTGTCCGTCTTTCTGGTGGAATCCCGATAAGTTTATCGGCCCGGCAGGCTTGTTAGCGGCATATCGTTTCCTGATCGATAGCCGTGATACCGAGACTGACAGCCGCCTCGACGGTTTGAGCGATGCATTCAGCGTATTCCGCTGTCACAGCATCATGAACTGCGTCAGTGTATGTCCGAAGGGGCTGAACCCGACGCGCGCCATCGGCCATATCAAGTCGATGTTGTTGCAGCGTAATGCATAAATTCCAGGCCTGATAAGACGCGCAAGCGTCGCATCAGGCAACCAGGGCCGGATGCGGCGTGAATGCGTTATCCGGCCTACAAAAGAAATGCAGAAACGTAGGCCTGATAAGACGCGCAAGCGTCGCATCAGGCAACCAGTGCCGGATGCGGCGTGAACGCCTTATCCGGCCTACAAAAGAAATGCAGAAACGTAGGCCTGATAAGACGCGCAAGCGTCGCATCAGGCAACCAGGGCCGGATGCGGCGTGAATGCCTTATCCGGCCTACAAAAGAAATGCAGGAAATCTTTAAAAACTGCCCCTGACACTAAGACAGTTTTTAAAGGTTCCTTCGCGAGCCACTACGTAGACAAGAGCTCGCAAGTGAACCCCGGCACGCACATCACTGTGCGTGGTAGTATCCACGGCGAAGTAAGCATAAAAAAGATGCTTAAGGGATCACGATGCAGAACAGCGCTTTGAAAGCCTGGTTGGACTCTTCTTACCTCTCTGGCGCAAACCAGAGCTGGATAGAACAGCTCTATGAAGACTTCTTAACCGATCCTGACTCGGTTGACGCTAACTGGCGTTCGACGTTCCAGCAGTTACCTGGTACGGGAGTCAAACCGGATCAATTCCACTCTCAAACGCGTGAATATTTCCGCCGCCTGGCGAAAGACGCTTCACGTTACTCTTCAACGATCTCCGACCCTGACACCAATGTGAAGCAGGTTAAAGTCCTGCAGCTCATTAACGCATACCGCTTCCGCGGTCACCAGCATGCGAATCTCGATCCGCTGGGACTGTGGCAGCAAGATAAAGTGGCCGATCTGGATCCGTCTTTCCACGATCTGACCGAAGCAGACTTCCAGGAGACCTTCAACGTCGGTTCATTTGCCAGCGGCAAAGAAACCATGAAACTCGGCGAGCTGCTGGAAGCCCTCAAGCAAACCTACTGCGGCCCGATTGGTGCCGAGTACATGCACATTACCAGCACCGAAGAAAAACGCTGGATCCAACAGCGTATTGAGTCTGGTCGCGCGACTTTCAATAGCGAAGAGAAAAAACGCTTCTTAAGCGAACTGACCGCCGCTGAAGGCCTTGAACGTTACCTCGGCGCAAAATTCCCTGGCGCAAAACGCTTCTCGCTGGAAGGCGGTGACGCGTTAATCCCGATGCTTAAAGAGATGATCCGCCATGCTGGCAATAGCGGCACCCGTGAAGTGGTTCTTGGGATGGCGCACCGTGGTCGTCTGAACGTGCTGGTTAACGTGCTGGGTAAAAAACCGCAAGACTTGTTCGACGAGTTTGCCGGTAAACATAAAGAACACCTCGGCACGGGCGACGTGAAATACCACATGGGCTTCTCGTCTGACTTCCAGACCGATGGCGGCCTGGTTCACCTGGCGCTGGCGTTTAACCCGTCTCACCTTGAGATTGTAAGCCCGGTAGTTATCGGTTCTGTTCGTGCCCGTCTGGACAGACTCGATGAGCCGAGCAGCAACAAAGTGCTGCCAATCACCATCCACGGTGACGCCGCAGTGACCGGGCAGGGCGTGGTTCAGGAAACCCTGAACATGTCGAAAGCGCGTGGTTATGAAGTTGGCGGTACGGTACGTATCGTTATCAACAACCAGGTTGGCTTCACCACCTCTAACCCGCTGGATGCCCGTTCTACGCCGTACTGTACTGATATCGGCAAGATGGTACAGGCACCGATTTTCCACGTTAATGCGGATGATCCGGAAGCCGTTGCCTTTGTGACCCGTCTGGCGCTCGATTTCCGTAACACCTTTAAACGTGATGTCTTCATCGACCTGGTGTGCTACCGCCGTCACGGCCACAACGAAGCCGACGAGCCGAGTGCAACTCAGCCGCTGATGTATCAGAAAATCAAAAAACATCCGACGCCGCGCAAAATCTACGCTGACAAGCTGGAGCAGGAAAAAGTCGCGACGCTGGAAGATGCCACCGAGATGGTTAACCTGTACCGCGATGCGCTGGATGCTGGCGATTGCGTGGTAGCAGAGTGGCGTCCGATGAACATGCACTCTTTCACTTGGTCGCCGTACCTCAACCACGAATGGGACGAAGAGTACCCGAACAAAGTTGAGATGAAGCGCCTGCAGGAACTGGCGAAACGTATCAGTACGGTGCCGGAAGCGGTTGAAATGCAGTCTCGCGTTGCCAAGATTTATGGCGATCGCCAGGCAATGGCTGCCGGTGAGAAACTGTTCGACTGGGGCGGCGCGGAAAACCTCGCTTACGCCACGCTGGTTGATGAAGGCATTCCGGTCCGCCTGTCGGGTGAAGACTCCGGTCGCGGTACCTTCTTCCATCGTCATGCGGTGATCCACAACCAGTCCAACGGTTCCACTTACACGCCGCTGCAACATATCCATAATGGTCAGGGCGCGTTCCGCGTCTGGGACTCCGTACTGTCTGAAGAAGCAGTGCTGGCGTTTGAATACGGTTATGCCACCGCAGAGCCGCGCACGCTGACCATCTGGGAAGCGCAGTTTGGTGACTTTGCCAACGGTGCGCAGGTGGTTATCGACCAGTTCATCTCCTCTGGCGAACAAAAATGGGGCCGGATGTGTGGTCTGGTAATGCTGCTGCCGCACGGGTATGAAGGGCAGGGGCCGGAGCACTCCTCCGCGCGTCTGGAACGTTATCTGCAACTTTGTGCTGAACAAAACATGCAGGTGTGCGTACCGTCTACCCCGGCACAGGTTTACCACATGCTGCGTCGTCAGGCGCTGCGCGGGATGCGTCGTCCGCTGGTGGTGATGTCGCCGAAATCCCTGCTGCGTCATCCGCTGGCGGTTTCCAGCCTCGAAGAACTGGCGAACGGTACCTTCCTGCCAGCCATCGGTGAAATCGACGAGCTTGATCCGAAGGGCGTGAAGCGCGTAGTGATGTGTTCTGGTAAGGTTTATTACGATCTGCTGGAACAACGCCGTAAGAACAATCAACACGATGTCGCCATCGTGCGTATCGAGCAACTCTATCCGTTCCCGCATAAAGCGATGCAGGAAGTGTTGCAGCAGTTTGCTCACGTCAAGGATTTTGTCTGGTGCCAGGAAGAGCCGCTCAACCAGGGCGCATGGTACTGCAGCCAGCATCATTTCCGTGAAGTGATTCCGTTTGGGGCTTCTCTGCGTTATGCAGGCCGCCCGGCCTCCGCCTCTCCGGCGGTAGGGTATATGTCCGTTCACCAGAAACAGCAACAAGATCTGGTTAATGACGCGCTGAACGTCGAATAAATAAAGGATACACAATGAGTAGCGTAGATATTCTGGTCCCTGACCTGCCTGAATCCGTAGCCGATGCCACCGTCGCAACCTGGCATAAAAAACCCGGCGACGCAGTCGTACGTGATGAAGTGCTGGTAGAAATCGAAACTGACAAAGTGGTACTGGAAGTACCGGCATCAGCAGACGGCATTCTGGATGCGGTTCTGGAAGATGAAGGTACAACCGTAACGTCTCGTCAGATCCTTGGTCGCCTGCGTGAAGGCAACAGCGCCGGTAAAGAAACCAGCGCCAAATCTGAAGAGAAAGCGTCAACTCCGGCACAACGCCAACAGGCGTCTCTGGAAGAGCAAAACAACGATGCGTTAAGCCCGGCGATCCGTCGCCTATTGGCTGAACACAATCTTGATGCCAGCGCCATTAAAGGCACCGGTGTAGGTGGTCGTCTGACCCGTGAAGATGTGGAAAAACATCTGGCGAAAGCCCCGGCGAAAGAGTCTGCACCGGCAGCAGCTGCTACGGCGGCGCAACCGGCTCTGGCTGCACGTAGCGAAAAACGTGTTCCGATGACTCGCCTGCGTAAGCGTGTGGCAGAGCGTCTGCTGGAAGCGAAAAACTCTACTGCCATGCTGACCACGTTCAACGAAGTCAACATGAAGCCGATTATGGATCTGCGTAAGCAGTATGGTGAAGCGTTTGAAAAACGTCACGGCATCCGTCTGGGCTTTATGTCCTTCTACGTGAAAGCGGTGGTTGAAGCCCTGAAACGTTACCCGGAAGTGAATGCTTCTATCGACGGCGATGATGTGGTTTACCACAACTATTTCGACGTCAGCATGGCGGTATCTACGCCGCGCGGCCTGGTGACGCCGGTTCTGCGTGATGTCGATACCCTCGGCATGGCAGACATCGAGAAGAAAATTAAAGAGCTGGCAGTTAAAGGCCGTGACGGCAAGCTGACGGTTGAAGATCTGACCGGTGGTAACTTCACCATCACCAACGGTGGTGTGTTCGGTTCCCTGATGTCTACGCCTATCATCAACCCGCCGCAGAGCGCAATTCTGGGTATGCACGCTATCAAAGATCGTCCGATGGCAGTGAATGGTCAGGTTGAGATCCTGCCGATGATGTACCTGGCGCTGTCCTACGATCACCGTCTGATCGATGGTCGCGAGTCCGTGGGCTTCCTGGTAACGATCAAAGAGTTGCTGGAAGATCCGACGCGTCTGCTGCTGGACGTGTAGTAGTTTAAGTTTCACCTGCACTGTAGACCGGATGAGGCATTATCGCTTTCTCCGGCAATTGAAGCCTGATGCGACGCTGACGCGTCTTATCAGGCCTACGGGGACCATCAATGTAGGTCGGCTAAGGCGCTCGCGCCGCATCCGACAAGCGATGCCTGATGCGACGCTTAACGCGTCTTATCAGGCCTACGGGTGACCGACAATACCCGGAAGCGATACGAAATATTCGGTCTACGGTTTAAAAGATAACGATTACTGAAGGATGGACAGAACACATGAACTTACATGAATATCAGGCAAAACAACTGTTTGCCCGCTATGGCTTACCAGCACCGGTGGGTTATGCCTGTACTACTCCACGCGAAGCAGAAGAAGCAGCTTCAAAAATCGGTGCCGGTCCGTGGGTAGTGAAATGTCAGGTTCACGCTGGTGGCCGCGGTAAAGCGGGCGGTGTGAAAGTTGTAAACAGCAAAGAAGACATCCGTGCTTTTGCAGAAAACTGGCTGGGCAAGCGTCTGGTAACGTATCAAACAGATGCTAATGGCCAACCGGTTAACCAGATTCTGGTTGAAGCAGCGACCGATATCGCTAAAGAGCTGTATCTTGGTGCCGTTGTAGACCGTAGTTCCCGTCGCGTGGTCTTTATGGCCTCCACCGAAGGCGGCGTGGAAATCGAAAAAGTGGCGGAAGAAACTCCGCACCTGATCCACAAAGTTGCGCTTGATCCGCTGACTGGCCCGATGCCGTATCAGGGGCGTGAGCTGGCGTTCAAACTGGGCCTGGAAGGTAAACTGGTTCAACAGTTCACCAAAATTTTCATGGGGCTGGCGACCATTTTCCTTGAGCGCGACCTTGCTCTTATCGAAATCAACCCGCTGGTCATCACCAAACAGGGCGATCTGATTTGCCTCGACGGCAAACTGGGCGCTGACGGCAACGCACTGTTCCGCCAGCCTGATCTGCGCGAAATGCGTGACCAGTCGCAGGAAGATCCGCGTGAAGCACAGGCTGCACAGTGGGAACTGAACTACGTTGCGCTGGACGGTAACATCGGTTGTATGGTTAACGGCGCAGGTCTGGCGATGGGTACCATGGACATCGTTAAACTGCACGGTGGCGAACCAGCTAACTTCCTGGACGTTGGCGGTGGCGCAACCAAAGAACGTGTAACCGAAGCGTTCAAAATCATCCTCTCTGACGACAAAGTGAAAGCCGTTCTGGTTAACATCTTCGGTGGTATCGTTCGTTGCGACCTGATCGCTGACGGTATCATCGGCGCGGTAGCGGAAGTGGGTGTTAACGTACCGGTCGTGGTACGTCTGGAAGGTAACAACGCCGAACTCGGCGCGAAGAAACTGGCTGACAGCGGCCTGAATATTATTGCAGCAAAAGGTCTGACGGATGCAGCTCAGCAGGTTGTTGCCGCAGTGGAGGGGAAATAATGTCCATTTTAATTGATAAAAACACCAAGGTTATCTGCCAGGGCTTTACTGGTAGCCAGGGGACTTTCCACTCTGAACAGGCCATTGCATACGGCACTAAAATGGTTGGCGGCGTAACCCCTGGTAAAGGCGGTACTACCCACCTCGGTCTGCCGGTGTTCAACACTGTGCGTGAAGCCGTTGCTGCCACCGGCGCTACCGCTTCTGTTATCTACGTACCAGCACCGTTCTGCAAAGACTCCATTCTGGAAGCTATCGATGCAGGCATCAAACTGATTATCACCATCACTGAAGGCATCCCGACGCTGGATATGCTGACCGTGAAAGTGAAACTGGATGAAGCAGGCGTTCGTATGATCGGCCCGAACTGCCCGGGCGTTATCACTCCGGGTGAATGTAAAATCGGCATCCAGCCGGGTCACATTCACAAACCGGGTAAAGTGGGTATCGTTTCCCGTTCCGGTACACTGACCTATGAAGCGGTTAAACAGACCACGGATTACGGTTTCGGTCAGTCGACCTGTGTCGGTATCGGCGGCGACCCGATCCCTGGTTCTAACTTTATCGACATCCTCGAAATGTTCGAAAAAGATCCGCAGACCGAAGCGATCGTGATGATCGGTGAGATCGGCGGTAGCGCTGAAGAAGAAGCGGCTGCGTACATCAAAGAGCACGTTACCAAGCCAGTTGTAGGTTACATCGCTGGTGTGACTGCGCCGAAAGGCAAACGTATGGGCCACGCGGGTGCCATCATTGCCGGTGGGAAAGGGACTGCGGATGAGAAATTCGCTGCTCTGGAAGCCGCAGGCGTGAAAACCGTTCGCAGCCTGGCGGATATCGGTGAAGCACTGAAAACTGTTCTGAAATAAATATCTGTAATAAGAAATAGCCCTCGCCGCTTCCCTCTACAGGAATGGCGAAGGGCTGTCGGTTTCGACATGGTTGGCCATCGTATGATGGCCTTTTTTATGCTTTAAACGTTAACCACGGTCGAAATCTGACCGCTGGCTGAATTAATCCGGCTTCTTGTTGAGCTTCGATAACCGGACCAATATCTTTATAAGCCGCTGGCGCTTCTTCAAGACGTCGTTCTTCGCGCAATGTGACGCATTGCCACGGCAACGTTGACTCTTCAGTCGCGCGTGAGCGCATGGCCTGCCGACGCTGGCTGCGTCCTGCTCCGTGACTGCAAGACCACAGCCACTCCGGGTTGCCGCAACCAACCGCAAGCCAGGAATAATCACCCATGGAACCGGGTATTAACGCCAGATCGCCCGCGCGTGCCGGTGTTGCACCTTTGCGATGAATATTCATTTCATGCTCGCGAAGGATGATGTTATGTGGCACATCCACCACCAGATGCGAATTGTCCTGATGAAAGAGATTGGCAAGACATACGCGCACCATTTCGGCAATTGTCACGCGATTTAACCACGCATAACGCGCCGCCATTCCTATCGCTTGTAGATATTCCTCCGCCAGTCCGCCTGCCAGACCATATAACCCGCTTTGTGGATGTTTATGTCCGGTGGGCCATTCAGCACGGGCGCGATCCATCCAGCGTCTTCCGACGTAAAAGCCAACATCTCGCGATCCACTGTGGATCATCACCACAATATCGCCTGTTTTCAGCCCTTGTTGCCAGGCTACATGGCGATCAACCACGCTATCAACGACCTGAAGTTCAATAAAATGATTACCTGAACCCGACGTACCCAGACAAGGATCGCGGAGTAATGGGCGGTCCGTTACCAGCAGGGCGGGTGGGGCATAACGCGAATGACTGTTATGCTCGTTAAGCCCAATGCAGCGGTCAATCTCTTGCGTCATCCGGGGGATATTTGTACGTGTCCAGAGACCTGCTGATGGCAAGGCTGACATGCACTCTGCCGGTCCGCCATCAAAAAGCGCGGTGAACGCCTGTGCGGATAACGGAACATCGCGCTCATTTTGCAGTAGCACTTGCGTTAACCGCTGAGTGATGATGTCTTTATGCGCTTCGGCTTGCTCAAGTGTTAATCCGGTCGTAAGCAGCCGCATGCCACAAGAAATATCGGTGCCGATGGCGGCGGGAATGACTAAATCCGGCGTTGAGGCCACCACCGCGCCAACGGGGACGCCATTGCCGGGATGAAAATCTGGCGTCGCACAGGTCTGGCGTACGTAACCTGGATGGCCTGGTATCTTCACTTCTGCAAAATCAAGCAGTTGTGTCACTGCTTTTTCTTCCAGCGGCAGTTCGTCCGGCAGCAGTACGCGGGCACTGGCTCCTGATGGACGACATAATGAAACAATATTGTTGGCGCGGGAAAGTTGGATCCCTTTGCGCAGAAAGGCTTTATCAAGCCTTGAAAGATGATGCATAACGCTGTCCTGAAATATAGACGTTAATCAACCCCCTGTATTGCGAGGGTAATTTTGTCTTTCCGGTCAGCAGCCAGCAAAAGGGAAAGAAAACGCGCGTAGTGTATGCAGCAATGACGATCAATACAAGATAAAAAAGACTATTAACAAACGGGGGGGTTATAAAAGGGGTAAGTTATCGACGCCAGATTGTAAAATATGAAAAATGATAATTTCCAGTGGATATATTTTAAGATTTATTTTTACGCCTATTTTTACGTCGGGTAACTATCCATTGTTGCCGTTTTTTAATTATCAAATTGGGATGAAAACAAATGGATTATTAATGATATTAAAACATGTCTTTATGACGAATAATGAAGATCTTATTTTAAATATCATTGTGTTATGCGCACTGTGTGGTGTCGGAATACCTGTTGTTACGCTAATGTCTGGTCGTTATTAACGCATTTCTCAAATAATTAAATTACTGACATCTTGCAATCTCATCATATTCATATGTTCAAATTAGAAAATATTTTGCCAACAATATCACTTTTTCGACAAGTTAAATTAAGCATATTGAATTCGCATACAACGCGTTGGTGGTTTTGAATTTATATTCATAGTGAGTATACCACGACAAACAATATTCACTAAATGAATTAATAATACAAAATGATAAACGGGAATTATAGAAACCGTTTCTATATTCATTCGTTCGTTTTTTCTGACCGATTACAGCGTTTAATTTTATCAAGTAACAGGAGAAGATTCATGAGTAAGCCTTCAGACCCGCGTATTGATACCAGCCGTGTAATCCATGCGCCACACGGTACGCAGCTGCACTGCAAAAACTGGCAAATTGAAGCAGCCTACCGGATGTTGCAGAACAACCTTGATCCCGACGTTGCCGAAAATCCACAGCATCTGGTGGTGTATGGTGGTATTGGTCGTGCGGCACGTAACTGGGAGTGTTTTGACAAGATCCTTGAATCACTGAAAAATCTGGAAGCTGATGAGTCACTGCTGGTTCAGTCCGGTAAACCCGTAGGCGTGTTTAAAACGCATACCGATGCGCCGCGCGTATTGATTGCCAACTCTAACCTGGTACCGCAATGGGCCAACTGGGATCATTTCAATGAACTGGATCGTAAAGGTCTGTTCATGTACGGCCAGATGACCGCTGGCTCGTGGATCTACATCGGTAGTCAGGGCATTGTGCAGGGAACGTTCGAAACCTTTGTTGAAGCGGGTCGTCAGCACTACAACAATTCGCTGAGTGGAAAATGGATCCTGACCGCGGGGCTCGGTGGTATGGGTGGCGCACAACCGCTGGCGGCGACTCTGGCGGGGGCGTGCTCATTAAATATCGAGTGCCAGCAAAGTAGCATCGACTTCCGACTGCGTACCCGTTATGTCGATAAACAAGCGAAAGATCTTGATGATGCACTGGCGCTGATTAAATACCATACCGAGCGCAAAGACGCTGTTTCAATCGCGCTGTTGGGCAATGCGGCGGAAATTGTTCCTGAGCTGGTGAAACGTGCGCATCAGGGGGCGATTAAGCCGGATCTGGTAACCGACCAGACTTCCGCTCACGATCTGGTTTATGGCTACCTACCGATGGGCTGGAGCGTAGAACAATGGCGCGCTGCACAGCAGGATCCACAGCAACACGCCAGATTGCAAAAAGAAGCGGCACAGAGCTGCGTCGCACATGTACAGGGGATGCTGGACTTCCAGGCGATGGGGATCCCGGTTGTCGATTATGGCAACAACATCCGCCAGGTGGCCTTCAACGAAGGTCTGCAAAATGCCTTTGATTTCCCAGGCTTTGTTCCGGCTTATATTCGTCCAATGTTTTGTGAAGGCAAAGGTCCATTCCGTTGGGTGGCGCTGTCTGGCGACCCGGAAGATATCTATAAAACCGATGCCAAAATTAAAGAGTTGTTCCCCAATAACGTACTGACGCATCGCTGGCTGGATATGGCGCGCGAGCGCATTGCCTTCCAGGGACTTCCTTCACGTATTTGCTGGCTGGGGCTTGGTGAGCGTCACCTGGTGGGGCTGGCATTCAACGAAATGGTGCGCAACGGTGAACTAAAAGCACCGATTGTGATTGGGCGCGATCATCTTGATACCGGTTCTGTCGCCAGCCCGAACCGCGAAACCGAAAGCATGCTTGATGGCAGTGATGCGGTTTCTGACTGGCCGTTGCTCAACGGTTTGCTCAACACTGCAGGGGGAGCAACGTGGGTATCCCTGCATCATGGCGGCGGCGTCGGGATGGGGTATTCACAACACGCCGGGATGGTTATTGTTGCCGATGGTAGCGAAGAAGCCGAAAAACGTCTGGCGCGTGTGCTGGTGAATGACTGTGCGTCCGGGGTTATGCGTCATGCGGATGCGGGTTATGAAGCGGCAATTGAATGTGCCAAAAACTATGGTCTGAAATTACCGATGATTCGCTAAATATTAACGCCGTCATTTAATATTTGCGCTAATACAGGCGGAGAATAATTCGCCTGTATAACAATAATTATCAAAAAATATTTTTACATCGTCGAGAGAAATATCTCCCGACCCTCTATTGCTGTTTCAAAAAATGACCTCTCATTTTGCAGGAGACTTTTTCATGGAATCAAGCAGCCCTATCCGCAGTAAAAAGCCAGTATTAGAATCAAATACGATTAACGCCGTTCCTGAGTCTGCTCGCCACGGCGCGCCATCTAGTCAGTTTACTTTATGGCTAAGTGCTAACTTACAAATTACCGCAGTGGTGGACGGCGCGTTAGCGATTATTTTTGGCTCCGAAGCTATGTCAGCAATAATTGGTTTATTAATCGGTAATATTATTGGTGGTGCAGTAATGGCATTGCACTCGTCGCAGGGGGCAAAGCTGGGATTACCCCAGATGATCTCCAGTCGTATCCGCTTTGGCGTTAAAGGAGCGGCGCTACCGTTACTGATGGTGATTATTATGTACCTTGGATTTGCCGCGACGGGTACAGTATTATCCGGTCAGGCGATTAACCGGATATTTGGTTTCGAATCGGCATCGACCGGAATTATTATTTTCGGCATGCTGACCGCGATGATCGCATTGGTCGGTTATAAACTAATTCACGTCGTTGGCCGTGTTGCAGGGATATTAAGTATTCTGGGGTTTATTTACCTGGCCACTCAACTTAGCGGTCACTACGATGTGGCTGCGGCATTTGGTCAAAAGCCATTTAGTCTGTCGGTCTTTTTATTAACGATTGCTCTCTCTGCCGGATGGCAATTAACGTTTGCCCCTTACGCCTCTGATTATTCCCGCTATTTACCCTCTGATACGCCAGCAAAATCAATCTTCTTTGCCACCTTTCTGGGAACCACGCTTGGTGCGCAATGTGCCATGACGTTTGGCGTACTTGTTGCGGCCTGTGGTGCTAACTTCCTGAAGGATCAGGTTGGTTTTATGGGCGAGTTAGCCGGACCCACCTTCGCCATTCTGATTTATATGGTGATTGTTTGCGGCAAACTGACGGTGAACTGTTTGAATGCCTACGGTGGCTTTATGTCGATTCTGGCGACCGTCAGCGCCTTTAATGATCGCAGTCAGGTTTCACAGCGTGTTCGTGCTGCCTACGTTGTAGGGTTCGTGCTGTTGTCGATGGTCGTCGCGCTGGCGGCAAGCGCAGATTTTTTGAATAATTTCAAAAACTTCGTTCTGCTACTGTTGACGGTATTTGTTCCGTGGAGTGCCATTAATCTCATCGATTATTACTTCATCTCACAAGGTAAAACCGATATTCCAGCGCTTTATACCCCGGAAGGGCGTTATGGCGCGTATAACAAAACCGCTTTGACGTGCTATGGCGTAGGCGTGTTGGTGCAGATCCCCTTCCTGAATCAAAAACTGTATCAGGGACCCATTTCTGTCCTGATGGATGGGGCGGATATCTCCTGGATTGTCGGCTTGTTAATTACCGCCGTTATCTATTACCCGTGGGCCAAACGCACCACCTGCGTTCCTGCTTATACGATTTATCCCGAGTCTTAATATGGAACCGATGCTGATTTCTGCAATGGATAAGCCGCTGCAACCGTGGCGCAACGGCGGGGGGTTTACCCGACAGCTGCTTGCCTGGCCCGATGATGAAAACTGGTTGTTGCGCATCAGTATGGCGAATGTCAGTCAGGATGGCCCTTTTTCAGCGTGGCCTGGCGTGGTTCGTGGCCTCGCGATCCTCGACGGGGAAGGGGTGAAGCTAACGTTTGCCGATTCGATCATCAACCTGCAACGTCACGATCCCGCCTTAATTTTCCCTGGAGAAGCAATGCCTGATTGTCAGCTGCTGGGCGGCGGGGTTCGCGATCTGAATATTATGGCGCGGGAAGGCGATGCGGGGATGCGTCGTGTGCAAAGCGTCATTGACTGGCTCCCTCCGGCGCATGCGCAAGCGGGGCTGTTCACGCTGTGTGAAGGGGAGTGGATAAGCGGCGAGAACAGGGTGTTTGTAACGGCGAATACGTTGTTATGGCGGTTTGCGCCTGATGGCAACTCCTGGCGTTTCGTACCACAGCAAAAAGTCTCCGTCGGCGAGCTGGCGGGTTGGTGGATTTATTATCTACGAGGGGAAAAATCCTTATGAGTGCATTTACGCTCTGGCGAAATACCACCCTGACGACGCTTTCGGCTAATGATTGGGGGGTGATTGAAAACGGTGCATTAATCAGCCGCGGTGACTCGATTGTCTGGCTTGGGAAGGCCACGCAGATCCCCCGTGAACTGACGGCTGATATTACAGAAGAACACGATCTACAGGGTAAGTTGCTGACACCCGGTCTGGTAGATTGTCATACACATCTGGTGTATGGCGGCCAGAGGGCGAACGAGTTTGAGATGCGGTTGCAAGGCGTGGCTTATGAAGATATCGCCAGAGCGGGCGGCGGGATCTTATCTACGGTTAATGCCACGCGGGCAGCCAGCGAAACACAGCTGTTTGAACTGGCGGCGCAGCGACTGCGAAACTGGCAACGTGAAGGCGTCAGTACGCTTGAAATCAAATCGGGTTATGGCTTAACGCTGGAAGATGAAGCGCGTTGTTTACGCGTGATCCGCCGCTTGCAGCAATCTACCGGGTTACATATTCAGTCTACGTTTCTCGGGGCGCACAGCCTGCCGCCAGAGTTTGCCGGGCGCAGTGATGATTACATTACGGCGCTTTGCGACTGGATGTGCGTGTTGCATGAACAGGGGCTGATTGATGCAGTTGATGCTTTTTGTGAAAACATCGCCTTTACTCCAGAGCAGGTACGGCGCGTTTTCAGTAAAGCGCAAAGCTATGGATTACCTGTAAAACTGCATGCCGAACAGCTTTCTGACCAGCAAGGCGCGGCGCTGGCAGCGGCGTTTTCTGCACTCTCCTGCGATCATCTGGAGTACCTGAGCGAGTCGGGGATCGCCGCCATGAAAGCGGCTGGAACAGTGGCGGTTTTGCTTCCCGGTGCTTATTACTTCCTGCGCGAAACCCATCTGCCGCCGATTGTCGCTCTGCGGGCCGCAGGTGTGCCGATTGCCATCTCCACGGATCATAACCCCGGAACGTCTCCCAACATGTCATTGCAGTTGATGATCAATATGGCCTGTACGCTGTTTCACATGACCCCGCTGGAAGCTGTTCAGGGCGTTACATGTCATGCGACAAAAGCGCTTGGACTTGTTGATCGAGGTGAACTTGCGCCGGGACTACGGGCGGATATGGCTGTTTGGGATCTTAATCATCCGCGTGAGCTGGCTTACTGGTTTGGACATCAGCCTTGTCTGGGGCTGATTGTCGGCGGAAAAAGGAGTTGGTAATGAAGCAAACATTTATGGCATGGAGTGGACGTGTTGACTCGCAGGAAACTGGCGTCAGCACCCGCTGGCATCAGCATGTAAAACCGTTTACCGAACAAAGTCATGGAGGCAGTACGCTGATTGGTTTTGCCGTCGATGACGGGGTGCAACGTAACGGTGGGCGAGCGGGCGCAGCAGGCGGACCGGGCGCATTACGCAGCATGTTGGGCAATATGCCAGTGCTCCATGAAGGCGCTATTTTTGACATGGGTGACGTGCAAAGCGAAGACCACGCGCTGGAACCCGCACAAAACCGTCTGGCGGAAAACGTGGCTATGGTAATTGCGCGCGGCAGTTTGCCGGTCGTTCTGGGCGGCGGTCATGAAGTGGCATGGGGAACATTTCAGGGGATTATGCAGTCGCGTCCGGATATTCGGCGACTGCTGATAGTCAACCTTGACGCGCATTTTGATTTGCGGATGGCGGAAAAGGCCAATTCGGGTACGCCGTTTCGCCAGATGCAGGAGTGGAATGCGCAGCATGGCAAACCGTTTCATTATCGCGTGCTGGGAATAAGCCGTTATGCCAATACTCAGGCGTTATTTGATCGTGCTGATTGTCTTGGTGTGCGTTATTGGCTGGACGAATCTCTGCAATTTGAACGTGGTTTGCATGAGATTGTTAATGCGCTCTCGGCAGATATTCAGGCGTGTGACGCCATTTATTTAACGATTTGTCTTGATGTCTTACCGGGTTATCAGGCTCCTGGCGTTTCTGCGCCTTCGCCGTTAGGCGTGCCATTAAATATTGCTGAAGCTATTGTGAATTTAATTGCCGGTAGCGAGAAGTTGATTGCTGCGGATATTGCCGAACTAAACCCAGATTTGGACCGCGATAATTTGACCGCGAAGGTTGCCGCTCGCCTGGCTGCCACTATTGTCCGGCGAGGAAAAACAGATAAAACAAATTAAGAGGTTGTCGCAGTAACCCGTTGTTAAACTCATCAAAATAAGGAAACACAATGAAAGGATTGATACGCAGAGTCACTGTCACCGTTGTGCTCTGGAGCGTTTGCTCCATCGCGATGGCAAAATCAACCATTACGCTGGATGGCGAACATCTCTCTATTGACCAGGCCTGGTCAATTGCATTAGGTGATAACGGCGTCAAAATCGCGTCGAACGCCATGGAGCGCATGGAAAAAAGTTATGATCTGGTGATGACTGCCGCGCATTCAGGTACGCCTGTTTATGGCTTAACCGTGGGCGTGGGGCTAAATAAAGATCAGCCCATATTTGATGCCAAAGGAAATTTAACGCCTGAGGTGATTGACGCATCGAAAAAATTTAATGCTGCCGCGCTGCGCGCCCATTCTGCGGGCGTCGGTCCGATGTTGCCGGATTATCTTGCCCGTCTCTCAATGGTGTTACGTTTAAATACTATGTTGCATGGGCAAACCGGCGCGCAGCCTTATATTGCCGAGTTGTATGCCGAGTTTATTAATCGAGGCGTTACGCCGTTAATTCCGGCGCGGGGAAGTATCGGCGCAGCGGATATTATGCTCGCTTCACACGTTGGTCTGGTGATGATGGGCGAGTGGAAAGCGCGGGTTAATGGCGTGGAAATGAGTGGTGGCGATGCTCTGGTGAAAGTAGGGCTTAAACCACTGGTCCCGCAGGGTAAAGATATGCTGGCGATTTTGTCGAACAACAGTGTCGGAACAGCATATGCAATTGAAGCGGTACGGTCGGCACGCCAGGTGCTGAACGTCAGTCCGGTGGTTTTCGCCATGAGCCTCGAAGCGTTGAATGGCAATGTCGCGCCGGTACTGCCGCAGTCGATCGCCGTGCGTCCTTTCCCGCAGTTGGCTGATTCCGCTAAAGAGATTCGCGATGCGTTAAATGGTTCTTATTTATGGCATAAGGATGACAAACGTGCATTGCAGGATCCGTTATCGTTCAGAACGACGGTGTATACCATTTCTGAGGCAATGCGCGCGTTGCGCGATGCTGAAGATACCATTACCGTGCAGATCAACAGTTCCGATGACAACCCGGCAACCGTGCTGAATGCAGACAAAGCGTATCAGGACTCCAGTCAGGTCGCGCAATATTTTGTTAAAGATGGGGCAATCAGCGGTGGGATCTTCCCGACGGCGAATTTCGAATCGTTACCGGTTGCGCTTGCCACCCAGCGTCTGACCGTGGCGTTAGTGCATGTTTCACATAACAGTATGCGCCGCTCGCTGCATCTTGAAGATGATCACTTTACCGGTTTGTCACGCTTCCTGTCGGCAGCAGGTAATAAAGGTCATGGCTTCGGTTCATTACATATCCCGTTTGTTGCGCTGCATGCGGAAAATGTCGATCTCGCTAACCCGGTTTCTTTCGATATTCAACCGGTTGCCGGAGGCATTGAAGATACGGGTGCCAATAACGACCACGCGGCGAGAAGATTGAAACAGGTTGTTGATAATTTGAATGTCATTTATGGCATTGAACTGATGCATTCTGCCCAGGCGATTGATTTGCGCTTGCAAGCCGATCCACAGCTGGCGTTAGGCAAATCAACAAAAGCGATGTTCACCGCTTATCGTCAAGTCGTGCCATTTGTCAGCCAGGATCGGGTCTTTACCCCGGATATTGAAGCATCGCAAAAATTCTTAGAGGGATATGCTATAAATCAAAAATAAAATCTATGTTGATTGTTTATCATTATATCCACAGATATGATAAATGATATCAATTTAATAATTTTCACTTAATGTAATTCCTGATAATCCGAAAGGTGCTGTGCTTTTCGGATTATTATTATCTGATTAAGATAATTGTCACGCCAGGCTTACTGGGTTATAAATGTTAATCATGATTCTTATAAATTATTTATTGCTGCTTTGGTTACCATTACTTCGTAATAAGTAATGTATTTTTGATGGTTTAAACTATTTTTAAGGGACGGCATTATGCGAGGAAAAATACCTAAAACGGAGTTGCTGGTGACTTTTGAGGTCGTCGCACGACATGAAAGTTATACCAGAGCGGCAGAGGAGTTAGCGTTAACCCAAAGTGCTGTATTCAGACAAGTAAGTGCGCTGGAGGAATTTTTACATACTCCGTTATTTTCACACTCTAAAAAACGCATTTTTCTTAATGATGCAGGGAAGTATTACCTGGGGATAGTAAAAGAAACATTAAATAAGCTGGAACGCGATACCAATACGATTATGACCTGGCAGCCTACGGTTCAGGTTATTGAACTTGCCGTTAATCCTACGTTTAGTACCCACTGGTTAATCCCAAATTTACATGAATTCACAAAGTTACATCCCGATATTATTGTTAATATTCATTCTTTAGCTAATAACGGCGATTTTCTTAATCGGGAGTACGATGCTGTCATTATGCGCGAAAATTTTTGCGCGCCCTGGGCGGAAGTAGAATATCTCTTTGAAGAGGAGATTTTGCCGGTATGCAGCGGCAGTTTGCTTGCAATGTCCGATCAAAAACTGTCAGTGGCAGAACTGCTTACTGAGTTACCACTTCTGCATCAAAGCACCCGTATTACTGGCTGGGAAGAGTGGTTTGCTTTATCTGGCGTTAGCAGTCCGCTGGTCAATAACGGACCACGTTTCGATTTGCTTTCAATGCTGATTGCCGCCGTGCGCTCTAATCTCGGCGTGGCTCTGTTACCACGGTTCGCTATTCAACATGATTTGGATAGTGGCGATATGGTGATTCCCTGTGATGTGCCTATTCGTACCGGTAATCGTTTTATTATGACGTGGCAGGAAGAGAAGTCTGACTCGCCGCACTTGCAGCAATTTCGTGAATGGTTGCTGGCGAAATCGGTCGTACCGCAGGAGATGTAAAACCTGCGCCTGGCGGGATGCCAGGCGCAGTTATTACCAGTCGATACCCGGCTGCGCCTGAATGCCGTTATCAAAAGCATGTTTGACGGGGCGGATTTCGCTAACCGTATCCGCCATTTTTAATATCTGACTGTGGCAACCGCGTCCGGTGACAATGACACTTTGTTGTGCCGGACGGTTTTGCAGAGAAGTGATCACTTCTTCTGTATCCAGATAATGGTAAGCCAGCATATAGGTGAGCTCATCAAGCACCACTAAGTCGTAACGCTTGTCAGCCAGCATCCGTTTGCTTTCCGACCAGACCTCTTTCGCCGCGTCGATATCCGCTTGCCGGTTCTGTGTCTCCCAGGTAAAACCGGTTCCCATAATATGAAACTCCACTCCCAGCGGCTGGAGAAGGTTGTATTCGCCGTTGTCCCATTGCCCCTTGATGTACTGCGCAACCCCCACCGTTTTGCCATGGCCCACCGCGCGCGTTACAGTACCAAACGCGGCAGTGGATTTCCCTTTGCCGTTGCCGGTGAAAACAATCAAGATCCCTTTTTTCTCTATCGCCGCCGCGACGCGTGTATCGACCTGTTCCTTCAATTTCTGCTGGCGCTGCACATGCCGTTCAGTTGAAATTCGCGCTTCCATTCATTTTCCTTAATGTCCCGCAGGGCAACTGGCGCAGCGGTGTTGCTGCTCAAACTGGCTAAAGAAATTATTGCCTTTATCATCAACCAGGATGAATGCAGGCAGATTTTCCACTTCCATCATCCACACCGCCTCCATACCCAGCTCCGGGTATTCCAGGCAACGCAGACTTTTGACATATTCTTGCGCCAGTAACGCAGCTGCACCGCCAATACTTCCCAGATTGAAGCCGCCATGTTTGTGACAGGCATCGGTGACCTGCTGGCTGCGGTTACCTTTCGATAACATTACCAGACTGCCGCCAGCCGCCTGGAAGGTTTCGACATAACCGTCCATTCGACCGCCCGTGGTTGGACCCAGTGAACCGCAGGCCATGTTCTCCGGTGTTTTCGCCGGGCCAGCGTAATAGACAATATGATGCTTCAGGTAATCCGGCATCGATTCGCCGCTATCCAGCCGCGCTTTTATTTTTGCGTGGGCGATATCGCGCGCCACTACGATGGGACCACTTAACGACACGCGGGTACCTACCGGTAATCTGGCGAGATCCTGCATCACGTCACGCAACGGACGGTTTAGATCCAGGTGTACATGTTGCGCGTGATTTTCTTCCCGCAATGAGGCTGGAATATATTGCCCCGGATTGTGTTCGAGTTTTTCCAGCCAGATACCGTGCTTGTTAATTTTGGCTTTGATATTGCGATCGGCAGAACAGGAGAGCGCCATAGCTATCGGGCAGGAGCCACCGTGACGCGGCAGACGAATGACGCGAATATCATGAGCGAAATATTTACCCCCAAATTGCGCACCAATACCAAATTGCTGACTGGCTTCGAGCAACGCTTTTTCCAGCTCAATATCACGGAATGCTTGTCCCTGCTCGTTTCCGCTGGTGGGCAAATTGTCGTAATATTTCGTAGAGGCCAGCTTGGCAACTTTTAAGGTTTGATCGGCTGAAAGCCCTCCGACGACAAAGGCGATGTGGTAGGGCGGGCAGGCGGCCGTGCCCAACGATTTCATTTTGTCGATTAAAAACGCGGTCAGTTTTTCTGGTTGCAATAAGGATTTGGTTTCCTGATAAAGCGCGGCTTTATTGGCGGAGCCGCCCCCTTTATTAACACAGAGAAAATGGTACTCATTACCAGCGACAGCGCTGATATCAATCTGCGCCGGGAGATTGGTTTGCGTATTGACTTCGGTATACATATCCAGCGGCGCATTTTGTGAAAAGCGCAGATTATTTTCCTGGAAAGTACTGTAAATGCCTTTGCTTAAGGCTTCAGCGTCGTTACCTCCCGTCCATATCTGTTGCCCTTTACTGGCAACAATAGTTGCGGTGCCGGTATCCTGACAGTTGGGTAATACCCCTTTTGCTGAGACTTCAGCATTACGTAATAACTGCAACGCAACGTATTTATCATTACTACTGGCCTGCGGATCGTTAAGAATGCTGGCGACCTGTTGCAAATGAGCGGAACGTAAGAAAAAAGAGGCTTCATAAAATGCCTGCCGGGCAAGCAGCGTTAATGCTTCAGGAGCGATTTTTATCACTTCTTCGCCGTCTAATTCCGTTACTGTAATATGTTGATCGCTAATTAATGTATATTCTGTACCGTCTTTATTTTGTAGAAACGGTTCTTGCCAGATAAATGGTTTGGACATATTTCACTTTTCACCTTAAACGTTAGTGTTACTTAATTGCCGTCTAACTTCATGATCCGGCTTATAAAAATGCGTAGTCATTAGCTTCTGATTGCTTAAGATCCCCCTCAGGGCAGAGCAACGTTCGATTCATTGGGTTTTAATGCTTTACCCCGACAACCCTCGCCGAAATGTTCGCCTTCCCACCGACTCACCATCGCAGCGCCCATTGCGTTGCTCATGACGTTTGTCGCGGAACGCCCCATATCAAGGAACGGATCAACGCCCATCAGCAAGATCAGCCCCGCTTCCGGAATATTGAACTGGTTGAGCGTGGCGGCGATAACCACCATTGAGGCGCGTGGTACGCCAGCCATTCCTTTCGAGGTCAACATCAGGATCAACAGCATGGTGATTTGCTCACCGATGGATAAATGGATATTGCAGGCCTGGGCGATGAAAACTGTGGCGAAGGAGCAGTAGGCCATTGATCCAACGAGATTAAATGAGTAGCCAATGGGTAAGACAAAGCTGGCAATTTTGGGGGAAACGCCAAATTGCTCCAGTTTTTCAAGCGTTCCCGGAAAAGCAGCTTCAGAACTGGATGTGGTAAATGCCAGCAGGGCGGGTTCTGAAAGGGCGCGGGTCAGGCGTCTGATGCAGGGGCCGACATAAACGATGGCCAGACCGATAAGCAGCACCCAAAGTAATAACATGGTGAAATAAAATTCACCCATAAAGATCCCGGCGCTCACCATAACTGCCAGTCCTCGTTCAGCAATCAATGCTGAAATAGCGGCGAATACGGTCAGGGGAGCGAAGAGCATGACGTAGCCAGTGAGCTTTAACATGGCATGTGCCAGCGAATCTAAGGCGTGAACGATGGCGCTGCCTTTCTCACCAATCGCCGTCAGGCTACAGCCGAGGAAAATTGAGAACACCACGATTTGCAAAATTTCATTGTGCGCCATGGCATCGACAATGCTGGTGGGGAAAGCATGCGAAATAAATACTTTTAGTGTAAAGGGTTCTGACGCGACCACTCCGGTGGTTTCGGCACCGTGTGCAACAAAATTAATTCCTGTGCCTGGCATGAAGAAATTTACCGTTATCAAGCCTAAGGCAATGGACAGCAATGAGGCGCAAATAAATAAAAAGAGTGTTTTAGAAAAAATACGACCAAGGGCTTTGGCATCGCCCATTTTAGCAATACCTACCACCAGGGTAGAGACCACTAACGGAGCGATAATCATTTTTATCAGTCGTAAGAAAATCGTCGTGAATATCGATATTTCTTGCGCATAGAGTTTTGCTGTTTCCGGTGAAGCAGTGTTATTGAGCACTACGCCGATAATCATTCCAAGTACCAGCGCCAAAAGAATCATCGTGGTTAAACTTATTTTCTTCATTTTTTCCTCCATCAGGTGCACGGCGATAAATCAGAATCAGGAGAAGTGGATGCCTGAATAGAGATTCAGGCATCTACCTGCTATAACAACCTTACAAATAGCTGAAGTGTTGAGCTGCAATAAGTGACGGGATGTCAGTTGGCTAAAAGTGTTCGGATTTTTACAAATCGAAACTCATATTTAATAAAGGTGCATGTTGCTGTGCGCCATAGACATCATTGTCACCTACATTCCCGGAGATAATATCTCGTGGCATGACAATTTTTACTGCGTTAGAAGGATCAAACCAGACAATACGATGAATAAAGTCAGGTTCAACATGATATAAGCGCGCAATCAGTTCTGGGGTTAATTGCCCTGATGATTTTACTCGCTCATAGTTTTCTTTCGTTTTAAATAAAATATCTAAAACCAGTTCGTAAGGTCCGGCATTTTTCGAACGAATGACTTGCGCCAGTGAGACAATTGACTGTTTCATGCCTGAACTCCTTCTGGCGTCACCTGTTCAATATGGAAATCAAAACGCAGAGCGTCGTTGGCTTCAATCAGGTGATATATGGAAAATTCGTATACCGGCCCGCCCTGGATATCAGAAGGGGAGAACGGGAACGCCAGGTTGCCTGCGGTAGCGATGCGGTTTTCATAGCCGTAGTGCAGCATGGTAGAGCGCACCAGCGAGCAAACGCTGTTGGCAATATCCTGGGTCGGTGCAACTACATCAAGGACAATCCCCAGCTCATGCCCGGCAGTTTGCATCGGTTCATGGTCGCCCATCACCCCGTTTTTGCCGTACAGGTGGAAATTGATGCGAATGCTGTCATCGTCTAAGGACAGATTACGCGAAACGCTGGTTTTGACTTCATCGATGATGTTATCGATCCCGGCGATCATGATCGGGTCGCGCGTTCCGGCGATGGTCAAACAGCGGAAACCCACCCGCCGCGCACCTTCCAGTTTCAGGGCATAGGGCGTTTCTTCATGCTTAGAACCGCTGACGTAAACTTCGCCATCATTGATCGCTTTAAATGTGCAACCTTTCAGGTTCAACACGCCGCCAGGTCCTGGCAGGAAGTAGGGATCGGATTTCTCATACAGTGTGTGTGCAGCAGCTGACGTTTCGGTAAATTTACGCTTCGGATTAAACGTTTTCAGCGTAAAGCCGTTGTCATCAATGATGCCCATCGCACAGTCAGAGCCTGAGCCGGGTGTTGCAGCGATTGCCGCACATTCAAGGATTTTCCCACAATGCAGTGCCAGACCTTCATCAAAGCCTTGCATGATCGGTAGCGCAGCAAAGCAGGCCGGGTCGTAAGCGCGCCCGCCCAGCACCACTTGCGCGCCTTCTTTCAGCGCCTGCTGGAAGGGTTCGATGCCCATTTGCGCGACGATATACGTACTTTCGTCAATCGCGTCGTGGGTTAACGGCGGGACAAAATCCAGCGCCGTGATTTTGCCGTTATCCAGCGCCTGGTGGACGATGGCTTTGTCAACGTCTGCCGGGATCAGCGCCATCGAGAACGCGAGGTGCTCTTCCCGGGCAATCTCATGAATTATTTCTCGGCACCACTCCAGGTGTGGAGCGGCACCAGAACCGCCGGCCGTTCCGATCACCACCGGTATATTATTTTGCACGCCTGCGGTGATCATATAGCGTAGATCGCGCTTGACCCCTGCGCGATCGGTAAACGGTTTGCCCGCCCCGAGGTAGTGGGGGCCAGGATCGGAAGAGCCTGCATCAACGGCGATCAGATCGGGCGATTCTGCCATCGCTTTGCGGAAGCTCTCTTCCGGGAATCCATACCCGAGGATTGCCGTTGGCGATAAGACTTTAAAAGAACGAGCCATTTGTTAATCCTTAGCCTGCAACAGCGCGATAGTACGATTCATTTCGTTGAAGACGATATCGAGGCCTTCGTCAAAGCCCATCCCTGGTTTTACCAGCATACGCATGGGGCGAGCAGCAAGGGCGACGTGGACACAGGTGCGGGCACTGACATCAGTTTCATTGCAGGTGCCGCCCTGGTACGCTTCCATGCTGTGGCTGTTGCAATAAAGAACTGCATCGACGATGTTGTGAATACTGCCCAGATCCGGGGTTTTGATTTGCACCATGTGGCAACTGGCGGCATCAGTGAAATCAACAATATCCTGGTAGGTGTTACACCATTCATCGGCCACAATTTTCACGCCGGAACCGAGGCGCGTCAGCTCTTTGGTAATCGCGGTCAGCAGGCGAATTTGATCGGGCTTGTTACCGGCATCGACCGGCCCCTCAATGTAGAGCGGCAGGCCTTGCGCCTCTTTTTCCAGACTGGCGATGTATTGCGCACAGCGAAGCGGATCCATATCGAAGATCAGACCAATAGTGCCGTATACATCGATGTGCAGGGTAGGGTGGTAGCGTGCGCTGGTGCGTTTGCTTAGAATCCGATCGGATAGCCAACGGACATATTCGCGCAGTTTTTCTCCTTTAAAGCCCAGTTTCTCTTCGACGTTATTAATCAGCGCATGAGGTAGCACGTCGATGCCCTTAAGGATCATCTTATCGACAGCGATATATCGATCGTCGCCGCTCTGACCAAATAATGGAATGGATTCCGCCACGCGTGGCAACTGCCATTCATCACAGACCACTTCAGTTTTTAGACGGCCGGTTGCCAGCGCGGTAGCATCAAGCAGCGCCTGTGATAATCCGTAACGTACGGCGGTATGCAGCAAGTTGCCGTCAATACGCAATTTGTCGAAGAAACGGGCATTCGGCAGGAAAGCATCCACATCGCGGCCTACCAGTAATGGCTTGATATGGTCGTTGAGGAACGGAATAAAGTGCTCTGCGAGGAACAGTGGATCGCGACCGCCTGCCCCGGAATACTGTACGGCAGCACAGTCGCCTACGGCGACCGCACCGTTTTCCAGAATCAACTGAACCGAAACGCACTCCCCGGCCTGACGTACGGCGTTAAACCCCTGTGTTACCGGCTCTCCGGTGTAGAAAAAGCCGTCGTGACCCGCTCCGTTTTTTATCGCCTGCTGATCATCGAAATAGAATGAGGAGTAGCCAGCGGTAAAAAGGGCCTGTTTTATTTTCATTATGGTCTTCCTATTAATTTACTGTGGGATACAGCATTGATGTCATCTACAACCATCTGGAATGTCGGTTGGCGTCCTTCAAAGCGCGCGCGTTCAGCAACGTAATCGTGGTGGAGGTCGAGAATATCTTTTGGCAATGGAACGGCTCCGGCCTCCAGTACGCGAATCGCGCCGGTGTTGTCACGGACCGGAAGAATTTTGCCTGCGTTGCAGGCGGCTGGCGCAAACGGCACATCCAGTACGCCCGCTTCAAATGCCAGCACCGTACCCCGCGCAATATCACCATTACCCAGTTCGAACACTTTGTTCAGTACAGCGCGAACCTCGCTCTTAATCAGTTCAATTTCTAGTTCAACCGCCGGGCACGGCGGGAATTTCTGCTCGTTGACCATGTTGAGCATCTGGCGGGAGGCTTTTAGCCCCTGAATGTTGGCAGCAGCAGTCGGGATGCCCCAGGCTTCGTGCGGACTTTTGGTGATGACTTTGGTAGCACCAGACATCCCCGCGACGGCAGCACCCCAGGAGATAATGGCGAACGCTTTCGATTCGTCCTCCGGAAAGCCTCCCATCCACTGGTGAAACACGGTACTTAATTCGTAGTCGGTATAGCCATAGCTCTGAAAATATTCGTGTGCAAGTTCCCGCAGAGACTGGATCGCCGCAACATCCTGCGTCAGGCTACCGACCTGACCATAACCAACGGTGATAGACTTCACACCCTGTTCCAGTGCCAGCAAGCCTTCGATTATTGCGATAGAGTGCGAGATAAACGGCGGGATCAGCGTACCCGTTAGTGGGCCAAACGGTTCGCGGTTGATGCGGATCCCGTGTTCTTCGTACATCCCCATTAAACGATCGCAGTACTGCCAGTCGCGGATCGATTTTTCCAGCGTTACGCGCTTGGCATACGGAATATTGTAGGAAATGCCGCCGCCTTCATAACTGGTAAAGCCGCTGGCCATCGAGATTTCAGCCAGCAGACGCGCATCTGGCGTGCCGTGGCGGATCTGTAGCGGTTTTTGCAGAGTTTCGGTGAGGCGACGGCAAGCTGCGACGCCGTGGTTAACTACCGGTAAACCGTTCAGTTTAGAGGTTCCGGCTTCGATGGATTTTTTAATCCCTACAGCCGCTTCTTCGTACCGATTCAGACGGGTATATGCATCGATAGTGCTCGGCAGCAGATCGCACTCTTCTTGTAGTGTTTTCAGTAGTTCGATGTGTTCGTCCATCAGCGCCACGCCTGCGCGCGGTTGGCTAAGGGTTTTACCTTCCTTGTCTGCTTTCAGCAGGGCAAGAGAGAAGCGTTTATGCTCAGGAATGGTTTGTTGGTATTTAACGCCATCTTCAAAGTTTTCAACATCCTTGCCGGTTTCCCAGGTTTTCAATACCTGTTGCCGCTCGGTCATGAATTCGTCATGGGTTAATTTCTTATTTCGAAGTTCCATTGATTGCAGCCTTAATTGTTATAGGGTTAAGCATTGAATACTGGTGCGCGCGGCGGCCAGCGGATCGACTCTGGCGACGTTTGCCAGCAGTGGTAATAGCCCCCGGGAATCGCGGTAATATTCAAATTCGGTCGGTAAGAGAATGCGTTTACCGTCGTCGTTTAACTCGCGGTATTTCAACCAGTGATGCATATCGAACTGACTGGCACGCGAGAGCCATCCGCCGGAACCCACGACTTTACGCACGGTTGTCAGGTCACGTCCCATCTGTAAATCGACATTGCCGACGCAGGTGCAGACCTCTTTTTTGGTGCCCGCATGTCTTTCGGTGGCATAACCCACACACAGTCCGGCCAGGACGGTATCGAAATATTTTTCATCTGCATTCGCGGGTAAGTAGTCGGGATGAGCGACTAGATGACGGAGGTAATGATAAAAAGCGTCCAACTGTGCGGGTTGCTGAGCAAAATTCACACTGACTAACTCTTTCGCACTTTCACCAACCACCATTGCCGAGACGCGCATTCCCAGATCGCCTTCCACCGTCCGTTTTACGAAGGGTTCCGGTACGCCATGTAAAACAGTGTCGGGCGAGAGCGTGTTGGCACAGGCGGAATAGACATCGGTGGTTGCGCCGCCCATGTCGATCAGCATGAACTCTTTCCAGCTGTGATCGACGTTACTGATTGCCTTAACCAGTTCAAAGACCGTCCATGGTGTCGGCATTGGTTTTTCGCCTGTTTTATCAACAATGACATCCAGCCCTTTCCCTTTAACGATGCGTTTAAGGAATATGTCGCAGATAGCCTGGCGTGCAGCTAAAGGGTTCGGATGGTCAAGATCGGGCAGAACGTTGTCGACGATGGTCAGGTCTTTATGCCCGAGGATCTCCTGCACCTTGTCCTGAATATCCCGATTTCCGGCATAAATAATGGCGCAGTCGAGTTTGGATTCTGCCAGCACACGGGCGTTATTCAGTCCGTAGCTTTCTTCTCCGCCGTCGGTGCCGCCGGTGAACAAGAGAATATCGGGCTGCGTTTCTTCCAGTGCCTGGATATCACGGCGGTTCAGCTTGTAGGCGTAATATTGCGCAATTTTAGCACCCGCAGAGTGAGCGGTTACTTTCGCGGTTTCCAGAGTGATAGAAGGCACTATTCCCATTGCGGCAACCGCCAGCCCACCTTTGGCAGAAGAGGAATACTTCAATGCAACCTCACCGCGGTTTAACAGGGGGAGGGCATTATCTACGTTTAACACCTGGTTAAGGCTGGAGAAAAATCCCTCTGCCAGATGATGGATGGTGGTTGGGGTCAGAACGTGGTTAACCAACGTTAACGCGTCCCCCTCCCGGGTGAAGAGGGCTGCTTTGGTCCACGTCGATCCAATATCGACAGAGACGATTTGCATCAGATTGCCTCTTCAAGAATGCGAGTATCAACGTCATGACGTTGGTTGATATCGTGGGCCATCAGCTGACAAACATCTTCTAAGTCATGACTTGGGGAAAAGACGCGATCAAATCCCATCTCTTTGAACTTGGTTTCCACGTCAGCGAAGTCATGTTTTCCGACCACCAGGTTACCGCCCACATAGAGCAGGATGTTACCCAGCCCACGCTCGATGCAGCGTTCGCGCATGCCCAGACAATCGATATCGCCATGCCCATAGATAGAGGAGACGACAATCGCGTCAGCGCCAGTTTCAATGGCAGCATCAATATATTCGTCCTGGCTGACCATTACGCCCAGATTAATGACTCTGAAGTCATGGTTGCTAAAAACGCGGTCCAGAACTTTATTGCCTACTGCATGGCAGTCCGCGCCAATAACGCCAATCACAAGTGTTGCTTTCTTCATGGGTAATCCTTTGTAAGACAGAGAGTAAATTAAGTTACACACGTCGTATTTATGGCCGTTCATAACGGCACAGGTTTAATATCAGAGGAGTGTCTTTATCTGACCGTAATGTTGCAATTGATCTATTTTCAAAATGTCTTTCGGGAAATGATTGTTTAAAGTGTGTTTTTAAATTCTCATTTTAATTCAGCGTGTTATGTCAACTAATGTCATGAATGTTAAATTTTTAAAATTAACTTGATTTGATGTATTGAGATAATTGTGATCAACTTCTAATTTGCATTTTTGTGACGTGGCTTTAGCCATGAGTAAATGCATTTCATAAAAGTTAACTCGAATTTCACTGCAATTCATATATGCTTAATGTAAAAATAATGTTGAAAATAACAAATAATTAATGATTCATGCGAAGAATGACTTTTGTTAGCTCTTTTGATTTTTCGTAAAAAAGAGAGGCACATGAAGGTGCTACTGTATGAGTAACGTTAAGCAAAGATTCTAATACTTCTGGCATAAATGCAGGACAGGTTCGTACAGAGTGGATTTAATCAGTATAATCCTCATAAAATAGTTCAGAATTATTTGAATCGTTAACGGGGATTTGATGTCGATGTTCAGAAATAGCTGAGTCAATCAATGAAGACAGTATCGAAAAAATGACTGTATCAGAACTAATTTCGATTAATTCTTCTCTTTTTTGACCCAAAAAGATATTTATCTTGATTTCATTTGTACTACGGCAATCTATATAAAGTAATTTTTGATCGCTGAGATTTTCCGTTTCATAAATGTTTTTGGCGAGTGTCGGGTGTAATGATGCCAGACATCTGCTCAGATAAGCCAGATCCTTTAGGGAATACCCCACTGAGTAGAGGATGTCAGAGAATTTTTGTGTGTTTACTGTTATCTCTGAAGTGCATGTTGCATTGACAGGAAGAGTATTAAAAGAGAGCTGAGATGGTGTCATGATTTAAATATCACCGTGAGGAATAAAAATCAACCCCGGGCACTGTTTAGCAATATTTTACACAGGGCTGTATAGAAAATTAAAGTATTTGATTGGCGTCGGTTAACTGATCAATAACTAGTGCTAAATTGGTAAACATTTTGAAATGTCGATACTGGCTCGGAATATCATTTTCAAAGACGAAGGATTCAAGGTTATTGTCTGAAAAATAAAGGACAAGTGTTGCTGATTCGTCAGGGGAAATATGGAAATAAATCTGGTTACCAGACGGAGGATTGTCCAGAAGAAGAGCATCTTTGCCCGTCACATACCTGTTATGGTCGTGGACACTACGCTCACACTTCATCAGAGGTGTCATGATACTCATGTATTCATCTGATGTTAATATATTAAAATCGCCATTCATTTTAAAGAAACGATAAAGTATCAGTACATCCTCTAGCGTAACCGGTTGGTTTGTTTTCAGAGGGAAATAAGTGGGAACCAGAAGATGAGGTTCTAATCTATTTTGTTGGGCGCTATAACTGAATTTAAACATAAATTCCGGATCGCTCATCAATTTAGAAACATAATTATGCCTGGCTTCAAAGGTTTTAATTTTTACCAGGTTAAATAAATCTGGTTCTTCATCCTGTATTAAAAGACATTGGCCATAACAGAAAGGTTTTTTTTCATTATAAGCAGAAACGGTTATTCTGTCAGGAGTGTCAACGTTATATCCAAAAGCCAGATAGTTACCCTCCTCATCGCGATCTGTTTCCAGGTTATTTAAATTCATCACATTAAGTGTTTTCAATGCTGATTCAATGAGTTGTTGACCCTCTGAGGTAAATGTTTTGCGCTGCGTTGTATAAAGTGTATCGATACCAACGACTATCCGATGTGGGTCAAGGATGGCGGCAATCAACTTTATTACCTGCACAGTCACGGGTGATGTCATTGATTCGTTATCTTTTTTTAGAGGATCATTTGATGGCCAACCAGAGAAGCGATTGACAACAGAACCTATATTATCAAGACCCATGGCAGCAACCTCATTGTAATCAAGCGAGGCGCTCAGCGTACCCGGCTATAGAAAAACTAACTTGCAAAAATCGCTCATTTTTCGTTTATCAGGCGAAAGTTGCCTGTGTTCATGCAGACACAGTCGCCTCTGTTAAGCGATATCTCTCTCATCAATACTTATTGGTGATTATTACAAATGAAACAATAACATGGCGGTCTTACGGAGATGCTCATAAAGGCAACAATCAATTAACTTTGATAAAAATATGTTATGTAAAATAGCAACAAATTGGCTACTCTAATCAATTGGTATTATAAAAAGTTGATAAGGCGATTCTGTTAAATAAAACACTGGTTTTTTATCTATGTCTTTTTATTGTAATAATTGTGTTACATAAATATTTCACAATAAATTAACAATAAAATTACCAATGGTCTATGGTTTATACATAATTAACATATTTGACTGGTTTTGATATAAATCAATTTTTAATTCTTGAAAAAAATCTGCAAAACACGATAAATTGTCGTAGATCAAATTGGTGAGGTCGTGACAATTTCGCTATAAATTGATCACTGTCGAAAAATGCAAATTTGCTCAATAAAAACCTGTTTATTGTAAGGATTTTGCGGCGTAATATAATTACGGGATCAATTTGGTTTATTCATTAACATATTTGTAACTTTTTTATCATTGTCTTTTCCACTTTTGAGGAAAAGACAGCGATAGAGGCGAGCAAATAATTTTGTATTGGGGCATGCGTGTGACCCTTTCTAACGGGGTTCACTCTCGGAGTCTTCATGCGATGAGCAAGGAGTCATGATGTTAGATATAGTCGAACTGTCGCGCTTACAGTTTGCCTTGACCGCGATGTACCACTTCCTTTTTGTGCCACTGACGCTCGGTATGGCGTTCCTGCTGGCCATTATGGAAACGGTCTACGTCCTTTCCGGCAAACAGATTTATAAAGATATGACCAAGTTCTGGGGCAAGTTGTTTGGTATCAACTTCGCTCTGGGGGTGGCAACCGGTCTGACCATGGAGTTCCAGTTCGGGACTAACTGGTCTTACTATTCCCACTATGTAGGGGATATCTTCGGTGCGCCGCTGGCAATCGAAGGTCTGATGGCCTTCTTCCTCGAATCCACCTTTGTAGGTCTGTTCTTCTTCGGTTGGGATCGTCTGGGTAAAGTTCAGCATATGTGTGTCACCTGGCTGGTGGCGCTCGGTTCAAACCTGTCCGCGCTGTGGATTCTGGTTGCGAACGGCTGGATGCAAAACCCAATCGCGTCCGATTTCAACTTTGAAACTATGCGTATGGAGATGGTGAGCTTCTCCGAGCTGGTGCTTAACCCGGTTGCTCAGGTGAAATTCGTTCACACTGTAGCGTCTGGTTATGTGACTGGCGCGATGTTCATCCTCGGTATCAGCGCATGGTATATGTTGAAAGGTCGTGACTTCGCCTTTGCTAAACGCTCCTTTGCTATCGCTGCCAGCTTCGGTATGGCTGCCGTTCTGTCTGTTATTGTTCTGGGTGATGAATCTGGTTATGAAATGGGCGACGTGCAGAAAACCAAACTGGCTGCTATTGAAGCCGAGTGGGAAACGCAACCTGCACCTGCTGCCTTTACTCTGTTCGGCATTCCTGATCAGGAAGAGGAGACGAACAAATTTGCGATCCAGATCCCTTACGCGCTGGGCATCATTGCAACGCGTTCCGTGGATACCCCGGTTATCGGCCTGAAAGAGCTGATGGTGCAGCATGAAGAACGCATCCGTAACGGGATGAAGGCGTACTCTCTGCTCGAGCAACTGCGTTCTGGTTCTACTGACCAGGCGGTTCGTGACCAGTTCAATAGCATGAAGAAAGACCTCGGTTACGGTCTGCTGCTGAAACGCTATACGCCAAACGTGGCGGATGCAACTGAAGCGCAGATTCAACAGGCAACCAAAGACTCCATTCCACGTGTAGCGCCGCTGTACTTCGCGTTCCGTATCATGGTGGCGTGTGGCTTCCTGCTGCTGGCAATCATCGCGCTCTCTTTCTGGAGTGTCATCCGCAACCGTATTGGCGAGAAAAAATGGCTGCTGCGCGCTGCATTGTACGGTATTCCGTTGCCGTGGATTGCTGTAGAAGCGGGCTGGTTCGTGGCTGAATATGGTCGCCAACCTTGGGCTATCGGTGAAGTGCTGCCGACAGCTGTAGCGAACTCGTCACTGACCGCAGGCGACCTCATCTTCTCGATGGTGCTGATTTGTGGCCTGTATACCCTGTTCCTGGTGGCAGAATTGTTCTTAATGTTCAAGTTTGCACGCCTCGGCCCAAGCAGCCTGAAAACCGGTCGCTATCACTTTGAGCAGTCTTCCACGACTACTCAGCCGGCACGCTAAGACAGGAGTCGTCAAATGATCGATTATGAAGTATTGCGTTTTATCTGGTGGCTGCTGGTTGGCGTTCTGCTGATTGGTTTTGCAGTCACTGACGGTTTCGACATGGGGGTGGGCATGCTCACCCGTTTCCTCGGTCGTAACGACACCGAGCGTCGAATTATGATTAACTCCATCGCACCACACTGGGACGGTAACCAGGTATGGCTGATCACTGCGGGTGGCGCTCTGTTTGCTGCCTGGCCGATGGTCTATGCCGCTGCGTTCTCCGGCTTCTATGTGGCGATGATCCTCGTGCTGGCGTCTTTGTTCTTCCGTCCGGTCGGTTTTGACTACCGCTCCAAGATTGAAGAAACCCGCTGGCGTAACATGTGGGACTGGGGCATCTTCATTGGTAGCTTCGTTCCGCCGCTGGTGATTGGTGTGGCGTTCGGTAACCTGTTGCAGGGCGTACCGTTTAACGTTGATGAATACCTGCGTCTGTACTACACCGGTAACTTCTTCCAGCTGCTTAACCCGTTCGGCCTGCTGGCTGGCGTGGTGAGCGTAGGGATGATCATTACTCAGGGCGCAACCTATCTGCAGATGCGTACCGTGGGCGAACTGCACCTGCGTACCCGTGCAACGGCTCAGGTGGCGGCACTGGTGACACTGGTCTGCTTCGCACTGGCTGGCGTATGGGTGATGTACGGTATCGATGGTTATGTTGTGAAATCAACAATGGACCATTACGCGGCATCTAACCCACTGAATAAAGAAGTGGTTCGTGAAGCTGGCGCATGGTTGGTGAACTTCAACAACACGCCGATTCTGTGGGCTATTCCGGTACTGGGTGTGGTTCTGCCTCTGCTGACCATTCTGACTGCACGTATGGATAAAGCGGCGTGGGCGTTTGTGTTCTCCTCCCTGACGCTGGCCTGCATCATCCTGACTGCCGGTATTGCAATGTTCCCGTTTGTGATGCCGTCCAGCACCATGATGAACGCAAGTCTGACAATGTGGGATGCAACTTCCAGCCAGCTGACGCTTAACGTCATGACCTGGGTTGCGGTGGTTCTGGTACCGATCATTCTGCTCTACACCGCCTGGTGCTACTGGAAAATGTTCGGTCGTATCACCAAAGAAGATATTGAACGTAACACCCACTCTCTGTACTAAGTAAGGAGCTAAAAATGTGGTATTTCGCATGGATTCTGGGAACGCTTCTTGCCTGTTCGTTTGGGGTAATCACCGCGCTGGCGCTTGAGCACGTCGAATCAGGCAAAGCCGGTCAAGAAGACATCTGATGAGTAAGATTATCGCAACCTTGTATGCGGTAATGGACAAGCGCCCCCTGCGGGCGCTTTCCTTCGTGATGGCGCTTCTGTTAGCAGGATGTATGTTTTGGGACCCGTCACGTTTCGCCGCGAAGACCAGTGAACTGGAAATCTGGCATGGTTTATTGCTGATGTGGGCCGTCTGTGCTGGTGTTATTCACGGCGTGGGCTTTCGTCCGAAGAAGGTTCTCTGGCAAGGGATTTTTTGCCCTTTGCTTGCCGATATCGTTCTCATTGTCGGGCTGATTTTCTTCTTCTTTTAAATCAGAATTCTCTTTAAAAATTTATGGGCCGCTTCAGGCCCATAAATTTTTACGCTCCCTTAACTTGCCCTCATTCCCAAACCTCAATCGCGCGCGTATAGTAGCAGCGTTTAAAAGCTCTAACTTTTGTTGCATTACCGGGATGTAAAGTGAATACAACGCTGTTTCGATGGCCGGTTCGCGTCTACTATGAAGATACCGATGCCGGTGGTGTGGTGTACCACGCCAGTTACGTCGCTTTTTATGAAAGAGCACGCACAGAGATGCTGCGTCATCATCACTTCAGTCAGCAGGCGCTGATGGCTGAACGCGTTGCCTTTGTGGTGCGTAAAATGACGGTGGAATATTATGCACCTGCGCGGCTCGACGATATGCTCGAAATACAGACTGAAATAACATCAATGCGTGGCACCTCTTTGGTTTTCACGCAACGTATTGTCAACGCCGAGAATACTTTGCTGAATGAAGCAGAGGTTCTGGTTGTTTGCGTTGACCCACTCAAAATGAAGCCTCGTGCGCTTCCCAAGTCTATTGTCGCGGAGTTTAAGCAGTGACTGACATGAATATCCTTGATTTGTTCCTGAAGGCTAGCCTTCTGGTTAAACTTATCATGTTGATTTTGATTGGTTTTTCAATCGCATCCTGGGCCATTATTATCCAGCGGACCCGTATTCTTAACGCAGCGGCGCGCGAAGCCGAAGCGTTTGAAGATAAATTCTGGTCTGGAATCGAACTTTCTCGCCTCTATCAAGAGAGCCAGGGGAAACGGGATAATCTGACCGGTTCGGAACAAATCTTTTACAGCGGGTTCAAAGAGTTTGTGCGCCTACATCGTGCCAATAGCCATGCGCCGGAAGCCGTAGTGGAAGGGGCGTCGCGAGCGATGCGTATTTCCATGAACCGTGAACTTGAAAATCTGGAAACGCACATTCCGTTCCTCGGTACGGTTGGCTCCATCAGCCCGTATATTGGTCTGTTTGGTACGGTCTGGGGGATCATGCACGCCTTTATCGCCCTCGGGGCGGTAAAACAAGCAACACTGCAAATGGTTGCGCCCGGTATCGCAGAAGCGTTGATTGCGACGGCAATTGGTCTGTTCGCCGCAATTCCGGCGGTAATGGCTTATAACCGCCTCAACCAGCGCGTAAACAAACTGGAACTGAATTACGACAACTTTATGGAAGAGTTTACCGCGATTCTGCACCGCCAGGCGTTTACCGTTAGCGAGAGCAACAAGGGGTAAGCCATGGCCAGAGCGCGTGGACGAGGTCGTCGCGATCTCAAGTCCGAAATCAACATTGTACCGTTGCTGGACGTACTGCTGGTGCTGTTGCTGATCTTTATGGCGACAGCGCCCATCATCACCCAGAGCGTGGAGGTCGATCTGCCAGACGCTACTGAATCACAGGCGGTGAGCAGTAACGATAATCCGCCAGTGATTGTTGAAGTGTCTGGTATTGGTCAGTACACCGTGGTGGTTGAGAAAGATCGCCTGGAGCGTTTACCACCAGAGCAGGTGGTGGCGGAAGTGTCCAGCCGTTTCAAGGCCAACCCGAAAACGGTCTTTCTGATCGGTGGCGCAAAAGATGTGCCTTACGATGAAATAATTAAAGCACTGAACTTGTTACATAGTGCGGGTGTGAAATCGGTTGGTTTAATGACGCAGCCTATCTAAACATCTGCGTTTCCCTAGCTTGAAAGAGAGCGGGTAACAGGCGAACAGTTTTTGGAAACCGAGAGTGTCAAAGGCAACCGAACAAAACGACAAGCTCAAGCGGGCGATAATTATTTCAGCAGTGCTGCATGTCATCTTATTTGCGGCGCTGATCTGGAGTTCGTTCGATGAGAATATAGAAGCTTCAGCCGGAGGCGGCGGTGGTTCGTCCATCGACGCTGTAATGGTTGATTCAGGTGCGGTAGTTGAGCAGTACAAACGCATGCAAAGCCAGGAATCAAGCGCGAAGCGTTCTGATGAGCAGCGCAAGATGAAGGAACAGCAGGCTGCGGAAGAACTGCGTGAGAAACAAGCGGCTGAACAGGAACGCCTGAAGCAACTTGAGAAAGAGCGGTTAGCGGCTCAGGAGCAGAAAAAGCAGGCTGAAGAAGCCGCAAAACAGGCCGAGTTAAAGCAGAAGCAAGCGGAAGAGGCGGCAGCGAAAGCGGCGGCAGATGCTAAAGCGAAGGCTGAAGCGGATGCAAAAGCTGCGGAAGAAGCAGCGAAGAAAGCGGCTGCAGACGCGAAGAAAAAAGCAGAAGCAGAAGCCGCCAAAGCCGCAGCCGAAGCGCAGAAAAAAGCCGAAGCAGCCGCTGCGGCGCTGAAGAAGAAAGCGGAAGCGGCAGAAGCAGCTGCAGCTGAAGCAAGAAAAAAAGCGGCAACTGAAGCTGCTGAAAAAACCAAGGCAGAAGCTGAGAAGAAAGCGGCTGCTGAAAAGGCTGCAGCTGATAAGAAAGCAGCGGCAGAGAAAGCTGCAGCCGACAAAAAAGCAGCAGAAAAAGCGGCTGCTGAAAAGGCAGCAGCTGATAAGAAAGCAGCGGCAGAAAAAGCCGCCGCAGACAAAAAAGCGGCAGCGGCAAAAGCTGCAGCTGAAAAAGCCGCTGCAGCAAAAGCGGCCGCAGAGGCAGATGATATTTTCGGTGAGCTAAGCTCTGGTAAGAATGCACCGAAAACGGGGGGAGGGGCGAAAGGGAACAATGCTTCGCCTGCCGGGAGTGGTAATACTAAAAACAATGGCGCATCAGGGGCCGATATCAATAACTATGCCGGGCAGATTAAATCTGCTATCGAAAGTAAGTTCTATGACGCATCGTCCTATGCAGGCAAGACCTGTACGCTGCGCATAAAACTGGCACCCGATGGTATGTTACTGGATATCAAACCTGAAGGTGGCGATCCCGCACTTTGTCAGGCTGCGTTGGCAGCAGCTAAACTTGCGAAGATCCCGAAACCACCAAGCCAGGCAGTATATGAAGTGTTCAAAAACGCGCCATTGGACTTCAAACCGTAATCGCGATGCTGACTGTTCCGACGGTCAACATCAGACACCGGTTGCCACGGGGTTCTGGTAGTTTTGTGTATTTTAGTTTGTTAACATTCTGCTAAATTATCGTGGGCCATCGGTCCAGATAAGGGAGATATGATGAAGCAGGCATTACGAGTAGCATTTGGTTTTCTCATACTGTGGGCATCAGTTCTGCATGCTGAAGTCCGCATTGTGATCGACAGCGGTGTAGATTCCGGTCGTCCTATTGGCGTTGTTCCTTTCCAGTGGGCGGGTCCTGGTGCAGCACCTGAAGATATTGGCGGCATCGTTGCTGCTGACTTGCGTAACAGCGGTAAATTTAATCCATTAGATCGCGCTCGTCTGCCACAGCAGCCGGGTAGTGCACAGGAAGTACAACCAGCAGCATGGTCTGCGCTGGGCATTGACGCTGTGGTTGTCGGCCAGGTCACTCCGAATCCGGACGGCTCTTACAATGTTGCTTATCAGCTGGTTGACACTGGCGGCGCACCGGGTACTGTACTTGCTCAGAACTCGTACAAAGTGAACAAGCAGTGGCTGCGTTATGCTGGTCATACCGCCAGTGATGAAGTGTTTGAAAAACTGACCGGCATTAAAGGTGCGTTCCGTACCCGTATTGCCTACGTTGTTCAGACCAACGGCGGTCAGTTCCCGTATGAACTGCGCGTATCTGACTATGACGGTTACAACCAGTTTGTCGTTCACCGTTCTCCGCAGCCGCTGATGTCTCCGGCGTGGTCACCAGACGGTTCTAAACTGGCTTATGTGACCTTCGAAAGCGGTCGTTCCGCGCTGGTCATCCAAACGCTGGCAAATGGCGCTGTACGTCAGGTGGCTTCATTCCCGCGTCACAACGGTGCACCTGCATTCTCGCCAGACGGCAGCAAACTGGCATTCGCCTTGTCGAAAACCGGTAGCCTGAACCTGTACGTAATGGATTTGGCTTCTGGTCAGATCCGCCAGGTGACTGATGGTCGCAGTAACAATACCGAACCGACCTGGTTCCCGGACAGCCAGAACCTGGCATTTACTTCTGACCAGGCCGGTCGTCCGCAGGTTTATAAAGTGAATATCAACGGCGGTGCGCCACAACGTATTACCTGGGAAGGTTCGCAGAACCAGGATGCGGATGTCAGCAGCGACGGTAAATTTATGGTAATGGTCAGCTCCAATGGTGGGCAGCAGCACATTGCCAAACAAGATCTGGCAACGGGAGGCGTACAAGTTCTGTCGTCCACGTTCCTGGATGAAACGCCAAGTCTGGCACCTAACGGCACTATGGTAATCTACAGCTCTTCTCAGGGGATGGGATCCGTGCTGAATTTGGTTTCTACAGATGGGCGTTTCAAAGCGCGTCTTCCGGCAACTGATGGACAGGTCAAATTCCCTGCCTGGTCGCCGTATCTGTGATAATAATTAATTGAATAGTAAAGGAATCATTGAAATGCAACTGAACAAAGTGCTGAAAGGGCTGATGATTGCTCTGCCTGTTATGGCAATTGCGGCATGTTCTTCCAACAAGAACGCCAGCAATGACGGCAGCGAAGGCATGCTGGGTGCCGGCACTGGTATGGATGCGAACGGCGGCAATGGCAACATGTCTTCCGAAGAGCAGGCTCGTCTGCAAATGCAACAGCTGCAGCAGAACAACATCGTTTACTTCGATCTGGACAAGTACGATATCCGTTCTGACTTCGCTCAAATGCTGGATGCACACGCAAACTTCCTGCGTAGCAACCCGTCTTACAAAGTCACCGTAGAAGGTCACGCGGACGAACGTGGTACTCCGGAATACAACATCTCCCTGGGTGAACGTCGTGCGAACGCCGTTAAGATGTACCTGCAGGGTAAAGGCGTTTCTGCAGACCAGATCTCCATCGTTTCTTACGGTAAAGAAAAACCTGCAGTACTGGGTCATGACGAAGCGGCATACTCCAAAAACCGTCGTGCGGTACTGGTTTACTAAGAGAATTGCATGAGCAGTAACTTCAGACATCAACTATTGAGTCTGTCGTTACTGGTTGGTATAGCGGCCCCCTGGGCCGCTTTTGCTCAGGCACCAATCAGTAGTGTCGGCTCAGGCTCGGTCGAAGACCGCGTCACTCAACTTGAGCGTATTTCTAATGCTCACAGCCAGCTTTTAACCCAACTCCAGCAACAACTCTCTGATAATCAATCCGATATTGATTCCCTGCGTGGTCAGATTCAGGAAAATCAGTATCAACTGAATCAGGTCGTGGAGCGGCAAAAGCAGATCCTGTTGCAGATCGATAGCCTCAGCAGCGGTGGTGCAGCGGCGCAATCAACCAGCGGCGATCAAAGCGGTGCGGCGGCATCAACGACGCCGACAGCTGATGCTGGTACTGCGAATGCTGGCGCGCCGGTGAAAAGCGGTGATGCAAACACGGATTACAATGCAGCTATTGCGCTGGTGCAGGATAAATCCCGCCAGGATGACGCAATGGTGGCATTTCAGAATTTCATCAAAAATTACCCTGATTCAACTTACCTGCCAAACGCCAATTATTGGCTGGGTCAGTTAAACTACAACAAGGGTAAAAAAGATGATGCGGCGTATTATTTTGCTTCGGTAGTGAAAAACTATCCGAAGTCACCGAAGGCTGCAGATGCGATGTTTAAAGTCGGCGTCATCATGCAGGACAAAGGTGACACCGCAAAAGCGAAAGCTGTATATCAGCAGGTTATCAGTAAATACCCTGGGACTGATGGCGCAAAACAGGCGCAAAAACGTCTGAACGCGATGTAATGCATAACACACGACCAGAAGTCGCATTATTTCTGGTCGTGTCGTGCGAATCATAAGCAGTTGAGTGATCTACATCGAAATTTTTGTTGCGCTCAAGTCTGAAATCAGTAATATATGCCGCCGTTGCCACGGGATATCAAACAAACCGAAAGCAACGAAAAAGTGGGTCGTTAGCTCAGTTGGTAGAGCAGTTGACTTTTAATCAATTGGTCGCAGGTTCGAATCCTGCACGACCCACCAATCGCTAAGGTGGAAGCGGTAGTAAAACGTGAAGGATAACGTTGCGTCAGCAACGGCCCGAAGGGCGAGACGAAGTCGAGTCATCCTGCACGACCCACCACTAACCTAGTTAGTTGTAGTATCCAGCGTAGTATCGGGTGATTAGCTCAGCTGGGAGAGCACCTCCCTTACAAGGAGGGGGTCGGCGGTTCGATCCCGTCATCACCCACCAC
>NZ_PTRX01000026.1:0-67449 GCF_002966045.1 Escherichia sp. MOD1-EC5189 | reverse complement strand
AGTGGTGGCGCATTATAGGGAGTTATTCCGGCCTGACAAGAGGAAATTTAAAATAATTTTCCGACCGCGCATTTTTTCAGCAAAAGCCCCGTTAATGTGCCATAAAACAAGCAATTTGCCGTTTTTGCAACCGTAATCACACTTCCTGGTGGCATACTAAGGAGGAATAAAAAGAAAAAGGAAGATTAGTAATGCCTTTAAGCGCACAACAGTTAGCTGCACAGAAAAACCTTTCGTATGTTCTGGCTGAGAAGCTGGCGCAACGGATCTTAAAAGGTGAATATGAACCCGGCACCATTTTGCCTGGTGAGATTGAGCTGGGCGAGCAATTTGGAGTGAGTCGTACAGCGGTACGCGAAGCGGTTAAAACGTTAACGGCAAAAGGGATGGTTTTACCGCGACCACGAATTGGTACCCGGGTCATGCCACAATCAAACTGGAATTTTCTTGATCAGGAATTGCTTACCTGGTGGATGACAGAAGAGAACTTTCATCAGGTCATCGAACACTTTCTGGTTATGCGTATCTGTCTGGAGCCGCAAGCTTGCCTACTGGCTGCAACGGTTGGCACCGCGGAACAGAAGGCGCATCTCAATACGTTAATGGCCGAAATGGTGGCATTAAAAGAGAACTTTCGCCGTGAACGCTGGATTGAGGTCGATATGGCCTGGCATGAGCATATCTATGAAATGAGCGCCAATCCGTTTTTGACCTCATTCGCCTCGCTCTTCCATTCGGTTTATCACACTTACTTCACGTCAATTACCAGCGACACAGTGATAAAGCTGGATCTGCACCAGGCGATTGTTGATGCGATTATCCAAAGCGATGGCGACGCGGCATTTAAAGCTTGTCAGGCGCTGCTACGCTCACCTGATAAGTGACACCCCGATAACAGGACATTGAATGAGCGATAAAAAGAAGCGCAGTATGGCGGGTCTGCCGTGGATCGCGGCGATGGCCTTCTTCATGCAGGCACTTGATGCCACTATTCTGAATACCGCCTTACCCGCAATCGCTCATAGCCTTAATCGTTCTCCTCTCGCGATGCAATCAGCCATCATCAGTTACACGCTGACGGTGGCGATGCTTATTCCGGTAAGCGGATGGCTAGCCGATCGCTTCGGTACGCGTCGCATATTTACCCTTGCCGTGAGTCTGTTCACATTGGGTTCTCTGGCCTGCGCACTTTCTAACTCGCTACCACAGCTGGTTGTCTTCCGGGTTATTCAGGGGATAGGTGGCGCAATGATGATGCCTGTTGCTCGGCTGGCCTTACTGCGTGCTTATCCTCGTAATGAGCTTCTTCCTGTATTGAATTTTGTCGCCATGCCGGGTCTGGTGGGGCCAATTTTAGGCCCCGTACTTGGCGGCGTGCTGGTCACCTGGGCAACCTGGCACTGGATATTTTTAATCAATATCCCCATAGGTATTGCCGGCCTTCTTTACGCGCGCAAACATATGCCCAATTTCACCACCGCACGACGCAGATTCGATATCACTGGCTTTTTGCTGTTTGGCCTCAGCCTTGTTCTCTTCTCAAGCGGAATAGAGCTATTCGGTGAAAAGATTGTCGCCAGTTGGATTGCCTTGACGGTAATTGTCACCAGCATCGGGTTACTGCTTCTCTATATTCTCCATGCACGACGCACGCTAAACCCATTAATTTCATTAGATTTATTTAAAACCCGCACTTTCTCGATCGGTATAGTAGGCAATATTACAACCCGTCTGGGGACCGGCTGTGTACCGTTCCTTATGCCATTGATGTTACAGGTAGGATTTGGTTATCAGGCGTTTATTGCCGGCTGTATGATGGCACCGACAGCGTTAGGTTCCATTATTGCAAAATCGATGGTTACCCAAGTCTTACGTCGTCTGGGCTATCGCCATACGTTAGTGGGGATCACGGTAATTATTGGGCTAATGATCGCTCAGTTCTCTTTGCAATCACCAGCAATGGCGATATGGATGCTGATCTTGCCGTTGTTTATATTAGGGATGGCTATGTCGACGCAATTTACCGCGATGAATACCATCACACTTGCCGATCTGACCGATGATAACGCCAGCAGCGGTAACAGTGTTCTGGCGGTCACGCAGCAACTGTCTATCAGTTTAGGCGTTGCTGTAAGTGCGGCCGTCCTTCGCGTTTATGAAGGGATGGAAGGCACAACGACTGTCGAACAATTCCACTATACGTTTATCACAATGGGCATTATTACTGTTGCTTCAGCAGCAATGTTCATGCTTCTGAAAACAACCGATGGTAATAATTTGATCAAAAGACAGCGTAAATCTAAGCCGAACCGCGTTCCATCAGAATCGGAGTAAGTTGTAATCGTTGTTGCTGAAGGGTCGGCTGGGTTATCCGATGGATGAGTACATCAATCGCCAGCTCCCCCAGTTCATCTTTCGGTTGATGGATAGTGGTTAATGGTGGCGTCATAAAGCTTGCCAGTTCGATATCGTCATAGCCAATCACCGCGATATCCTGCGGAACCTGTAACTCTGCCTGATATAGCGCCTGGTAAACGCCAACAGCCATAGCGTCATTTCCGGTAAAGACGGCCTGAGGACGCAGCGGATGTGATAACAGTTGGCGCATAGCGTCAAACCCGCCGTTAAATTCAAAATCACCCGTAACTTCATAGCCATCAGGAATGTTGAGACCCGCACGTTTCATCGCCGCCCGATAACCTTCCAACCGCAGGCGCGCCGGAGTTTTATCCAGCGGGCCGGTAATACAGGCGATACGGGTATGACCTTTATCGATCAGATATTGCGTTGCTAAGTCTCCGCCCAGCAACGAGTTATCCTGTATAAGATCGCTGTCGCCATCGAACGGTGCCCAGTCCATCATCACGGTAGGCACTGTCGGATAACGTTGCATGATTTCACGCGAAGGCTGATGCGTTTCGGTGCACAGTAACAGCAAGCCATCAACGCGTTTTTGCATCAGCGTTTCCAGATTGCGATTCATCCGCTGTTCATCGCCTTCGGTATTGCAAAGGACAAGACTATAACCGCGTTCGAAGCAGCTGCGTTCAACGCCACGCACCAGTTCAGAATAGAAAGGATTGGTACTGGCAGTGATCAACATGCCAATGGTATGTGTTTGATTGAGTTTGAGGCTACGCGCCAGAGCTGATGGCGCGTAATTGAGTTCTTTAATCGCCGCTTCAACTTTGGCGGTAATCGCTTCACTGACGAAGCGATCTTTATTGATAACGTGAGAAACTGTTGAGGTAGAAACGCCCGCCAGGCGGGCAACATCTTTCATTGTAGCCAAGCGTCACCTCTGCCTGTCTAAAAATGCGTCGATCTCTTCACGCCACGGTACGGAAGGTTGTGCGCCTTTACGTGTTACGGCAATCGCAGCGGCGGCATGGGCAAAACGAATCGCCTCTGGCAATGTTTTTTCTTCCAGCAACGCCGTGATTAACGCGCCGTTAAAAGTATCTCCGGCAGCAATGGTATCGACAGCCTGCACCCGGAATCCAGGAACGCGCTGACCTTCACTATTCACGCTAGCCCACACACCACGACTTCCTAAGGTGATCAGTACGGTACGGATACCTTTTTCATGCAGTACCTGCGCGGCCTTCGCTGCATCTTCATCATTTTCAACGCGAATACCGGTGAGCTTTTCTGCTTCCGTTTCGTTTGGCGTAATAATGTCCACCAGTTCCAGCAGTTCGTCAGGAAGTTCGCGAGCCGGAGCCGGGTTAAGCGCAACGATAGTCTTATTTTGATGGGCGATTTTCGCCGCTGCCATCACACTTTCGAGTGGTGATTCCAGCTGCATTAATAATGCCGATGCGTTAGCAATACGCTCACGTTGCGCCTCCACCAGCGCAGGGGAAAGGGCTGCGTTAGCGCCGGCATGAATACCAATGACATTCTCACCTTCGCCATTAACAAAAATCAGCGCCACACCTGTTGATTCGCCTTTGATCACGCTCACCGGAGAAATATCGATGTTATCAGTGGCGAGCTGCTGGCGAACGCTTTCACCAATGCTGTCATCACCCGTACAGGCAATAAACGCGATATCCGCACCGCTACGCCCTGCAGCCACAGCCTGATTCGCGCCTTTGCCGCCAAATGCAACCTGATAGTGGTTACCGGTTACGGTTTCGCCTGGAGTAGGAAAAGATTGAAGATTAAGAATGTGGTCAGCATTAATGCTGCCAAGAACAACGAGGCTGCCTGCGTTTTGCATATTCGGGATGTCCATAAAATGCGCCACCGTGTTAGGGTGGCGCGTGCCCTGCTTTTCTTTATTTTACACGTTCATCTGTCGATGACGTATTTATGTCACCATCAGGTCATACAACCTGATTAAAACTACTGCTTAACAACCAGTTTCAGATCAACCGGATACTTAGCCTGAACTTTCTCGCCTTTCAGCACTTTATCGGCGGTTTCGACGCCTTTCGCGCCAATCTGATCGGGTAGCTGAGCGATAGTCGCTGCTAGTTTGCCATCATTCACCGCTTTTTCGCCATCCGGTGTACCGTCAAATCCGACGACCATCACATCCGATTTACCAGCAGTTTGCAGTGCGCGCAGCGCGCCCAGCGCCATTTCATCATTCTGCGCGAACACAGCCTGAACATCCGGATGAGCGGTCAACAGGTTCTGCATTACGTTCAAACCTTTGGTACGGTCAAAATCCGCTGGCTGGCTGGCAAGAACATTAAACTTGTGAGCAGCAACGGCCTGCTGGAAACCTTCGCCACGCTCACGGGCTGCGGAGGTACCGGCAATGCCTTGCAGCTCGATAACTTTGGCACCTTCACCCGCTTTCTTCGCGATATAATCCCCCGCGATTTTGCCGCCCAGTACGTTATCAGAAGCAATATGGCTCACTACTTCACCTTTCGTGGCCTGGCGGTCAAGAGTGATAACCGGGATGTTCGCCTGGTTAGCCATCTTCACAGCATTACCCACTGCGTCGGAGTCGGTCGGGTTAATCAGCAGAATTTTGGTGCCGCGAACGGTTAAGTCCTGCACGTTCGCCAGCTCTTTCGCCGGGTTATTCTGGGAGTCCAGCACCACCAGGTTATAGCCGAGTTTATCCGCCTCTTTCTGCGCGCCATCTTTCAGCGATACAAAGAACGGGTTGTTAAGCGTGGAAACCACCAGCGCGATGGTGTCTTTTGCCATCGCATTCGCACTGACGGTGGCGCTTAGCGCAACAGCGGAAACCAGGGTAGCCAGTTTTTTCATGTTCATATTCAAGATGTCCTGTAGTCGTTATTACTGTTTTTTGTTGTCTACCAGCACCGCCAGCAAAATCACCACCGCTTTGACGATCATCTGGTAATAGGAGGAAACACCTAACAAATTCAATCCATTATTAAGGAAGCCAAGAATTAATGCGCCGATCAACGTCCCAACAATGCGACCTTTTCCGCCCGCCAGACTCGTACCGCCCAGAACCACCGCAGCAATAGCATCCAGCTCATAGCCAGTCCCCGCCGTGGGTTGTGCGGAGGAGAGACGCGCCACTTCAATGATCCCGGCCAGCGATGCCAGCAGACCACAAAGAGAATAGACGATGATTTTGATTTTATTGACGTTGATACCAGAAAGACGCGTTGCCGCTTCGTTGCCGCCCAGCGCGTAGATGTAACGCCCCAAACGTGTGTGATGCAGCATGTACCAGGCCGCGAGGAACACAATCCCCATGATCCAGACTGGCGTCGGTACGCCCAGCGGACGACCAATACCAAACCAGCCGAACAGATCGGCGTTCTCAGTAAAGCCGGTATTCACTGGGCTACCGTTGGTATAAACCATGGTCACGCCGCGCAGTAAAAGCATCATAACCAGCGTAGCGATAAACGCCTGGACGCGACCTTTCGCTACAATCACCCCGGTTACCGCACCAATAGCGGCACCTAACGCGAGAGCGGCAGCGACAGCCACCAGCGCATTGACTTCAATGCCGACGATAGATGCAGCCACTGCGCCAGTCAGCGCCAACAGAGAACCTACCGACAAGTCGATACCCGACGTCAGGATCACCAGCGTCATCCCGACCGCCATAATGGCGTTCACCGAGGTTTGCTGGAGAATATTGAATAAGTTATTGATGGTGAAAAAGTTCGGGCTTAACGTCGAGACAATCGCGATCAGCACCAGCAGAGCGATAAGCGATTTCTGCTCCATCAGCCACGCTTTCGTGAAATAACGGCGACCAGAGACAGTCTGGGTTGTCATTTTTTTACTCCTGATTCACGCGATTAAGCTTGCCCACAGCGGCAGCCATTAACACTTCCTGGGTGGCCTGCTCACGAGTAAATTCCCCGCTGAGATGCCCTTCATGCATGACGATGATGCGATCGCTCATGCCTAATACTTCTGGCATCTCCGATGACACCAGAATGATGCTCAAGCCATCGGCTTTGAACTGGTTAATCAGTTGATAGATCTCTTTTTTCGCACCAACATCTACGCCACGGGTAGGTTCATCAAGAATCAACACTTTGGGGCGTGTCATCAGTCCACGGGCAATCGCCACTTTTTGCTGATTGCCACCGGAGAGCAAACCAATTGCCTGTTCCATCGACGGCGTTTTCACATTAAACAGACGAATAAAATCACTCACTGCCTGCTGTTCATCGGCATGCTTCAAACTGCCGCCAGTACGGCTAAAGTAACGCAGCGCAGTCAGCGACATATTCTCTTTGACTGACATACCCAGCACTAAACCGTCACGTTTGCGGTCTTCGGAGATATACACAATGCCGTTTGCCAGGCCATCCTGCGGTGAACGGGTAACGACTTCATGCCCATCCAGAGTGACGTAACCGCTGGTGCGCGGCAGTGCGCCGTAGAGCACTTTCATCAGTTCAGTACGACCTGCGCCCATCAAACCAGAGACGCCAAGAATTTCACCTTTGCGTAAGGTAAATGAAACATCATTAACGCCAGGTCCGCAGAGATTATCGACTTTCAGGCGGATATCGCCCGGCGCTTTGTCCAGGTGTGGATATTGATCTTCCAGCTTGCGGCCCACCATCATCTCAATCAGCGAATCTTCGGTCAGTGATGCCACTTCGCGCTCAGCAATAAATTGCCCGTCACGAAAAACAGTAACGTCATCGCAAATTTCGAAGATTTCTTTCATGCGGTGGGAGATATAGACAATACCGCGGCCTTGCGATTTCAGCTCGCGGATGACGCGGAACAGGGATTCGGTTTCGGTATCGGTCAGCGCATCGGTCGGTTCATCCATAATGATGACTTTCGACTCAAAGCTCAGCACTTTGGCAATTTCAACCATTTGCTGGTCACCGATGGAAAGATCGCCCACCAGCTTGTCACTTTTAAAACGCAGGTTAAGTTTAGCCAGCAATTTATCCGCTTCGGCATACATGGTTTTCCAGTCAATTTTGCCAAAGCGATTAACAAACTCACGACCGAGGAAAATGTTTTCGGCAATGGTTAACTGCGGGATCAGGTTCAGTTCCTGATGGATGATTCCAATGCCGGCTTCCTGGGAGGATTTCGGCCCGGTAAACGTCGTTTCTTTCCCCAGCCATAAAAGCGTACCGGCATCGCGAGTATAGATACCAGTAAGCACTTTCATCATGGTGGATTTACCCGCGCCGTTTTCGCCCACCAGCGCCATCACGCGGCCAGGATAGACATTTAACGCTGCGCCCGAGAGGGCTTTTACGCCCGGGAAGGCTTTATCGATGCCTTTAAGCTGAAGTAATGCTTCCATGACGGCCTCAGAACGTCACGCCAGCACAGAGAATGATATTCGCATACGGAGAACATTCTCCGCTGCGAATTACCGCCTGACTTTCTGCGGTTTGTTGTTTGAATTGTTCATGCGTGGTGTAACGAATTTCAATGGTATTTCCCTGGTGTTGTTGCAGCTGCTCAAGGTGAGTGAGCAACGTTTCGTGGAGTTGCGGATTATGTTGTTTGATCTCTTCCGCGATAATGGCAGCCTCGACCTGCATTTCATTTGTGACGACGCCCAGCACCTGCATAAAAGAAGGTACCCCCTGGGTTAATGCCATATCGATACGCGTTGTACTTTTGGGGATGGGTAAACCAGCATCACACACCACCAACGTATCGGTATGTCCCAGACGGGAGATCACCGAAGAAATATCAGAATTAAGAACGGTGCCTTTTTTCATTTTTTTCTCCATCAGCGAAACGTTTCGCTGACCCGCAGTTTAATCCTGACTGAGTTGGGAAAACCATCGTGACGTTACGGAAATGTGATCAACATCGAAACGTTTTACATGGTGATTAACCATGAAAACAAAAACGCCCCCTTATGGAGAAAGGAGGCGTCTGGCGTTAAATTTCGACCTGAGTACCCAGTTCGATAACCCTGTTTGGCGGGATTTCAAATTGATCCGGTGCGCGCAGCGCATTACGTTGCAACAGCAAATACAGCTTGCCGCGCAAACGCAAATACCACGGACGTTTGCCGAGGATCAACGACTCATGCGACATAAAGAAGGAGGTTTCCATCATCCGGCAACTTAATCCTTCCAGACCGCAGCGGTGGAATACTTCTTCCACGTTTGGCGTTTCTCGCCAACCATAACTTGCCACCACGCGCCAGAAAGTGGGCGACAGTTGTTCAATCTGTACCCGACGGACGTTATGGACATAAGGCGCGTCTTCGGTGCGCAGAGTTAACAGAATCACCCGCTCATGCAATACCTTGTTATGTTTAAGGTTATGCATCAGCGCAAAGGGAATGACGTTGATTGCACGTGACATATACACCGCGGTCCCAGGCACGCGAACGGGCGGTGATTTCTCCAGCGAAGCAATCATCGCTTCCAGAGAGTTACCATGTTCATGCATCCGCCGCAGCAAGCGGAAACGTTCGCTCTTCCAGGTGGTCATCACGATAAACATCACCGTACCGAGGCTCAATGGCAACCAGCCGCCGGAGAGCAGTTTATCGAGGTTAGCGGTGAACAATGGAATATCAACACAAAGGAAAGCAATCAGGATCAGCGCAACAAAATACTTATTCCAGTGCCAGTTCTGACGTGCCACGGTAGTTGAGAGAATAGACGTCAGTACCATGGTTCCGGTCACCGCAATCCCGTACGCCGCCGCCAGGTTGCTGGAGTGCTCAAAGCTGACGATCACAATCACGACCGCGACATAGAGCATCCAGTTCACAAACGGAATATAGATTTGCCCAGACTCCATTTCGGAGGTGTGAATAATGCGCATCGGCGACAAATATCCCAGACGTACGGCCTGACGCGTCAATGAGAAGACGCCAGAGATAACTGCCTGCGAGGCAATTACCGTCGCCAGTGCGGCGATGATCAGCAGCGGGATCAGCGCCCAGTCCGGTGCCAACAGGAAGAACGGGTTCTTAATTGCTTCCGGGTTCTTTAACAACAGCGCTCCCTGACCAAAGTAATTAAGAGTTAAGGAAGGCAATACGACGGTGAACCACGCCAGGCGAATCGGGAACTTACCAAAGTGCCCCATATCAGCATACAGCGCCTCGACCCCCGTAATCGACAGCACCACTGCCCCTAATGCAATAAAAGAAACCGTTTTGTATTCAAGGAAGAAATGCACCGCCCACATCGGATTCAGCGCATGCAGCACTTCCGGGTTAGCAATAATGCTACGTAACCCCAGTCCCGCCAGAATCAAAAACCAGGTCAGCATGATCGGCGCAAACAGCTTACCGACCATAGCCGTGCCATGTTTTTGAATCATAAATAGTAAAGTGAGAACGATGATTGAGAGAGGAACTATCCAGGTATCCAGCTGCGGGGCGACGATTTCCAGACCTTCAATGGCAGACATCACCGAAATAGCGGGTGTTATGACGACTTCACCATAGAAAAAGCTGCCGCCGATTAGCCCCATAATCACCAGCATTGATGTGGTTCGCGCCGACGTATTACGCCCGGCAAGCGACATCAACGTCAGGATCCCCCCCTCACCGGCGTTATCTGCCCGCATCACGAAGGTGAGATATTTAATGGAAACCACAAAGATTAGCAGCCAGAAGATCAGCGATAAAAAGCCAAACACGGCATCGCGTTCAACGCCAAAACCAAACTGGCCGGACAAACATTCACGAAGTGTATATAACGGGCTGGTACCAATATCGCCGTAGACAACTCCAATCGCCGCGAGGGTAATCGCGGGCAACGATTGCTTATTATCAGTGCTCATAGACTAGTCTTTCGTTGAAATATGAAATGTGTGCTTAGTCCCTTGGCCCACAAAAAAGCGCACAGTATGCACGATTAACGGCAAAATCGTACTCCTAAATGCGGCCACATTAACCTGGCTCAAAGAAAAATAACCCCTCTTTGAGACTATTTTAGCCACCAGCAAGAAACGTCTATACTCGCAATTTACGCAGAACTTTTGACGAAAGGACGCCACTTCATTATGGCTCACCCTCATTTATTAGCGGAAAGAATTTCCCGCCTGAGCAGTTCGCTGGAAAAGGGGCTTTATGAACGTAGCCACGCTATTCGCTTATGTTTGTTAGCGGCATTAAGTGGTGAAAGTGTTTTTCTGCTTGGCCCGCCAGGTATTGCAAAAAGTTTGATCGCCCGGCGCTTAAAATTCGCCTTTCAGAATGCCCGTGCGTTTGAATATCTGATGACCCGCTTCTCCACGCCGGAAGAAGTTTTTGGTCCCCTTTCCATTCAGGCGCTAAAAGATGAAGGGCGCTATGAACGTTTAACCAGCGGTTACCTGCCAGAAGCAGAAATCGTCTTTCTGGATGAGATCTGGAAAGCGGGCCCGGCAATACTTAATACCCTGCTCACTGCCATTAACGAACGCCAGTTTCGCAACGGCGCACACGTAGAAAAAATCCCGATGCGCTTGCTGGTGGCTGCCTCCAACGAACTGCCGGAAGCAGACAGCAGCCTGGAAGCGTTATATGACCGTATGCTGATTCGTCTGTGGTTAGATAAAGTGCAGGATAAAGCGAATTTCCGCTCCATGCTGACCAGTCAACAGGATGAAAATGACAATCCGGTTCCTGCCTCCTTGCAGGTCACAGATGAAGAATATGAACGCTGGCAGAAAGAGATTGGTGAAATTACGCTGCCCGATCATGTATTTGAGCTGATTTTTATGCTGCGCCAGCAACTGGATAAATTACCGGATGCGCCTTATGTCTCGGATCGTCGCTGGAAAAAAGCGATCCGCTTATTGCAGGCCAGCGCCTTTTTTAGCGGTCGCAGTGCTGTTGCCCCGGTAGATCTCATTTTGCTGAAAGATTGCCTGTGGTATGACGCGCAAAGCCTGAATTTGATACAACAACAAATTGATGTATTGATGACCGGTCATGCCTGGCAACAGCAAGGGATGTTGACCCGCCTGGGCGCGATTGTGCAACGTCACCTGCAACTACAGCAGCAACAAAGCGATAAAACAGCCTTAACGGTAATTCGTCTGGGCGGCATTTTCAGCCGTCGTCAGCAGTATCAACTCCCTGTTAACGTTACTGCTTCCACTCTGACTCTGCTGCTGCAAAAACCGTTAAAACTGCATGATATGGAAGTGGTTCATATCTCCTTTGAGCGTAGCGCGCTGGAACAGTGGCTGAGCAGAGGTGGTGAAATTCGCGGCAAACTGAACGGTATCGGCTTTGCCCAGAAACTGAATCTGGAAGTTGATAGCGCCCAACATCTTGTCGTACGCGATGTAAGTTTACAAGGCAGTACGCTGGCACTTCCCGGTTCATCGGCTGAAGGTCTGCCAGGTGAAATAAAACAACAACTGGAAGAGCTTGAAAGCGACTGGCGCAAGCAACACGCTTTATTCAGCGAACAGCAAAAATGTCTGTTTATCCCTGGCGACTGGTTAGGTCGCATTGAAGCCAGCCTACAGGATGTCGGCACCCAGATTCGCCAGGCACAACAATGCTAACGCTGGATACGCTTAATGTGATGCTGGCCGTCAGCGAAGAGGGATTGATCGAAGAGATGATCATCGCGCTGCTGGCCTCACCGCAGCTGGCAGTCTTCTTTGAAAAATTCCCACGACTGAAGGCGGCAATCACTGATGATGTTCCCCGCTGGCGTGAGGCGCTGCGCAGTCGGCTGAAAGATGCCCGAGTCCCGCCGGAACTCACCGAAGAGGTGATGTGCTATCAGGAAAGCCAGCTCCTCTCCACGCCGCAGTTTATTGTGCAGCTACCACAGATCCTGGACTTACTGCATCGTCTGAATTCCCCATGGGCAGAACAAGCCCGACAGTTGGTTGATGCTAACAGCACGATCACTTCAGCGTTACACACACTTTTTCTCCAGCGTTGGCGTTTAAGTCTGATCGTGCAAGCAACGACGTTAAATCAACAGCTATTAGAAGAAGAACGCGAACAACTGTTGAGTGAAGTTCAGGAACGCATGACGCTGAGCGGGCAACTTGAACCGATTCTCGCAGATAACAATACCGCAGCTGGTCGTCTGTGGGATATGAGCGCCGGTCAGCTTAAACGTGGTGACTATCAGTTGATTGTGAAATACGGTGAATTTCTTAACGAACAGCCGGAACTGAAACGCCTGGCAGAACAGTTGGGGCGTTCCCGGGAAGCCAAATCAATACCGCGCAACGATGCGCAGATGGAAACCTTCCACACCATGGTGCGCGAACCGGCGACAGTTCCTGAGCAGGTTGATGGTCTGCAACAAAGCGACGATATTTTACGTCTCCTGCCGCCAGAACTGGCGACACTGGGGATAACGGAACTGGAGTATGAGTTTTACCGTCGGCTGGTGGAAAAACAGTTGCTCACCTATCGCCTGCACGGTGAGTCGTGGCGTGAAAAAGTGATCGAACGCCCGGTGGTGCATAAAGATTACGACGAACAGCCGCGCGGACCGTTTATTGTCTGCGTGGATACTTCCGGCTCAATGGGCGGCTTTAATGAACAGTGTGCGAAAGCGTTCTGTCTGGCATTGATGCGCATAGCCCTCGCTGAAAATCGTCGCTGCTTTATTATGTTATTTTCCACCGAGATCGTCCGTTATGAGCTTTCAGGCCCACAAGGCATCGAACAAGCAATCCGTTTTTTAAGCCAGCAGTTTCGTGGCGGTACCGATATTGCCAGTTGTTTCCGCGCCATTATGGAACGCTTGCAAAGCCGGGAATGGTTTGATGCCGATGCGGTGGTGATTTCTGATTTTATCGCCCAGCGGTTGCCTGATGATGTGACGAGTAAAGTAAAAGAGTTGCAGCAGATACATCAGCATCGCTTTCATGCCGTGGCGATGTCAGCGCACGGCAAACCCGGCATCATGCGCATTTTCGATCATATCTGGCGCTTTGATACCGGGATGCGAAGCCGCCTGCTCAGACGCTGGCGGCGATAAATTATTACAGCAGAGAAGGGACGCTCTCGCGAACAGCAGTAGGCCATACACCACACTGAACCTGACCGATATGTGGTAGTTGCAACAGCAGCATGGTCAAACGAGACTGGCCGATACCGCCGCCAATGGTCTGCGGCATTTCACCGCGCAGCAGCGCCTGATGCCACTCCAGCTGCAGGCGATCTTCGTCACCGGTCAGCGCCAGCTGATGCTTCAGCGTTTCGGCATCCACGCGAATCCCCATGGAAGAAAGCTCAAACGCATCTTCCAGTACCGGGTTCCACACCAGAATATCGCCGTTCAAACCCGCATGGCCCAGCTCTGACGGGGTGCTCCAGTCATCATAATCAGGTGCGCGCACGTCGTGGCGATGACCATCACTCAACTTGCCGCCAATCCCGACGAGAAATACCGCGCCAAGATCTTTCGCAATCGCCCGCTCACGCCCTTTGGCATCGAGATCCGGATAACGAGACAGTAACTCCTGGCTATGTACGAAGTGGATCTGATCCGGCAGGAACGGTGCCAGGCCAAACTCTTCGCTAACCGCAGCTTCGGTTGCTTTAATTCCCGCCCAGATCGCCTCTACCGTGCTTTTCAGAGTCGAGAATTGACGCTCGCCGTCGCCCATTACGCGTTCCCAGTCCCACTGGTCAACATAGACCGAGTGCAACGGGGAAAGACGGTCTTCATCGGGGCGAAGGGCTTTCATGTGCGTGTACAGCCCTTCGCCCGCGCTGAAGTCGTGTTGCCCTAAGGTCTGACGTTTCCACTTCGCCAGTGAATGAACCACTTCGAACTGGGCATCAGGCAGAGCTTTCACTTTTACCTGCACCGCTTTTTCACAGCCCGACAAGTTATCCTGCGTGCCATCCCCCACACGGCTAAGAATCGGTGCCTGGACTTCGATCAGCCCCAGACGTTCTTCCAGTTGACGAGAAAAGTGAGATTTCACGAAGCTAATTTGACGTTGTTTGGCAATGTAAGCGGTTTTCATTTTTTATACTCCTGCGTCCTGTTGCTTATGATTAAGCAACAAAAACCGACACACATGCAATAATCATTCAATAAAAAGACTCACATACTTTTGATTCATTAAAAAAGAAGGCTAAAATAGAATGAATCATCAATCCGCATAAGAAAATCCTATGGAAAATTATCTGATCGACAATCTGGACCGTGGCATCCTGGAAGCATTAATGGGCAATGCGCGCACCGCTTACGCCGAACTGGCGAAACAATTTGGCGTCAGTCCGGGGACAATTCACGTTCGAGTAGAGAAAATGAAGCAGGCGGGGATCATTACCGGGGCGCGTATTGATGTCAGCCCGAAGCAGCTCGGTTATGACGTAGGCTGCTTTATCGGAATTATATTAAAGAGCGCCAAAGACTATCCTTCCGCGCTGGCAAAGCTGGAAAGCCTCGATGAAGTCACTGAAGCCTATTACACAACTGGCCACTACAGCATCTTTATCAAAGTGATGTGCCGTTCGATCGATGCTCTCCAGCATGTACTTATCAACAAGATCCAAACAATTGATGAAATTCAGTCCACCGAGACACTGATCGTCCTGCAAAACCCGATCATGCGTACCATTAAGCCATGATCAGCTTTTTTAATCCCATACTTTTCCACAGGTAGATCCCAACGCGTTCACAGCGTACAATACGCCACTCTTAATAAAGGTGGCGGTTTATGGCAGATATCACTCTTATCAGCGGCAGCACCCTCGGCGGTGCCGAATATGTGGCAGAACACCTGGCTGAAAAGCTGGAAGAGGCGGGTTTTACCACCGAAACGCTGCACGGTCCGCTGTTGGAAGATTTATCTGCCTCGGGGATCTGGCTGGTTATCAGCTCAACCCACGGTGCCGGAGATATTCCGGACAACCTTTCTCCTTTCTATGAAGCATTGCAGGAACAGAAGCCCGATCTTTCTGCGGTCCGCTTTGGCGCTATCGGTATTGGCAGTCGTGAATATGACACCTTTTGTGGGGCTATCGATAAACTCGAGGCAGAACTCAAAAATTCCGGTGCAAAACAGACAGGCGAAACACTGAAGATCAACATCCTTGATCACGACATTCCGGAAGATCCGGCAGAAGAATGGCTGGGATCGTGGATTAATTTACTCAAATAAGTATACAGATCGTGCGATCTGTTGTGGATAACTCTGTCAGGAAGCTTGGATCAACCGGTAGTTATCCAAAGAACAACGGTTGTTCAGTTTTTGAGTTGTGTATAACCCCTCATTCTGATCCCAGCTTATACGGTCCAGGATCACCGATCATTCACAGTTAATGATCCTTTCCAGGTTGTTGATCTTAAACGCCGGATCCTTGTTATCCACAGGGAAGTGCGATCCTAATAAGAGATCACAATAGAACAGATCTCTAAATAAATAGATCTTCTTTTTAATACCCAGGATCCCAGGTCTTTCTCAAGCCGACAAAGTTGAGTAGAATCCACGGCCCGGGCTTCAATCCATTTTCATACCGCGTTATGCGAGGCAATCACCATGTTTTATCCGGATCCTTTTGACGTCATCATCATTGGCGGGGGTCATGCAGGCACCGAGGCCGCGATGGCCGCGGCGCGTATGGGTCAACAGACTCTGCTTTTGACACACAATATCGACACGCTGGGGCAGATGAGCTGCAACCCGGCGATCGGCGGTATTGGGAAGGGACATCTGGTAAAAGAAGTGGATGCACTCGGCGGCCTGATGGCTAAAGCGATCGATCAGGCGGGTATCCAGTTTAGGATACTAAACGCAAGCAAGGGACCGGCAGTTCGCGCTACCCGAGCTCAGGCGGATCGTGTGCTCTACCGTCAGGCGGTACGTACGGCGCTGGAGAACCAACCGAACCTGATGATCTTCCAGCAGGCGGTTGAAGATCTTATTGTCGAAAACGATCGCGTGGTCGGTGCTGTTACCCAAATGGGACTGAAGTTCCGTGCCAAAGCCGTCGTGCTCACCGTTGGGACGTTCCTCGACGGTAAAATTCATATCGGTCTGGATAACTACAGCGGTGGCCGTGCTGGTGATCCGCCGTCCATTCCGCTCTCTCGCCGTTTGCGTGAACTGCCGCTGCGCGTTGGTCGTCTGAAAACCGGGACACCGCCGCGTATTGATGCGCGTACTATCGACTTCAGCGTGCTGGCGCAACAGCATGGCGATAACCCAATGCCGGTATTCTCGTTTATGGGCAATGCGTCCCAGCATCCCCAGCAGGTGCCGTGTTATATCACCCATACCAACGAGAAAACCCATGATGTGATCCGCAGTAACCTCGATCGTAGCCCAATGTACGCAGGGGTGATCGAAGGTGTCGGCCCACGCTACTGCCCGTCGATCGAAGACAAAGTCATGCGCTTCGCCGACAGAAATCAGCATCAGATCTTCCTTGAACCGGAAGGGCTGACCTCTAACGAAATTTATCCGAACGGTATCTCCACCAGCCTGCCGTTCGATGTGCAGATGCAAATCGTCCGCTCCATGCAGGGGATGGAAAACGCGAAGATCGTGCGTCCGGGTTATGCCATTGAGTATGACTTCTTCGATCCACGCGACCTGAAACCGACGCTGGAGAGCAAGTTTATCCAGGGACTGTTCTTTGCTGGTCAGATTAACGGCACTACCGGTTACGAAGAAGCCGCTGCGCAAGGTTTGCTGGCCGGTCTTAACGCTGCCCGTCTGTCTGCTGACAAAGAAGGTTGGGCTCCGGCGCGTTCTCAGGCGTATCTCGGCGTACTGGTTGATGACCTGTGCACTTTAGGAACCAAAGAACCGTACCGTATGTTTACCTCGCGTGCAGAATATCGCCTGATGCTACGCGAAGATAATGCAGATCTGCGTTTGACTGAAATCGGTCGTGAACTGGGCCTGGTGGATGACGAACGTTGGGCGCGCTTTAACGAGAAACTTGAGAATATCGAGCGTGAGCGTCAGCGTCTGAAATCGACTTGGGTAACCCCGTCGGCGGAAGCTGCAGCCGAAGTGAATGCTCACCTGACTGCGCCGCTTTCCCGTGAAGCCAATGGTGAAGATCTGCTGCGTCGTCCGGAAATGACTTATGAAAAATTAACCATGCTGACGCCTTTTGCCCCTGCGTTGACAGACGAACAGGCGGCGGAACAGGTTGAGATTCAGGTTAAATACGAAGGTTATATTGCGCGCCAGCAAGATGAGATCGAAAAGCAGCAGCGTAACGAGAATACCTTGCTGCCAGCGACGCTGGATTACCGCCAGGTATCCGGTCTTTCTAACGAAGTGATCGCCAAACTTAACGATCACAAACCGGCTTCTATCGGTCAGGCTTCGCGTATTTCTGGCGTCACGCCTGCTGCCATCTCCATTCTACTGGTGTGGCTAAAAAAACAGGGTATGCTGCGTCGTAGCGCATAACGCATTAAAAATGCCTGGTAAGCACCCGCTTACCGGGCTACGCATCAAGAACAGGTAATCACCGTGCTCAACAAACTCTCCTCTCTGCTGAAAGACGCAGGAATTTCGCTTACCGATCACCAGAAAAACCAGCTAATTGCCTACGTGAATATGCTGCATAAATGGAATAAAGCGTACAACCTGACTTCGGTCCGCGATCCTAATGAGATGCTGGTACGCCATATTCTCGATAGCATTGTGGTGGCACCGTATCTGCAAGGTGATCGGTTTATCGATGTCGGCACCGGACCAGGACTGCCTGGCATTCCACTCTCTATCGTGCGTCCTGAAGCCCATTTCACGTTGTTGGATAGCCTTGGTAAACGCGTGCGTTTCCTTCGTCAGGTGCAACATGAGCTTAAACTGGAGAATATTGAGCCAGTACAGAGCAGGGTAGAAGAGTTTCCTTCTGAGCCGCCATTTGATGGCGTAATTAGCCGCGCCTTTGCCTCTCTGAACGATATGGTGAGCTGGTGCCACCATCTTCCTGGTGAGCAAGGTCGTTTCTACGCGCTGAAAGGCCAAATACCGGAAGATGAAATCGCTTTGTTGCCCGAAGAATATCAGGTCGAATCAGTGGTTAAACTTCACGTTCCGGCCCTGGATGGCGAACGTCATCTGGTGGTGATTAAAGCAAATAAAATTTAATTTTTATCAAAAAAATCATAAAAAATTGACCGGTTAGACTGTTAACAACAACCAGGTTTTCTACTGATATAACTGGTTACATTTAACGCCACGTTCACTCTTTTGCATCAACAAAGTAACGTGGCTTTTTTTGGTAAGCAGAAAATAAGTCATAAGTGAAAATATCAGTCTGCTAAAAATCGGCGCTAAGAATCATCATTGTCTGTTAAAACATTATTAAAAATGTCAATGGGTGGTTTTTGTTGTGTAAATGTCATTTATTAAAACAGTATCTGTTTTTAGACTGAAATATCATAAACTTGCAAAGGCATCATTTGCCAAGTAAATAAATATGCTGTGCGCGAACATGCTCAATATGTGATCTGAAGCACGCTTTATCGCCAGTGTTTACGCGTTATTTACAGTTTTTCATGATCGAACAGGGTTTGCAGAAAAGTCGCAATTGTATGCACTGGAAAAATATTTAAACATTTATTCACCTTTTGGCTACTTATTGTTTGAAATCACGGGGGCGCACCGTATAATTTGACCGCTTTTTGATGCTTGACTCTAAGCCTTAAAGAAAGTTTTATACGACACGCGGCATACCTCGAAGGGAGCAGGAGTGAAAAACGTGATGTCTGTGTCGCTCGTGAGTCGAAACGTTGCTCGGAAGCTTCTGCTCGTTCAGTTACTGGTGGTGATAGCAAGTGGATTGCTGTTCAGCCTCAAAGACCCCTTCTGGGGCGTCTCTGCATTAAGTGGAGGCCTGGCAGTCTTTCTGCCTAACGTTTTGTTTATGATATTTGCCTGGCGTCACCAGGCACATACACCAGCGAAAGGCCGGGTGGCCTGGACATTCGCATTTGGCGAAGCTTTCAAAGTTCTGGCGATGTTGGTGTTACTGGTGGTGGCGTTGGCGGTTTTAAAGGCGGTATTCTTGCCGCTGATCGTTACGTGGGTTTTGGTGCTGGTGGTTCAGATACTGGCACCGGCTGTAATTAACAACAAAGGGTAAAAGGCATCATGGCTTCAGAAAATATGACGCCGCAGGATTACATAGGACACCACCTGAATAACCTTCAGCTGGACCTGCGTACATTCTCGCTGGTGGATCCGCATAACCCCCCAGCCACCTTCTGGACAATTAATATTGACTCCATGTTCTTCTCGGTGGTGCTGGGTCTGTTGTTCCTGGTTTTATTCCGTAGTGTAGCCAAAAAGGCGACCAGCGGTGTGCCAGGTAAGTTTCAGACCGCGATTGAGCTGGTGATCGGCTTTGTTAATGGTAGCGTGAAAGACATGTACCATGGCAAAAGCAAGCTGATTGCTCCGCTGGCCCTGACGATTTTCGTCTGGGTATTCCTGATGAACTTGATGGACTTACTGCCTATCGACCTGCTGCCGTACATCGCTGAACATGTACTGGGTCTGCCGGCACTGCGTGTGGTTCCGTCTGCGGACGTGAACGTAACGCTGTCTATGGCACTGGGCGTATTTATCCTGATTCTGTTCTACAGCATCAAAATGAAAGGCATCGGCGGCTTCACGAAAGAGTTGACGCTGCAGCCGTTCAATCACTGGGCGTTCATTCCTGTCAACTTAATCCTTGAAGGGGTAAGCCTGCTGTCCAAACCAGTTTCACTCGGTTTGCGACTGTTCGGTAACATGTATGCCGGTGAGCTGATTTTCATTCTGATTGCTGGTCTGTTGCCGTGGTGGTCACAGTGGATCCTGAATGTGCCGTGGGCCATTTTCCACATCCTGATCATTACGCTGCAAGCCTTCATCTTCATGGTTCTGACGATCGTCTATCTGTCGATGGCGTCTGAAGAACATTAATTTACCAACACTACTACGTTTTAACTGAAACAAACTGGAGACTGTCATGGAAAACCTGAATATGGATCTGCTGTACATGGCTGCCGCTGTGATGATGGGTCTGGCGGCAATCGGTGCTGCGATCGGTATCGGCATCCTCGGGGGTAAATTCCTGGAAGGCGCAGCGCGTCAACCTGATCTGATTCCTCTGCTGCGTACTCAGTTCTTTATCGTTATGGGTCTGGTGGATGCTATCCCGATGATCGCTGTAGGTCTGGGTCTGTACGTGATGTTCGCTGTCGCGTAGTAAGCGTTGCTTTTATTTAAAGAGCAATATCAGAACGTTAACTAAATAGAGGCATTGTGCTGTGAATCTTAACGCAACAATCCTCGGCCAGGCCATCGCGTTTGTCCTGTTCGTTCTGTTCTGCATGAAGTACGTATGGCCGCCATTAATGGCAGCCATCGAAAAACGTCAAAAAGAAATTGCTGACGGCCTTGCTTCCGCAGAACGAGCACATAAGGACCTTGACCTTGCAAAGGCCAGCGCGACCGACCAGCTGAAAAAAGCGAAAGCGGAAGCCCAGGTAATCATCGAGCAGGCGAACAAACGCCGCTCGCAGATTCTGGACGAAGCTAAAGCTGAAGCAGAGCAGGAACGTACTAAAATCGTGGCCCAGGCGCAGGCGGAAATTGAAGCCGAGCGTAAACGTGCCCGTGAAGAGCTGCGTAAGCAAGTTGCTATCCTGGCTGTTGCTGGCGCCGAGAAGATCATCGAACGTTCCGTGGATGAAGCTGCTAACAGCGACATCGTGGATAAACTTGTCGCTGAACTGTAAGGAGGGAGGGGCTGATGTCTGAATTTATTACGGTAGCTCGCCCCTACGCCAAAGCAGCTTTTGACTTTGCCGTCGAACACCAAAGTGTAGAACGCTGGCAGGACATGCTGGCGTTTGCCGCCGAGGTAACCAAAAACGAACAAATGGCAGAGCTTCTCTCTGGCGCGCTTGCGCCAGAAACGCTCGCCGAGTCGTTTATCGCAGTTTGTGGTGAGCAACTGGACGAAAACGGTCAGAACCTGATTCGGGTTATGGCTGAAAATGGTCGTCTTAACGCGCTCCCGGATGTTCTGGAGCAGTTTATTCACCTGCGTGCTGTGAGTGAGGCTACCGCTGAGGTAGACGTCATTTCCGCTGCCGCGTTGAGTGAACAACAGCTCGCGAAAATTTCTGCTGCGATGGAAAAACGTCTGTCACGCAAAGTTAAGCTGAATTGCAAAATCGATAAGTCTGTAATGGCAGGCGTTATCATCCGAGCGGGTGATATGGTCATTGATGGCAGCGTACGCGGTCGTCTTGAGCGCCTTGCAGACGTCTTGCAGTCTTAAGGGGACTGGAGCATGCAACTGAATTCCACCGAAATCAGCGAACTGATCAAGCAGCGCATTGCTCAGTTCAATGTTGTGAGTGAAGCTCACAACGAAGGTACTATTGTTTCTGTAAGTGACGGTGTTATCCGCATCCACGGCCTGGCCGATTGTATGCAGGGTGAAATGATCTCCCTGCCGGGTAACCGTTACGCTATCGCACTGAACCTCGAGCGTGACTCTGTAGGTGCGGTTGTTATGGGTCCGTACGCTGACCTTGCCGAAGGCATGAAAGTTAAGTGTACTGGCCGTATCCTGGAAGTTCCGGTTGGCCGTGGCCTGCTGGGCCGTGTGGTTAACACTCTGGGTGCACCAATCGACGGTAAAGGTCCGCTGGATCACGACGGCTTCTCTGCTGTAGAAGCTATCGCCCCGGGCGTTATCGAACGTCAGTCCGTAGATCAGCCGGTACAGACCGGTTATAAAGCCGTTGACTCCATGATCCCAATCGGTCGTGGTCAGCGTGAATTGATCATCGGTGACCGTCAGACCGGTAAAACCGCACTGGCAATCGATGCCATCATTAACCAGCGCGATTCCGGTATCAAATGTATCTATGTCGCTATCGGCCAGAAAGCGTCCACTATTTCTAACGTGGTACGTAAACTGGAAGAGCACGGCGCACTGGCTAACACCATCGTTGTGGTAGCAACCGCGTCTGAATCCGCTGCACTGCAATACCTGGCGCCGTATGCCGGTTGCGCAATGGGCGAATACTTCCGTGACCGCGGTGAAGATGCGCTGATCATTTACGATGACCTGTCTAAACAGGCTGTTGCTTACCGTCAGATCTCCCTGCTGCTCCGTCGTCCGCCAGGACGTGAAGCATTCCCGGGCGACGTATTCTACCTCCACTCTCGTCTGCTGGAGCGTGCTGCGCGTGTTAACGCCGAATACGTTGAAGCCTTCACCAAAGGTGAAGTGAAAGGGAAAACCGGTTCTCTGACCGCGCTGCCGATTATCGAAACTCAGGCGGGTGACGTTTCTGCGTTCGTTCCGACTAACGTAATCTCCATTACCGATGGTCAGATCTTCCTGGAAACCAACCTGTTCAACGCCGGTATTCGTCCTGCGGTTAACCCGGGTATTTCCGTATCCCGTGTTGGTGGTGCAGCACAGACCAAGATCATGAAAAAACTGTCCGGTGGTATCCGTACCGCTCTGGCACAGTATCGTGAACTGGCAGCGTTCTCTCAGTTTGCATCCGACCTTGACGATGCAACACGTAAGCAGCTTGACCACGGTCAGAAAGTGACCGAACTGCTGAAACAGAAACAGTATGCGCCGATGTCCGTAGCGCAACAGTCTCTGGTTCTGTTCGCAGCAGAACGTGGTTACCTGGCGGATGTTGAACTGTCGAAAATCGGCAGCTTCGAAGCCGCTCTGCTGGCTTACGTCGACCGTGATCACGCTCCGTTGATGCAAGAGATCAACCAGACCGGTGGCTACAACGACGAAATCGAAGGCAAGCTGAAAGGCATCCTCGATTCCTTCAAAGCAACCCAATCCTGGTAACGTCTGGCGGCTTGCCTTAGGGCAGGCCGCAAGGCATTGAGGAGAAGCTCATGGCCGGCGCAAAAGAGATACGTAGTAAGATCGCAAGCGTCCAGAACACGCAAAAGATCACTAAAGCGATGGAGATGGTCGCCGCTTCCAAAATGCGTAAATCGCAGGATCGCATGGCGGCCAGCCGTCCTTATGCAGAAACCATGCGCAAAGTGATTGGTCACCTTGCACACGGTAATCTGGAATATAAGCACCCATACCTGGAAGACCGCGACGTTAAACGCGTGGGCTACCTGGTGGTGTCGACCGACCGTGGTTTGTGCGGTGGTTTGAACATTAACCTGTTCAAAAAACTGCTGGCGGAAATGAAGACCTGGACCGACAAAGGCGTTCAATGCGACCTCGCAATGATCGGCTCAAAAGGCGTGTCGTTCTTCAACTCCGTGGGCGGCAATGTTGTTGCCCAGGTCACCGGCATGGGGGATAACCCTTCCCTGTCCGAACTGATCGGTCCGGTAAAAGTGATGTTGCAGGCCTACGACGAAGGCCGTCTGGACAAGCTTTACATTGTCAGCAACAAATTTATTAACACCATGTCTCAGGTTCCGACCATCAGCCAGCTGCTGCCGTTACCGGCATCAGATGATGATGATCTGAAACATAAATCCTGGGATTACCTGTACGAACCCGATCCGAAGGCGTTGCTGGATACCCTGCTGCGTCGTTATGTCGAATCTCAGGTTTATCAGGGCGTGGTTGAAAACCTGGCCAGCGAGCAGGCCGCCCGTATGGTGGCGATGAAAGCCGCGACCGACAATGGCGGCAGCCTGATTAAAGAGCTGCAGTTGGTATACAACAAAGCTCGTCAGGCCAGCATTACTCAGGAACTCACCGAGATCGTCTCGGGGGCCGCCGCGGTTTAAACAGGTTATTTCGTAGAGGATTTAAGATGGCTACTGGAAAGATTGTCCAGGTAATCGGCGCCGTAGTTGACGTCGAATTCCCTCAGGATGCCGTACCGCGCGTGTACGATGCTCTTGAGGTGCAAAATGGTAATGAGCGTCTGGTGCTGGAAGTTCAGCAGCAGCTCGGCGGCGGTATCGTGCGTACCATCGCAATGGGTTCCTCCGACGGTCTGCGTCGCGGTCTGGATGTAAAAGACCTCGAACACCCGATCGAAGTCCCGGTAGGTAAAGCGACTCTGGGCCGTATCATGAACGTACTGGGTGAACCGGTCGACATGAAAGGCGAGATCGGTGAAGAAGAGCGTTGGGCGATTCACCGCGCAGCACCTTCCTACGAAGAGCTGTCAAACTCTCAGGAACTGCTGGAAACCGGTATCAAAGTTATCGACCTGATGTGTCCGTTCGCTAAGGGCGGTAAAGTCGGTCTGTTCGGTGGTGCGGGTGTAGGTAAAACCGTAAACATGATGGAGCTTATTCGTAACATCGCGATCGAGCACTCCGGTTACTCTGTGTTTGCGGGCGTAGGTGAACGTACTCGTGAGGGTAACGACTTCTACCACGAAATGACCGACTCCAACGTTATCGACAAAGTATCCCTGGTATATGGCCAGATGAACGAGCCGCCGGGAAACCGTCTGCGCGTTGCACTGACCGGCCTGACCATGGCTGAGAAATTCCGTGACGAAGGTCGTGACGTTCTGCTGTTCGTTGACAACATCTATCGTTACACCCTGGCCGGTACGGAAGTATCCGCACTGCTGGGTCGTATGCCTTCAGCGGTAGGTTATCAGCCGACCCTGGCGGAAGAGATGGGCGTTCTGCAGGAACGTATCACCTCCACCAAAACTGGTTCTATCACCTCCGTACAGGCGGTATACGTACCTGCGGATGACTTGACTGACCCGTCTCCGGCAACCACCTTTGCGCACCTTGACGCAACCGTGGTACTGAGCCGTCAGATCGCGTCTCTGGGTATCTACCCGGCTGTTGACCCGCTGGACTCTACCAGCCGTCAGCTGGACCCGCTGGTGGTTGGTCAGGAACACTACGACACCGCGCGTGGCGTTCAGTCCATCCTGCAACGTTATCAGGAACTGAAAGACATCATCGCCATCCTGGGTATGGATGAACTGTCTGAAGAAGACAAACTGGTGGTAGCGCGCGCTCGTAAGATCCAGCGCTTCCTGTCCCAGCCGTTCTTCGTGGCAGAAGTATTCACCGGTTCTCCGGGTAAATACGTCTCCCTGAAAGACACCATCCGTGGCTTTAAAGGCATCATGGAAGGCGAATACGATCACCTGCCGGAGCAGGCGTTCTACATGGTCGGTTCCATCGAAGAAGCAGTGGAAAAAGCCAAAAAACTTTAACGCCTTAATCGGAGGGTGATATGGCAATGACTTACCACCTGGACGTCGTCAGCGCAGAGCAACAAATGTTCTCTGGTCTGGTCGAGAAAATCCAGGTAACGGGTAGCGAAGGTGAACTGGGCATTTACCCGGGCCACGCACCGCTGCTCACCGCCATTAAGCCTGGTATGATTCGCATCGTGAAACAGCACGGTCACGAAGAGTTTATCTATCTGTCTGGCGGCATTCTTGAAGTGCAGCCTGGCAACGTGACCGTTCTGGCCGACACCGCAATTCGCGGCCAGGATCTCGACGAAGCGCGAGCCATGGAAGCGAAACGTAAGGCTGAAGAGCACATTAGCAGCTCTCACGGCGACGTAGATTACGCTCAGGCGTCTGCGGAACTGGCCAAAGCGATCGCGCAGTTGCGCGTTATCGAGTTGACCAAAAAAGCGATGTAACACCGGCTTGAAAAGCACAAAAGCCAGTCTGGAAACAGGCTGGCTTTTTTATATGTATTTTGCTGATTGATACAAAAATTATATTATTCATCAAAAAGTTAGCGTCTTGTTAAGTCGTTAATTGTCACCTTTTCTCCATAGTGATATCGTCCCTGTTGTTATTATTATTTCTATAATTATATGAGGGATCATATCTATGTCTTTTAAAACGTCTTTTGAAGGTGTCCAACCGGTTGTGATGACCGATCGCGCCACCTTTATCCGCCGTGCTTATATGCATCTGGCTGGGGCAGTTGTCGGGTTCATCATTCTCAGCGCGCTGTTTATCTTTAGTGGGCTTGGCAAAATGATGCTTAGGGTGCTGATGAACAGTGGTCAGTTTGGTTGGCTGGTGGTGCTGGGTGCTTTTATTCTGGTCAGCATGCTGGCGACTCGTCTGGCAGATAATGTGGAGTCTAATCAGACCCAACTGATTGGACTGGGGATATACGTACTGGCAGAAGCGTTAATTTTTGCACCTTTACTGACACTGGCAGCGTATATTAATCCAGCAATTATTGGCGCGGCGGGCATCACCACAGCACTGCTTGTGGGTGGTCTGACATTCACTGCCTTCACGACCAAAAAAGATTTCTCTTTCATGCGTTCGTTTTTAACCATGGCGGGCTTTATCGCTTTCGGTGCCATTATCGCGAGCATTTTTATGGGATTCTCACTGGGCGTCTGGTTCTCGGCGGCAATGGTGCTGTTGTGTGCTGGCTTCGTGCTGTACGACACGTCTAATATTATTCATCATTATCCTACCGATCGTCCGGCAGGCGCGGCGCTACATCTCTTCGCCTCTATCGCTACCATGTTCTGGTATGTTCTGCGCATTTTCATGTCCCGCGATTAACCCTGCTTGTATAAACCAGCGAAATTATTCGCTGGTTTTCCCGTTTATTCATTGATCGAAATAAGAGCAAAAACATCCACCTGACGCTTAAATGAAGGTACTGCCTTAATTTTCTGCAGACAAAAGGCGTGACGATGGTCGAAAATGGCGCTTTCGTCAGCGGGGATAATCCGTTATTGAACAATTTATCCTCTGTCCATTTCACGATGAAAAAAATGTAGTTTTTTCAAGGTGAAGCGGTTTAAATTCGTTCTCAAATTACAGTCAGGACGCGTATGTTGAATAATGCTATGAGCGTAGTGATCCTTGCCGCAGGTAAAGGCACGCGCATGTATTCCGATCTTCCGAAAGTGCTGCATACCCTTGCCGGGAAAGCGATGGTTCAGCATGTCATTGATGCTGCGAATGAATTAGGCGCAGCGCACGTTCACCTGGTGTACGGTCACGGCGGCGATCTGCTTAAACAGGCGCTGAAAGACGATAACCTGAACTGGGTGCTTCAGGCAGAACAGCTGGGTACGGGTCATGCAATGCAGCAGGCTGCACCTTTTTTTGCCGATGACGAAGACATTTTAATGCTCTACGGCGACGTGCCGCTGATCTCTGTTGAAACACTCCAGCGTCTGCGTGATGCTAAACCGCAGGGTGGCATTGGTCTGCTGACGGTGAAACTGGATGATCCGACCGGTTATGGACGTATCACCCGTGAAAACGGCAAAGTTACCGGCATTGTTGAGCACAAAGATGCCACCGACGAGCAGCGTCAGATTCAGGAGATCAACACCGGTATTCTGATCGCCAACGGCGCAGATATGAAACGCTGGCTGGCGAAGCTGACCAACAATAATGCGCAGGGCGAATACTACATCACCGACATTATTGCGCTGGCGTATCAGGAAGGACGTGAAATTGTTGCCGTTCATCCGCAACGTTTAAGCGAAGTAGAAGGCGTGAATAATCGCCTGCAACTCTCCCGACTGGAGCGCGTTTATCAGTCCGAACAAGCTGAAAAGCTGCTGTTAGCAGGCGTTATGCTGCGCGATCCGGCGCGTTTTGATCTGCGCGGTACGCTTACTCACGGGCGCGATGTTGAAATTGATACTAACGTTATCATCGAGGGCAACGTGACTCTCGGTAATCGCGTGAAAATCGGCACCGGTTGCGTGATTAAAAACAGCGTGATTGGCGATGATTGCGAAATTAGCCCGTATACCGTTGTGGAAGATGCGAATCTGGCAGCGGCCTGTACCATTGGCCCGTTTGCCCGTCTGCGTCCTGGTGCTGAGTTGCTGGAAGGCGCACACGTCGGTAACTTCGTTGAGATGAAAAAAGCGCGTCTGGGTAAAGGCTCGAAAGCTGGTCATCTGACTTACCTGGGGGATGCGGAAATTGGCGATAACGTCAACATCGGCGCAGGAACCATTACCTGCAACTACGATGGTGCCAATAAATTTAAAACCATTATTGGCGACGATGTGTTTGTTGGATCCGATACTCAGCTGGTGGCCCCGGTAACGGTAGGCAAAGGCGCAACCATTGCTGCGGGTACAACTGTGACGCGTAATGTTGGCGAAAATGCTCTGGCAATCAGCCGTGTGCCGCAGTCGCAAAAAGAAGGCTGGCGTCGTCCGGTAAAGAAAAAGTAATTCTGGCTGGGTAATCCGGCCATATGGGGTGAGGAGATAACATAATCTCCCGCCCACAAGCAGTAACTATAAAAATAACCCCACTCTCTACAAAGGCTCGGGGCGCCCGAAAAACGGGCATACAGGTTGACCGACAACGATATAAATCGGAATCAAAAACTATGTGTGGAATTGTTGGCGCGATCGCGCAACGTGATGTAGCAGAAATCCTTCTTGAAGGTTTACGTCGTCTGGAATACCGCGGATATGACTCTGCCGGTCTGGCGGTTGTAGATGCAGAAGGTCATATGACCCGCCTGCGTCGCCTCGGTAAAGTCCAGATGCTGGCCCAGGCAGCGGAAGAACATCCTCTGCATGGCGGCACCGGGATTGCTCACACTCGCTGGGCGACGCACGGCGAACCTTCAGAAGTGAATGCGCATCCGCATGTTTCTGAACACATTGTGGTGGTGCATAACGGCATCATCGAAAACCATGAACCGCTGCGTGAAGCGTTAAAAGCACGTGGCTATACCTTCGTTTCTGAAACCGACACCGAAGTGATTGCACACCTGGTGAACTGGGAACTGAAACAAGGCGGTACTCTGCGTGAGGCTGTTCTGCGTGCTATTCCGCAACTGCGCGGCGCGTACGGTACGGTAATTATGGACTCCCGTCACCCGGATACCCTGCTGGCGGCTCGTTCTGGTAGCCCGCTGGTGATTGGCCTGGGCATGGGCGAAAACTTTATTGCTTCTGACCAGTTGGCGCTGTTGCCAGTGACCCGTCGCTTTATCTTCCTTGAAGAAGGCGATATTGCGGAAATCACTCGCCGTTCGGTAAACATCTTCGATAAAACTGGCGCGGAAGTGAAACGTCAGGATATCGAATCCAATCTGCAATATGACGCGGGCGATAAAGGTATTTACCGCCACTACATGCAGAAAGAGATCTACGAACAGCCGAACGCGATCAAAAACACCCTTACCGGGCGCATCAGCCACGGTCAGGTTGATTTGAGCGAGCTGGGACCGAACGCCGACGAACTGCTGTCGAAGGTTGAGCATATTCAGATCCTCGCCTGTGGTACTTCTTACAACTCCGGTATGGTTTCCCGCTACTGGTTTGAAGCGCTGGCAGGTATTCCGTGCGATGTTGAAATCGCCTCTGAATTCCGCTATCGCAAATCAGCCGTGCGTCGTAACAGCCTGATGATCACTCTGTCGCAGTCCGGTGAAACCGCGGATACCCTGGCGGGTCTGCGTCTGTCAAAAGAATTGGGTTACCTTGGATCGCTGGCAATCTGTAACGTTCCTGGCTCTTCGCTGGTACGTGAATCCGATTTGGCGCTGATGACCAATGCGGGTACGGAAATTGGCGTGGCGTCCACCAAAGCATTCACCACTCAGTTAACCGTGTTGTTGATGCTGGTGGCGAAGCTGTCTCGCCTGAAAGGTCTGGATGCCTCCATTGAGCATGATATCGTGCATGGTCTGCAGGCGTTACCGAGCCGTATTGAGCAGATGCTGTCTCAGGACAAACGCATTGAAGCACTGGCAGAAGATTTCTCTGACAAACATCACGCGCTGTTCCTGGGCCGTGGCGATCAGTACCCAATCGCGCTGGAAGGCGCATTGAAGCTGAAAGAGATCTCTTATATTCATGCGGAAGCCTACGCAGCAGGCGAACTGAAACACGGTCCGCTGGCGCTGATTGACGCGGATATGCCGGTTATCGTCGTCGCACCGAACAACGAACTGCTGGAAAAACTGAAATCCAACATTGAAGAAGTTCGTGCGCGTGGTGGTCAACTGTACGTCTTCGCCGATCAGGATGCTGGTTTTGTGAGCAGTGATAACATGCACATCATCGAGATGCCGCATGTGGAAGAGGTGATTGCACCGATCTTCTACACCGTTCCGCTGCAGCTGCTGGCCTATCACGTTGCGCTGATTAAAGGCACTGACGTTGACCAGCCGCGTAATCTGGCAAAATCGGTAACGGTTGAGTAATTTTCATCATTGATATAAAAGGGCTGCCGACGGGCGGCCTTTTTTATAAAGTGTATCAACGGTTTATTATTGATGCACAAATTAATATAAATATATTCTGAATTATTGGTGATGTCCTATTACGCACTTGATTTTTTACTGTTTTAATAATATTTATATAATAAATTTATATTTAATTTCGCATAATTAATATTATTTTTAGATAAAAATACCCCTTTGGTGTACTATGCCTCTGAATCATAAAATCACTTATTAATTTAAGTTATGATTTAGACTGAAGGATATATTATATCAATGGAGTTTGTATGAAACGTAATATTATTGGCGGTGCAATTACGCTGGCATCTTTAATGTTAGCCGGAAATGCACTTGCAGAAGATGGCGTTGTTCACTTTGTCGGTGAAATTGTCGATAGCACATGCGAAGTGACTTCCGATACCGCCGATCAAACAGTACCTCTTGGTAAGGTCAGTAAAAGTGCGTTTTCAGGAGTAGGCAGCCTGGCGTCACCACAGCAATTTAGTATTAAACTGGAAAATTGCCCAGCAACCTATACTCAGGCAGCCGTCCGTTTCGATGGTACTGAAGCACCTGGCGGAGACGGTGACCTGAAAGTGGGTACACCGCTGACATCAGGTACACCTGGTGATTTTACCGGTACAGGACAAGCGATTGCGGCAACCGGCGTCGGTATTCGTATTTTTAACCGGGCGGATAATTCTCAGGTTAAACTTTATAACGACTCTGCTTATAGCACAATCGACGCTGACGGTAAGGCTGAAATGAAGTTTATTGCACGCTATGTTGCTACCAATGCGACCGTAACGGCGGGTACAGCAAACGCGGATTCACAATTCACCGTCGAATATAAGAAATAATTAATACAGGGCCTTTTTATTCAGTTGGCTTTGGCCAGGGAGTCGTTATGTCCAGAAAAAGTTGTTTAATCAGGCTCTTTAAAACAACAATTTCGTGTAATTTATTGAGGATTATTATTCTAAGCATCTTTTTCCTCCAGCCGACATTGACCTGTGCAGGTGTTGTCATTGGCGGTACACGGGTTGTTTATTTGAGTAATAATGCAGATAAATCTATTTCTGTATTTAGTAAGGAAGAAAAAATTCCTTATCTCATCCAGGCATGGGTGGACCCATTTAATAAAGATGATAAAACTAAAGCGCCATTTATTGTTATTCCTCCGGTATCACGGTTAGAACCCGCACAAGAAAAAATATTACGTATTGTCCACACCAAAGGTTTGTCATTACCAGAGGATCGTGAGTCTGTCTTCTGGCTAAATATCAAAAACATTCCGCCCTCTGCGAGCAACAAAGAAGCGAATTCGCTGGAAATCGCCGTTAAAACGCGAATTAAGCTGTTCTGGAGACCGGCATCTATCCGCATGATTCCCGAAAATGCCGCACCAAAGGTGAAGTGGCATCGGGAAGGCCGAAATCTTATTGCTGAGAACCCTAACCCGATTCATATCAGCGTGATGGATGTCATTGTTGATGGCCATGATGTGCCTCTCAACATGATCCGACCTTTCGAGACGCTCACATTACCGTTGCCTGCTAATTCTTCGGGTAGCCAAATGACCTGGCGATTTATTAATGACTACGGCGCGATAAGCGAGCCAATAAAGCAAGCGTTGTAAGCATTGCATAAGGATAGGCGAATTATGGTTACGACCAGAATAGCGGTTGGTCTGACGGCAGGGACGTGTCTCGTTTTCTCGCAAAGCCTGATGGCCGAGGTCAGCGTATTTAATCCGGCGCTGCTGGAAATAGACCATCAATCCGGAGTCGATATTCGCCAGTTTAACAAAGCGAATCACATACCTCCCGGCGTCTACAGTGTTGATATTTTTATCAATGGCAAAATGTTCGAGCGTCAGGATGTGACTTTTGTTCAGGATAACCCTGATGCCGATCTGCACGCTTGCTTTGTCGCGGTTAAAAAAACGCTGACTTCCTTTGGCGTAAAAGTTGACGCGCTGAAAGCGCTCAATAAGGTGGATGACAAGGCCTGTATTGACCCTGCACCACGCATTGAAGGCTCAACCTGGCAACTGGACAGCGATAAGCTGCAACTGAATATCACCATTCCCCAGATCTATATGGATGCGATGGCTTACGATTACATAAGCCCCACGCGTTGGGATGAGGGAATTAACGCACTGACTATCAACTACGATTTTTCCGGTTCACATACTCTGCGCTCGGATTACAGCTCACAGGAGACCGATACCAGTTATCTCAACCTGCGTAACGGACTCAATATTGGGCCGTGGCGACTCCGCAATTACAGCACCTTGAACACCACCGATGGTCGTGCGGAATACAACTCTATCAGTACCTGGATACAACGTGATATTGCTGCGTTAAGAAGCCAGATTATGATTGGCGATACGTGGACGGCGAGCGATATTTTCGACAGCACGCAAATCCGTGGTGCACGACTTTATACTGATAAAGATATGTTACCCGCCAGCCAGAATGGCTTCGCGCCTGTGGTTCGTGGGATTGCAAAATCCAACGCCACCGTCATCATTCGACAGAACGGCTACGTAATTTATCAGTCAGCCGTTCCACAAGGTGCCTTTGAAATCACCGACCTCAATACTGCCAGCTCAGGCGGCGACCTGGATGTGACTATCAAGGAAGAAGATGGTAGTGAACAACGATTCACCCAGCCTTATGCGTCGCTGGCAATCCTCAAACGTGAAGGTCAGACCGATGTAGATGTTAGCGTGGGGGAGCTGCGCGATGAAGATGGTTTTACTCCTGACGTGCTTCAGGCACAGATCCTTCATGGCTTGCCCCACGGTTTTACCTTGTATGGTGGCGTACAGGCTGCTGAAAAGTATGGTTCTGTTGCTTTGGGGGTAGGTAAAGATCTCGGTTCTCTGGGAGCCATCTCTTTAGATGCGACACATGCCAGAGCGAAATTTGCAGATGATGATACGGAAACGGGTCAGTCATATCGTTTTCTGTATTCAAAACGTTTTGACGATACAGACACCAGCTTACGCCTGGTTGGCTATCGTTACTCCACCGAAGGCTACTATACCCTCAATGAATGGGCATCCCGGCAAAATAGTCCCGAAGATTTCTGGCAAACCGGAAACCGTCGCAGCCGTGTGGAAGGAACGTTAACGCAATCGCTGGGCAGAGATTATGGCAACTTATACCTGACATTAAGCCGCCAGCAATATTGGCACACAGATGATGTCGAACGATTAATCCAATTTGGTTACAGCAGTAGCTGGAAGCGACTCTCGTGGAACGTCTCGTGGAGTTATTCCAATACGGCCCGGCAAGGGACGAGTAATAGTTATGCCAGTGATAACACCAGCGAACAAATCTACATGCTCTCTTTATCAGTTCCATTATCGGGCTGGTGGGGAAATAGTTATGCCACCTATTCGGTTTCGCAAAATGATGATTCTGGTAGCTCGCATCAACTTGGCCTAAGCGGTACGGCGCTGGAGAAAAATAATCTCTCCTGGAATCTCATGCAGTCCTATAACAGCCGCGATGATCAAGTAGGCGGTAATATGTCGCTGACCTATGACGGTACCTACGGCACGTTAAACGGCAGTTATAACTACAGCCAAAATTCTCAGCGACTCAATTATGGTATCCGGGGTGGCATTCTGGCGCACAGTGAAGGGATAACGTTTAGCCAGGAACTGGGTGAAACCATTGCCCTTATTAAAGCACCGGGAGCCGCAGGTCTGGAAATTGATAATATGCGCGGGGCGGCAACAGACTGGCGTGGTTACACCGTTAAGACACAGCTAAATCCTTATGATGAAAACCGGGTAGCGATCAGCGACAACTATTTCTCTAAGTCGAATGTTGAACTCGATAATACCGTCGTTACGATGGTTCCTACCCGCGGCGCGGTGGTTAAAGCGGAGTTTGTGACGCATGTGGGTTACCGCGTTCTCTTCAGAGTGGTAAATGCAAATGGTAAACCGGCACCTTTTGGCGCCATTGCCTCAGTTCAAAACACAAGTACCGCCGATTCAGGAATAGTCGGTGATTCTGGTGAGCTTTATCTCTCGGGTCTGTCAGATAAAGGACAGGTCACTTTATCCTGGGGAGGAGACGCAGTCACGAAATGTACCTTTGGCTACTCACTTTCAGTACCAGAAAATGAGAATGGTTTAATTGAGCAGAGTGTCACCTGTAATTAAAGGTTTTTTATGAGAAATAATATTCTGTTGTGGTGTTTTTCTATTGTCGCCATTTTTTACACGAGTACGACTCTTGCGGCCCCTCAAGGTATCTGTACTCCGGATAATGGCGTTTTTCATAGTGTGCTTGATTTTCCTGGATATGTTATTACGGCAACTCAGAATAAAGCGGGGACCACATTTAATACAACAGTAACTAATGGCGGGTCTTATCCGGCACATTGTCACTGTAATACAGGAAAGGTCGGTGAATTTCCCTATATTTACTACACGGCAAAAATAAATGATGCTTTAAGTTATGCTGGGGTTCATTCTAATGTAAATTACTATAATCTTAATCCACATCTGGATGTGGGTATAGCAATTGATCTTTTGGGGGTCGGATTTGTTAATGCACCATTCGAGTATCATGCTAATGATCCTGATGTAACTACAGTATATAAGTGTGGAAGAGAGGAGCCATTAGATATTTCTAGTGGTGCCAAGGCTAAGATTTATTTTTATATTAAAAAACCCTTTGCGGGAAAGGTAACTATTCCCACAACGCTTGTTGCGAAGTTGTACGGAACTATCAGCCGTGACACACCGATTGATTATTCGCAGCCGATGGCTGATGTTTATGTTCGTGGAGACATCACTGCGCCACAAAGTTGTGAAATTAATAGTTTACAGCCAATTAATTTTGATTTTAGTACTATTCCAGCCGCAGATTTTTCATCTGTTGTCGGGAGTGCTGTGTCAGCGCATAAAATCACCAAAACTGTCACTATTAAGTGTGAGTATTTAGGAATAATGAATACGGATGATGTCACTACCTCTTTTTATGCTACTGAACCCAGTAGCGATAATTCGATGGTTGTAACATCAAACCCAAATGTAGGGATAAAAGTCTACGATAAAAATAACAGGGAAATCAACGTAAACGGTGGCGAACTACCAACTGATATGGGAGCAACAAGCGTTATTGGTGAGAAAGCTGGCAATGTAACTTTTTCTGCTGCGCCTGCGAGCCTCACTGGTGCACGACCCGCGCCAGGAACATTTACCGCTACGGCAACTATCACCATCGAAATTGTTCGTTAATCAAAGGACAATGGTGCTCCTCGCACCGTTGTCATCAGACACCTCTTTCTAACCTATTTGCACATGACATGACAAAAAGATGACATGGTTTTTCTTTTTGCCTGGTTATAAAAATCAATAAATTACGCATAAATCTCGTTGTGTCATAAAACTGTCATATTCCATACATATAACTGTCACCTGTTTGTCCTATTTTGCTTCTCGTAGCCAACAAACAATGCTTTATGAATCCTCCCAGGAGACATTATGAAAGTTATGCGTACCACCGTCGCAACTGTTGTCGCCGCGACCTTATCGATGAGCGCTTTCTCTGTGTTTGCAGAAGCAAGCCTGACAGGTGCAGGTGCAACCTTCCCTGCGCCGGTGTATGCCAAATGGGCTGACACTTACCAGAAAGAAACCGGTAATAAAGTTAACTACCAGGGTATCGGTTCTTCCGGCGGCGTAAAACAGATTATCGCCAACACCGTTGATTTCGGTGCTTCTGACGCGCCGCTGTCTGACGAAAAACTGGCTCAGGAAGGTCTGTTCCAGTTCCCGACCGTAATTGGCGGCGTGGTGCTGGCGGTTAACATTCCGGGGCTAAAATCTGGCGAACTGGTGCTGGATGGTAAAACCCTCGGCGACATCTACTTGGGCAAAATCAAAAAGTGGGATGATGAAGCCATCGCCAAACTGAATCCGGGTCTGAAACTGCCTTCACAGAACATTGCTGTAGTGCGCCGCGCAGATGGCTCCGGGACATCCTTCGTCTTCACCAGCTACCTGGCGAAAGTGAACGAAGAATGGAAAAACAACGTTGGTACTGGCTCTACCGTAAAATGGCCGATCGGTCTGGGCGGTAAAGGTAACGACGGTATCGCCGCGTTCGTTCAGCGTCTGCCGGGGGCAATTGGTTACGTTGAATATGCTTACGCTAAGCAGAACAACCTGGCATACACCAAACTGATCTCCGCTGATGGTAAACCAGTTAGTCCGACCGAAGAAAACTTCGCTAATGCAGCAAAAGGCGCAGACTGGAGCAAAACATTCGCTCAGGATCTGACCAACCAGAAAGGCGAAGATGCATGGCCTATTACCTCAACCACGTTCATTCTGGTCCACAAAGATCAGAAGAAACCAGAGCAGGGTGTAGAAGTGCTGAAGTTCTTCGACTGGGCGTACAAAACCGGGGCTAAACAGGCGAACGACCTGGATTATGCCAGCCTGCCGGATAGCGTAGTTGAACAGGTTCGCGCTGCGTGGAAGACCAATATTAAAGACAGTAGCGGCAAGCCACTGTACTAATAAAACACCATGCCGGATAAGGCATTAACAGCTTATCCGGCATTACAAAATGACTTTGTAAACGCGTTTAACTGAAGAGTAACTTATGGCTGCAACCAAGCCTGCTTTTAACCCACCGGGTAAAAAGGGCGACATAATTTTCAGCGTGCTGGTAAAACTGGCGGCGCTGATTGTGCTATTGATGTTGGGTGGCATTATTGTCTCTCTGATCATCTCCTCCTGGCCGAGCATTCAGAAATTTGGTCTGGCTTTCCTGTGGACCAAAGAGTGGGATGCGCCGAACGATATCTACGGGGCGCTGGTGCCGATCTACGGTACTCTGGTGACCTCGTTTATCGCGTTGCTGATCGCCGTCCCGGTGAGTTTCGGTATCGCCCTGTTTCTGACCGAGCTTGCGCCTGGCTGGCTGAAGCGCCCGCTGGGTATCGCCATTGAGCTGCTGGCAGCCATTCCAAGTATCGTGTACGGCATGTGGGGCCTGTTTATCTTCGCGCCACTGTTCGCCGTTTACTTCCAGGAGCCGGTCGGCAATATCATGTCGAATATCCCGATTGTTGGCGCGCTGTTCTCCGGCCCGGCCTTTGGTATTGGCATCCTCGCGGCAGGCGTGATCCTCGCCATCATGATTATTCCGTACATTGCAGCGGTAATGCGCGATGTATTCGAGCAAACCCCGGTGATGATGAAAGAGTCAGCCTACGGTATCGGCTGCACCACCTGGGAAGTTATCTGGCGTATCGTTCTTCCGTTCACCAAAAATGGGGTAATCGGCGGCATTATGCTGGGTCTGGGGCGCGCGCTCGGTGAAACCATGGCAGTGACCTTTATCATCGGTAACACCTACCAGCTCGACAGCGCCTCGCTGTACATGCCGGGCAACAGTATCACCTCTGCGCTGGCGAACGAATTTGCTGAAGCGGAATCCGGTCTGCACGTTGCCGCACTGATGGAACTGGGCCTGATCCTGTTTGTGATTACCTTCATCGTCCTCGCTGCATCGAAATTTATGATTATGCGCCTGGCTAAGAATGAGGGGGCACGCTAATGGCTATGGTTGAAATGCAAACCACTGCGGCGCTGGCAGAATCCCGCCGCAAAATGCAGGCGCGTCGCCGCCTCAAGAACCGTATTGCACTGACGCTCTCAATGGCGACGATGGCCTTCGGCCTGTTCTGGCTGATCTGGATTTTAATGTCCACCATCACCCGCGGTATCGACGGTATGTCGCTGGCGCTGTTCACTGAAATGACGCCGCCGCCAAATACGGAAGGCGGTGGTCTGGCGAACGCCCTGGCGGGTAGCGGCCTGTTAATTTTGTGGGCCACGGTATTCGGTACGCCACTGGGCATTATGGCGGGGATTTATCTGGCGGAATATGGACGTAAATCCTGGCTGGCAGAAGTGATTCGCTTCATTAACGACATTCTGCTCTCCGCGCCGTCGATTGTGGTTGGTTTGTTTGTTTACACCATCGTGGTGGCGCAAATGGAGCACTTCTCCGGCTGGGCGGGCGTGATTGCCCTGGCGCTGTTGCAGGTACCGATTGTTATCCGCACCACCGAGAACATGCTGAAACTGGTGCCGGACAGCCTGCGTGAAGCGGCTTATGCGCTGGGTACACCGAAGTGGAAGATGATCTCCGCGATTACGCTAAAAGCGTCGGTGTCCGGGATTATGACCGGTATCCTGCTGGCGATTGCCCGTATTGCTGGTGAAACCGCGCCACTGCTGTTTACTGCGCTCTCCAACCAGTTCTGGAGCACGGACATGATGCAGCCGATTGCCAACCTGCCGGTAACGATCTTTAAGTTTGCGATGAGCCCATTTGCAGAATGGCAGCAATTGGCCTGGGCCGGGGTGTTGATTATTACCCTGTGCGTCCTGCTGCTGAACATTCTGGCGCGCGTTGTTTTTGCGAAGAATAAACACGGTTAACACTTTGCCGGATGCGGTGTGAACGCCTTATCCGGCCTACGGTAAGCCTGATTAGCGAAGTGCATCAGGCACGATGAGGAAAAGATTGCAATGAGTATGGTTGAAACTGCCCCGAGTAAAATTCAGGTTCGTAATTTGAACTTCTACTACGGCAAATTCCATGCCCTGAAAAACATCAACCTGGATATCGCCAAAAACCAGGTTACGGCGTTTATCGGGCCGTCCGGCTGCGGTAAATCGACGCTGCTGCGTACTTTCAATAAAATGTTTGAACTGTATCCGGAGCAGCGTGCGGAAGGTGAGATTCTGCTCGATGGCGACAACATCCTGACTAACACTCAGGATATCGCCCTGCTGCGTGCGAAAGTGGGCATGGTGTTCCAGAAACCGACGCCGTTCCCGATGTCCATTTACGACAACATCGCCTTTGGTGTTCGTCTGTTTGAGAAGCTCTCCCGTGCGGATATGGACGAGCGCGTGCAGTGGGCATTGACCAAAGCCGCATTGTGGAACGAAACCAAAGATAAATTGCACCAGAGCGGTTACTCTCTCTCTGGTGGTCAGCAACAGCGTCTGTGCATTGCGCGTGGTATCGCCATTCGCCCGGAAGTGCTGCTGCTCGACGAACCGTGTTCGGCGCTCGACCCTATCTCTACCGGGCGTATTGAAGAGCTGATCACCGAACTGAAGCAGGATTACACCGTAGTGATCGTCACCCACAACATGCAGCAGGCTGCTCGTTGTTCCGACCACACGGCGTTTATGTACCTGGGCGAATTGATTGAGTTCAGCAACACGGACGATCTGTTCACCAAGCCAGCGAAGAAACAAACAGAAGACTACATCACCGGTCGTTACGGTTGATTCAGGAGTGCGTTATGGACAGTCTCAATCTTAATAAACATATTTCCGGCCAGTTCAACGCCGAACTGGAAAGTATCCGCACGCAGGTGATGACCATGGGCGGCATGGTGGAACAGCAGCTTTCTGATGCAATCACCGCGATGCACAACCAGGACAGCGATCTGGCGAAGCGGGTGATCGAAGGCGACAAAAACGTCAATATGATGGAAGTGGCGATCGATGAAGCCTGCGTGCGCATTATTGCCAAACGTCAGCCGACGGCGAGCGACCTGCGTCTGGTGATGGTGATCAGTAAAACCATTGCCGAGCTGGAGCGTATTGGCGACGTGGCGGACAAAATCTGCCGTACTGCGCTGGAGAAATTCTCCCAGCAGCATCAGCCATTGCTGGTAAGTCTGGAATCACTGGGGCGTCACACTATCCAGATGCTGCATGACGTGCTGGACGCGTTCGCGCGAATGGATATTGACGAAGCGGTGCGAATTTATCGGGAAGATAAAAAAGTCGATCAGGAGTACGAAGGTATTGTTCGTCAACTGATGACCTACATGATGGAAGATTCGCGCACCATTCCGAGCGTCCTTACCGCGCTGTTCTGTGCGCGTTCAATCGAACGTATCGGCGACCGCTGCCAGAATATTTGTGAATACATCTTCTACTACGTGAAAGGTCAGGATTTCCGTCACGTAGGCGGTGATGAGCTGGATAAACTGCTGGCCGGAAAAGACCCGAAAGAGTAACGCTAACTGTAGGTCAGATAAGGCTTTTACGCCGCATCTGGCAATCAGCCCGGTCATACATAGTTACCGGGCTGATAAACTTTCTCCTTGAAATATTGCCACACAAACTCACCTCGAAACTCTCCCCAGTGCAATGCAAATATATTATTTCATTTGAATTATTTTACTTTTAATGTAGTGCCCCGTTATAAATTTTTTTTGTTATTCCTTTCATTTATATCGTTACCCGCACAGAAAATGGAAAAGAAAACAAAAAAACCAGGGTAAAAGCCCTATATCGGAACATAAAAAATGAGCGATTTTTTACAGTATTCATAGGTGGTTTAGTCATAATCGTATCAAAACAACACCAAAGTGTTCTTTTTTATACAAAACGGTTATGTATTGTGAGCGGGCGAATAAATATTGTGTTCAGGAGAAATGATTATGGCTATATCATCATATAGTACAGTTACAGATAAATTTGCTACTCTGACTAAAATGCCAGATGAAAATCTGAATGAAAAAAATAGAACGCAAAAATATTCAGGAAAAATTGGTTTGTCTCTTGATGATGTGGGTAAGTATTCAGTAACTCATAAAGATATAACAAATATTTTAGCTGGTGATAGTCAATCTTTTCTTAAACGAAGTCTTTGGGAGTTTATACTCGATCTTTTTCCCATGTCTCATATTAAGGAGGCTAAACAAGCCATTGTAGATTTTGTGACGAAAACTGATGATAAAGTTGAGATGTTTAATAGAGTTAAATCTCTCGCCGATCAAGATCAACAATGGCGCTTTAATACGACTACAGAATTTACTGTAGATGAAAATAAAGACATTATTGTTAGTAGAGTATTTAATATAAATATTAATGCGCAAGATTATCATAATGATGCTGAAAAAAACACAATGCGTTCTTTATTTTCTGAAGAGCTCAGCTTGGATATTTATAAGCATGATATTCATTTTGATCAGAAGGCTTTTCAATCAGGGATGCTGAAAATACAGTTCCCAAATGATAATGAAAAGCTTAGCGTATATTTAAAAAATAAAATCCCCTTTGAAAATATCACAATCGATTTATCTGCGCTGGAAAAAGAAGCCCTGGCATCTCTAAAATATTGTAACTTTAAAAAAGTGACATTCACTGGTGCTATATCTTACGAAAATCTTAATGGTTCAGTATTTGGAAATTGTTTTTTTGAGGACTGTATTTTTGAGAATGTGTCACTTGTTAGCTCCAGGTATCGAGTAAAACCAAATAATGAAATACCTATTTACGGCGTGTTTAAAGAGTGTTTTCTGTATCGATGTGAAATAAAAAATTTTAACATAGATACATCAAAAATATACTCTGTAAATCAAGATCCCAATGTGGGTAAGCCAGTTGGTGCATATCTGTTTATGCAGTCATTTGTAGATGAGTGTACTCTTCAGGATGGAGTGTGTAAAAATGCAAGTGTTATTGCAAGCAGTTTGTTATGTTGTAAAATAGCAAAGCTTAATGGTGCTGAAATGGATTTCATAGGGACTTCGTTTTATCACAAATATAAATGTGAATTAAAATATGATAATCATTTTTATAATTGTGATTTTAGCTCCTCTGATATGACATACAAGCGAAATGGAATTCGCAAAGATTTACTGGATTTTGATCCCAGAGAGTATTTCAAAAAGGATGGAGGTAAACTTAATCTGGATAAACGCATTTCTGACCTTATCTACATTAATCTTTTCCCTAATATGAGTGGCGGTCGTTATATAAATGATAAATACGTTGCTGATGATATAGATAAATATTTAAAACTTAGTAATTGCAATTTACTTAAAACTTGTTTGGGCGAGTCAATCAATGGAATTAAATTGGATGATTGTGCTATTGATCATTTAACCACTTGGTTAAGTGGTAATCTTGCTGCGAACACCCAGATTAGAATTCCTGTTTATATGGACATGAAAGGAGCTATAGCTGAAAATGGCATTTCAGATTTCATGAAAAATTTAATGGAAATTAATTCATGGGTAGAAGAATTTAATAATTATGGCAAGGATGCGGAAAGTCATTACCAAAAGGAACTATTATATTTACAATCTTTGTTGGTCAAGCTGGGGCGCTTCAATCTTGATGATGAAGGAAAAAAATATCAACTTAATGGTGAAGCTATCCAGTATATTATATTAAAAGTTTTGTACAATATAGAAAAAGATATAGCCAATGAAATAGATATTGATAAAGTGAATTTCATGCATAAGCTCTATACTGGATTCTTTTGGCAAAGACCTTACGATCAACGTAACTATTTAAAAATAAATCGTTCTGCTATTTCAAACAGCAAAACATTTCACTTCCACTTTGATTTTAATGATTTGCGAAATATTTACAAAGAATATAATAAAAATCATAAAGATGATAGTTTTGATAAAATGCAAAAGATTTTTTTAGCATTGAATGAATTTAAGGAAAGAACGAAAATAAATTATAGGGATTATAGAAAAGTATCAAAATATGTAGATGATAAAGTCGATTTATTCTCTGGCATTGAGCAATACTTACGGTGGGTAATTGAGAAAAATAATGACTATAATAAGGAAAATTATGGCGATATAAAAGACAAATATGCCAAACTTATTGTCGAAAGAAATGATTTAGTCGATACTAAGGATCAATTGATTAAAGAGGATTTTTACTTAAATAATAAAGACAATAAAGATAAAAAAGATGCGGAAAGAATTAATGAGATTAAGGGGATAATAAAGGTGATAGATGGAAAAATACCAAATATAAGTAAAGAGATTCTACATCTTAAGGATGAAACAGAGAGATTGGAGAAAGAGTATCAACAAGAAAATACACTTAATGATGTAGTTCAAAATATCAGGAGTTGGCTAAAAGAAAATGAAAATATGGTGAAAGCTATTAAGAAAATTGATACTGAATAACATGGCGAATAAATAAACGGATCAAGTCGTTCCTGTGACAATGAGGTTATACGAAAAGACGCTTACTCATCAGAAATTTGGTATGCTTTAATTAAACCAGTGTCGCTGATGTGTAAGCGTTGACGTTGGGAGGCGATTAAATGGTTATACCACTCCTACGCCTTTTCCAGACGGCGTATAAGAGTGCAACATGTTGAGTTTTCCGAGCGAATGGTGCATTTTACTAACCGAGCCATTTGAAACAACCAACGCAATAAAAAAGACTGGAATAATAAGCCTGTATTTATTATTCATCGCAATCGCACTCTACGGTTTTATCCTGCAGAAATGAGACTACTTCCAGCGGTTGTGGATTATCCCTGGGCGATAGTCATAGTCTGGTGTCAGGATTCACAAATGACCTGTTACCTGACATGGATATAAACACAACATAGAGTGCGGTAGTTAATCTGAATCATCTATTTTTCGGCTACACAGCACAAAACAACATTATTGATTCTTTATAAGAGAGAATCTCTCCATTATTTTTATATAAATCATTATTAAGAAAATCCAGAAGCTCTTGCCTTACACTATAAATATTGACTTTTTGGTCAACCAACGACAGTAATATATCCTTGATACCTTTTAATTTCATATTTCTATCAGATATTGTATTAAAAGTGAAGATGATATTACGTTTATTACAACTGGAGAACCAATATTTTAGAGTATTATTCGTCCACTTTGTTGGTGTCTTAATTAGTTGCGCTGTTGTTGTTTTTACATTGTTAAATGTAGAACCGCTAAAATTTGTCCCGACGCACGAAATGAAATTCATCTCTGAATTGTCAAAATTGCAATTCTTTATCTCACACATATCAAGGTTAACATCATGAAATGTCGAATATTTCATGTTTGCATGTGAAAATAAACATGCAATAAACGTTATATATTGCAACCTGGCATTACAAAAAGATTTATTTTTAAAATCAAAACAAAAGGTTTTTTTTATTTTGAAATTGTTATTATATCTGCAATGTAAAGAAATCATGTTTTTTATTAACTGATAACACCATTGTGATGATTCTGGTAATTCATAGGGATGTAAATGGATGTTTTCATCGAATATAACCTGTGAGTTATGGTTGTTTATTGAAGATATATGGAAGCTATCATTTGTTAAAGCTATGGTTGTGCTAAAATTATGGTGGTGATCAGCGCTCATGAAATCAAATGTAACAATGTCGTTGTTTTCTTTCTTTTCTTTGTGATATGCGTTTAAAAAAGAAATATTTTCGATCTGTTCATCAGTTAATGTCAATGGCATTTCGTCATCAAAGAAAGCGTAATCGGCATTTGGGACTGGAATATTTTCAATTGAGCATAGTTTTAATAAAAAAATATGAAAACAATGGAACTTATTTTTATGCATAAGAGAACTTAATCTCTGTTGTATCTTCTGTAGTTGTCCTTTGGGAAGTAAATGCTGTAAATTTGAAAATGAGCCATCTAAAATATATTTATATGTAAAAAGGTCCTCTCTCTGACCAGTTATCAAAAAATCGTCAGGTATTTTAGAAAAACGATTGATATGACATAAATATTCCATTTGCTCCATGTCTATATACTTATGGGGAACTGCGTGGTTTGGTGGTGTGCCAATAAGATTATCCATAAATCACCTTGATAAAATTTAATAAAATCTCTTTATTCTAACATTGACAATATAACCAGCTATAAAAAATCGCTCATTTTCGGATATTGCGGTTTACCTGAGGGATGGTTCGTTATGCCTAAAAATTGGGAATCCAGGGTAAACACCCTGGATTAAATCGAGGGAAATGAGCTATTTTTTACAGTATTCACTGGTAATATAAGTAACACTTGTTGCTAACCTGGCTAGCGGTAGTGTTAATTAACAATCTAGATGTCGTTATTTTTAAACACCCCAATATTGCACATCGGAGGATTTATGGTTGCTAAATTAAGATCAGATGTTCTTATAAATACTAATCCCTTTTCAGAAGTGAAAAATGAGAAGCATAAGCATAACGGATATTCTGACAAGGTTACTTTAGATATTAATAATAAGAAATACGATGTAAATTTTAAGGATATTGAAAATATTCTGGATGGTAATGGGGCATTATTTAAAAAACGTACACTGTGGGAGTTTATTCGCGATCTTTTTCCCGGATCGCATATTAAACAAGTTAAAAGCTTAATTTACGAATTTGTGACAAAAAATGATAATAAAGCGGAGATGTTCAAGAATATTAAATCTCTGGCCAAAGTAGAAGAACAATGGCGATTTAGTACTACTACAGATTTTACCACAAATGAAAATAATGAAGTGGTTGTGTGTAGATCTTTTAATCTCTACACGGGGGAGACTGTAAATGAGGCCGATAAGCATCAAGTTTTTTCTGAAAGATTCACTCTTGATAACTATCTTGATGATTTACATTTTGATAATTCTCCCATGAAGAGATTAAAGTTTTCTGATAATGCTGTAAAACTTACGACGCTTATTAAAAATAAAATCCCTATTTTTGATACAACTATCAATTTAACTTCGTTGCCTAAAGATGTATTAAATTCATTAAAATATTGTAGTTTTAAAAATGTAACTTTTTCAGGAAATATAGAAACTCCGACCCTTGAAGGCCCAATTTTTGAAAATTGTTATTTCGAAGATTGTAAGTTCAACAACATACATTTTTATGATCCTAATGAAAAAACTGCAGAGTCAGGAAATGAAAAATCAATAATAGGTATGTTTAAAGGTTGTTTTATTTCTAAATGCGAAATAAAACAATATAGTTGTGAGACGTCTCAAGTCTACACCGTTAAACAACCCGTCAATATCCAAGAAAAATTAGGGGCTTATCTCTTTATGCAGTCTTTTGTTCAAGACTGTACAATTCAGGGAGGTAGTTGTCCTGGATCGAGTATACTTCTGAGTCATTTTTATAACTGTGATATCACAGGACTTGAAGCTCCTGGAATGAAATTTTTGGCAAACTCATTCAACAAGTCTAATAATAATTACATCAGGGGGAGGGATCATGGGATAGTATTTAATAATTGTACTTTGAACTATATTAAAATAAACAGTGGTCTTGGTGAAGCTGGTTCAGGTAAATATATGTTTAACCCCGTTGAGTATTTTTCTGATCGCATTGAAAGAAGATCGAGAACTCTTAAGTTAGATGATAATTTTATTAAATGTGCAGACAATATTAATAAAGGTATTAACTCTTCATATAGCAATGAAAATACAGAGAATAATAACATTTTCTTTAAAAATAGTCGTTTGCACGGGGCGGATCTGGGCTATTGTTACAGAGAAGACAGACTCGAAGGCTGTGCTATCGATTCTGCTACAATTTATTCACAAGGTAGTCTTACCGATAAAAAATACATTTATATGAATATAGACGGAGCTATAAGTAAAGAACAAATACCTAATTTCATAAATCAGGCAGATGCTCTATATAAAGACATAGGGGAACTTGAAAAATCCTTGCCAAATACTCGGCTAATATATGAAAAAGCATTTGCAGAATTACAGTCGTTTTTAGCCGCACTCTATAATGAAAATGGATCGTTTAAAGAGGAATTTTCTTTTGATATTGAAAAAGCTAATTTTTTTATCTTCAAAGATATGCATGGTAGGGCACAACATATCATTAACAATATGATGGGACGTGACAGAATTAACTTTGTTGAATCTGTCATAAAAGAAAAAATTTCGCAGTCAAATGCACAAGAAGATCTTAAATATTCAGAAGAATTTATCCGAAAAGAAAGGCAAGAGTCTCATAACCAATTTGATAGAAATTTAAATTTCAAATTTAAAGATCTTGTCCACCTATTTGACGATGTTGATATAGACAAAATAGAGCTAAAAAAACAACTAGAAAAAATAAAATCTTTTAAAGAACTTTACGACTCAGCACTCAATAATTTTGCTTTCGATTTTCAAAATTTAGCAGGTATATTTAAAATTAACAAGGAAAGTTTAACCAAATATTATCAGGAAGTAAAAGAGTCCAATGAAGGTTACGAGGACATATTGCAAAAAATTAACGAATTAACAAAAGAACATAATGAAATTGTGAAAGAGAAAGCACAACTAGTTAGTGAAAACAAAGATAATTTGACGCGTAATGATATACAAAGAAAATTAAATAACTTTAAGATTGATATTGATAAAATAGATGATGAAATACGAACTTACCAGGATATTGTTCAAAATTATAGTCGGGAGAAAAAATATAAAAAGTATAAAAAACTCAGTGAAATAATCTTGAATATTATTACATGGTTCGATAAATATCCCGATATTGTGAAAAATATAACCCAGGCTTAGCTAAGCAGAGAGTGATTGACTGGACGAATAACGACATAAATTTTTGAAAGGGAAACATACGCTTACTCATCAGACACTTGGTAGTCTTTATCTCAAACCAGCGTGACTGATGTGTAAGCGTTAAAGTTCGGAGCAATTAACGCGCTATATCCCAGCCGCGTGCCTTCCAGAGCGCAGGCAGCTGCCCCAGCTCGGTAAAGGTGGTGACTTTCGGGTGAACGATCGGCTTATTGTGCGGGTCAGCGCAGAAGTAAAACACTTCCATACCGGCATCTATCCCTGACTGCGCACCGGCGCTGGAGTCATCGACCAGAATGCAGTTTTCAACGTTCACATTCATCGCTTTTGCCGCATGGAACATTAATGCCGGATCGGGCTTCCAACGCTGGATATCGTAGCCGCTGAACAGTTTTTCCGGGAAGTAGTGCAGCATATTGAGCTTACCAAGCGAATGCTGCATTTTGCTCACCGGGCCATTAGAAACCACGCACATCGGCACGTTAACGCTCGCCAGCAATTCGTTCGCTCCCGCGATGACCTCTAGTTCGCTATCAAACAGGCGGGTGACTTCTGCGCGGTAAACGTGCTCTGCATCGGCCTGGACCATCGTCACGCCCTGCTCTTTACTGATGATATCGATGATTTCATAGAGTTTTACGCCTTTAAAACGGGTAAAAATCTCTTCCAGGTCAACGTTAATGCCAAATTCCCTGAACATCGTCACATATGCGCGAGAGCAAATGACCTCGCTATCGACCAGCGTACCGTCGCAGTCAAAAAATACCGCTTCTATCTGGGACATGTCTTTCCTTTATCATTAGTTTAACGTTTTCGTCATGCAAATTTGCACAACGCAATCGTTGCCGTATAAGCAAATACAATGAAAAAAAGTTATCTTCAGCCGTCCATATTGTCTCATTTTGGTATACGATAGCGACGGATTTTCCCTCCTTGTTCGGAAATAGATAATGAGTCAACAACACACAACCCAGGCTTCTGGTCAGGGGATGCTGGAACGCGTGTTTAAACTGCGCGAACATGGCACGACGGCTCGGACCGAAGTGATCGCCGGTTTTACCACCTTCCTGACGATGGTTTACATCGTTTTTGTTAACCCGCAAATTCTTGGCGTTGCTGGCATGGACACCAGCGCCGTCTTCGTCACCACTTGTCTGATTGCTGCATTTGGCAGCATTCTGATGGGACTGTTTGCTAATCTGCCAGTTGCACTGGCACCAGCAATGGGCCTGAACGCATTCTTCGCTTTTGTGGTTGTACAGGCGATGGGCTTGCCGTGGCAGGTCGGGATGGGCGCAATCTTCTGGGGCGCGATTGGTCTATTGTTACTGACAGTTTTCCGCATTCGCTACTGGATGATTGCTAACATTCCGGTAAGTCTGCGTGTGGGCATCACCAGCGGTATCGGCCTGTTCATTGGCATGATGGGGCTGAAAAACGCGGGCGTGATTGTCGCGAATCCCGAAACGCTGGTGAGCATCGGTAACCTGACTTCTCACAGCGTGCTGCTGGGGATCCTCGGCTTCTTCATCATCGCCATTCTGGCCTCGCGCAACATTCACGCGGCGGTGCTGGTTTCCATCGTGGTGACGACGCTGCTGGGCTGGATGCTGGGTGATGTCCACTACAATGGCATCGTTTCTGCGCCGCCGAGCGTAATGACAGTCGTGGGTCATGTAGATTTAGCCGGGTCGTTTAACCTCGGGCTGGCAGGGGTGATTTTCTCTTTCATGCTGGTCAACCTGTTTGACTCCTCCGGTACGCTGATTGGCGTGACCGATAAAGCAGGTCTGGCGGATGAGAAAGGTAAATTCCCGCGCATGAAGCAGGCGCTGTATGTCGACAGTATCTCTTCGGTGACCGGTTCGTTTATCGGTACTTCTTCTGTTACGGCGTATATTGAGTCCTCTTCCGGCGTTTCCGTTGGCGGTCGTACCGGTCTGACGGCAGTGGTTGTTGGTCTGCTGTTCCTGCTGGTTATCTTCCTGTCGCCGCTGGCGGGAATGGTGCCGGGATATGCCGCAGCTGGCGCGTTGATCTACGTTGGTGTGCTGATGACCTCAAGTCTTGCTCGCGTGAATTGGCAGGATCTTACCGAATCCGTTCCAGCGTTTATTACCGCCGTGATGATGCCGTTCAGCTTCTCGATTACCGAAGGTATCGCACTGGGCTTTATCTCCTACTGCGTGATGAAAATCGGTACCGGACGTCTGCGTGATCTTAGCCCGTGTGTGGTTGTGGTGGCGCTGCTGTTTATCCTGAAGATTGTATTTATCGACGCTCACTAAAACCGATAGTTCGTTAAAAAAACCCGCCACGCGCTACCGCAGGCGGGTTTTTTTATTTAGCGTTTTACCCTTTGAATAAACTCGCTAAATGCGGTCAATTGTCCGGTCAGGTGATCCAGCGTTCCCTGATCAATCACTTCTCCGGTTTGCGGATCGATTTTGTTTTGAATCACGCCGCCCATAAATTCCGGCTTGTTCATCACCATTGCATCGAGAAAAACCAGAATCTGGCGCAGGTGATACTGACAGCGCGCGCCGCCAATCACGCCCATTGAGCTGGTCTGAATCAACACCGGTTTACCAGCCAGAGGTTGATCCGGCAGGCGGGAAAGCCAGTCGATGGCATTTTTCAGCCCGCCCGGTACCGAGTAGTTATATTCCGGCGTGACGATCACCACACCGTCAGCCTGACGGATCTGCTCCGCCATAGCTTCTACCGTTGCGGGAAAACCTTCTTCCTGCTGTACATCAGCGTCATACAGGGGAATGTCGGCAATGGAAGGTAATGCATTGATTTCCATGCTAGCAGGAGCAATTTTCGGCAGGGTACGTGCAACCATGCCATTAAATGAGCCTTTGCGCAGGCTTCCCAGTAACGTAACCACCTTCAATTTTTCAGACATGATGACTCCTGTGGTTGTCTATCAATTTGGCGAAAAAGACTTCATGGTAGAGAGTTGGGCAAAACGCATCATCCTGCTGGTAGGATTGTTGGCGCGGCTGTGAATATCCGGCAGGCTTTTCCAGCCGCGTTTGCCATCTAACTCCCAGACACTGAGCTTTTCAATTGTGGGCGTGACCGCCACGGACCACACCAGCACGTCCTCCGCGTCGCATAACGCTTCTACATGATTTACATGAGCACATTTCAGGCGTCCGGCAATGGGCAGCAGCTGCAGATCGCGCGGATCGTCATTCAAAACATCACCGGTTAGTTTTAGCACGCTTCGGCGCAACGTGATGAGTTGCGCCCGCGCTTCGTTAGGATCGTTTTGTTTACTGATCCATAGCGATTCATTGCTGGAAAAGGTGTGGTTATCGAGCGCGTGTGGGCTATGAAACCCGCGCGTCGCACGCTGCAGTTCCATATCGAGGCCACATTCACCTTCGGTTGTTAGCGCCACGCCAACCATATTCCCGGCATAGGAAATAGAAAACGAGGGCAAATTTTTATCACTGAAAACCGGTTTTCCTTTCGGCAGGGTGACGATTTCCGGTAATTCGCCGATGCCATACAGCATGAACATCAGTTCTGCGAGTAAACCTCTGGACGCCAGGAAACGGCTTTGACGATGAGGGGGAATATTTCGGGCTTCTTGATGACACTGGGAGGAGAGACGAACAGAAATCAGATGTCCTTCCGTTAAAATCCCTCGGGCAAAGTGAGTCGCCATTTTTCGCTCCATGCTTAATGGTCCATTATGAATACAAGAGTAATCATTTACTGGAATGATGGACAGACTAAAGCAGCTAAAAGTTCGATTCAGACAATCTTATTACAACTATTTTACATTTTATTGTGAAATAGGGTTGCGTTTCATACGATTCGGTTATGCCATCGACGCGTAAAGATTTTTAATGGTTTCCCGTAACCAGACGATCTTCGGATTATGGCTGTTCCGTTTATGCCACAGTAGGGTAAAAGGGACTTCCAACTTTTTTTGCTGGCTTTCGTCAAACGGGAGAGGTAGAGCAACTAACGGCAGTTGGTGGAGTTGATTGTAGTACTGACAGTAGCGTGGTGCGGTCGCCAGTAGCAGATTGTCGGGCTGCGCTGCCATAAACAGTGACTGCTCGAATTCCGGCAAACTCATAGCAATCGTGCGTTCGCGCCCCAGCTCCTGTAACACATTGTCCAGCGCCCAGGTATCGCTCTGTTCCCAGCAAATGCTGATATGTGGGTAACGTAAAAAGGTATCCAGATCCCACGCTTCATGCAGTGCTGGATGATCTTTGCGCAACCAGACGCAGGGCACATCACTAAACAGTACTTCATAATCAATGGCTAATGGCAGCGAACTTAGCAGCTCCCGCGAACGGGGATGGCTTTCGCGACCGGAAAAACCAATATCCACTTCGCCACGGGTAATCGCATCCAGTGAATCATAATCCCAGTTGCGCAATTTGATCGTCGCCTGGGGGTAACGCTGGTAGATCTGCTTAGTCAGCGTATTGAACATGATCATCATCAGCGGCGATTCCGCCGCCAGTTCAAACTTAAGACCGCGCGGCGTTTGGTGGTGCGGTTTATCCAGCAGCAGATTGCTCATTTGCATCCACTCCGCCAGATTTTGCTCCATGCTGACCATTAGCGGTGTGGGCGACAGGCCCAGCGGTGAGTTCACAAAGAGCGGGTCGTCAAACCACGCTCTTAACTTTGCCAGCGACTTACTCACCGCCGAAGGTGTCACGTTCATCCGCTTCGCCGCTTTGGTTACGCTGCGCTCCTGCATCAGCAGTTGCAGACAGAGCAGCAGATTGAGATCAAGCGTGGTGATGGATTTCTTCATGAGCGGCAACCGGGCGTCCAGGCGCGACGAACATAATCAGCAACAGGCTCACTATGCTACAGGCAATCAGAATCCCGATCAGCATATTCCATGCGCCGATACCAACCACCGCTGCCAGCCAAATCCACAGTGACGATCCGCAAACTTGCGCAATACCTAAGGTCGAGCTGGCTACGCCCGCGCGTAATGAAAACGGCCCTAACGCCTGACTCATCGCTACGCCAAAACCTACCGAGAAACCGGAGCAAATCAGCGTGATACCAAACAGAGAAACCGCATGGGAAGGTGAAACGGCAAGAGTGATACCTGCCGCCAGAAATAACACCTGTGAGGTGATCATCAACGTACGTGGCTTAAAGATCCCCAGTGCAAATGGCGTGGAGAATGAAACGGTCATGCTGACTCCTGCGGTCAACGCCATTATGGTGGCGTATTCTCCGCGCTCAAAACCCATGATTTCCATCAGCAATGCCGGCGACGTATTCACGAAGGTGAGGATCACCGAAACGCTGAGGGTGGTGATAACAACACGGCTGAGGAAAAACCGGTTAAGCAGCGACTCGCTATTTTCTCGTGGTTTGTCAGAAGCTGCGGGGGCGGCAGGGCGCGTTTCTTTTAAAATAAACAAAGACAACATCAGTACTGCGATGCCCATCGTTGCCATCGTCCAGAACAGACTCTGCCACGGGAATTTAAGCATAATCAGGTGTCCGAGCACTGGCGCTAACACCGGAATGATGCAGGTAATACCGTTGAGTAACGACAGCACTTTTGCCCGACGTCGATCATCCAGTGTGTCACGTAAAATGGCGAACGCCACCACGTAACAACAGCCTGCGCCCAGCCCCTGTAGAAATCGTCCTGCAAGAAATAACGTGCTGGTTTCAGCCAGTGAACAAAACACCGAGGCAATAATAAATAGCGCCGCGCCGGGTATGGCGACAGGCTTTCTCCCTGAACGATCGGCCACTTTACCGGCAAATAACATCGCTGCCGCCATACCTGCCAGATAAACGGAAAACGCAATATGCAACTGCGCTTCGCTGGCATTGAGATCGGCGGCGATGCGCGGTAAACCAACGAGGTACATATCAATCCCTGCGGGATAAAGTAAAACCAGGGCAAAACTACAAATCAAAAAGCGGGACATGGGCTAAAGCGTCCTGATAGTAAGGTGACGCAAAGCATACGTGGTGAAGCAGAATCAGGCGAGTTGCCATTTGGACATAAGTGATTTCCTGACAGGCAAGAAGCCAGCTATTTCGCTGGCTTCTTGAACGGATTAGCCAAATTTAGGTAACACATTAAAGACGTTACCGAACCAGCATAAAATTACGGTTATACCAAAGAGAATGACAATCGCCGGAATAAGATTGCCGCCCCAGACCGTGAACATCTGGTTGGGAAACTTCTTGCGAGCTTTGATTGCCAGCACCGCGGGGATAATGACTGCCCAGATGGTGGCGCACAACCCGGCACCGCCGATCCCGTAAATAAAGCCGTTTGGGAAGACGAGATATAACAAAGCAGGTGGCAGGAAGGTTAACAGCACGGTTTTGAAACGCCCGCCGTGGGAGTTATCAATCTTAAACAGATCCGCCAGATAATCGAACAACCCCAGCGTGACACCAAAGAACGAACTGGCGACAGCTAAGTTAGAGAACACCAGCAGGCAAAACTCGATAATGCCGTGCTGTTTGGTGCCGAGGAACGATTTCACCAGCGAATCAACGTTGCCGCCTGAAGAGATAATCGCCTTAAAGCTTTCTCGCGGAATATTCCCCATCGTGCAATAGAGCCAGAAGAGATAAATCACCAGCGCCAGCAGCGAACCAAAAACCACACTTTTGATTAGCTTATCTTTGCGTTTGCCATAGCAAATAATCAGGCTGGGAATATTGCCGTGGAAACCAAATGACGCCAGACACACCGGCAAAGCCATAAAGATATACGGGAAGTAAGACGTTCCCGCAGTGGTGCTGGTGGCATCGCGCAGAATGGAGTAATCGACCTGGAAGAAGAAAGAACCAAACACGATCACAAAGGAGATAATCTTCAGCCCGAGGAACAACGAGGTAATACGGCTGGCGGCTAACGAGCTTATCCACAATACGCTGGCAACGAAAATGGCTGTGCAGATCCCGACAATACGTGGATTAGCGTGATAACCCAAATTCATTGATATCGTTTCACTAATGATCGCACCATTAGCAGAGATATAGGCATAAGTGAGGATATAGAGAACGAAGGCAACGGTAATACCGCTGATAATGTTCCAGGTGTTACCGATTAAATCTTTGGTGATGGTGTTAAAACTGGAGCCGACGGGATAATTTAAATTTGCTTCTAATAATAATAACCCGGAATGAAGCATCGAAAACCAGGCAATGATAAGGATAAAGGCACCCCAGAAAAACCAGGCACCGGCAAGATCAACAGGTAAAGCAAACATACCTCCACCGATTACTGTACCTGCTATAACCATAACACCCCAAAATGCAGAGTGCTTTTTTTCAGCTTGATCAGTCATGATGCCACCTTTAGAGGAAGGCTATTTTTGTTATTGAAGATGTAGGGAGTTAGAGTGGCTAACATCCTTATAGCCACTCTGAATGTATTAATTAAACTTCTTTCAGTTTTGCGGTGAAGTGACGCAATACTTTTGGCTCATAGGTAAAGGTTAAACCTTTAATATTCGCCGCGTTCTCTTTCACATGTTTGAAGGCTTCAATAATGAAGTCCATATGTGTTTGAGTATATGTTGCGCGCGGAATGGTTAAACGCAGCAGTTCAGCCGGGCATGGCAGTTGTTTACCGGTTTTCGGATCGCGGCCTAACAGGAAAGAGCCAATTTCTACCGCACGGATACCGGCGACTTTATACAGCTCGCAGGCCAGCGCCTGTGCCGGGAACTGATCTGCCGGGATATGCGGCAACAGTTTACCTGCATCAACGAATGCCGCGTGACCGCCCGCCTGCTGGCAGACAACGCCAATCTCTTCCAGACCATCGACCAGATACTGTACCTGCGCGATACGATAAGCCAGCCAGTCCAGATTCATGCCGTCATACAGACCTACCGCCAGACGCTCCATCGCACCGCCTTCCAGGCCGCCATATGTCGGGAAGCCTTCCTGTACCACGCAAAGGGTTCTGCACTCGGTGTACACATCAAACAAGCTGTCGTCTTTCACGCACAGCAGACCGCCCATCGGCACCATCGCATCTTTCTTGGCGGACATCGCCAGCATATCGGCATATTTGTAGGTTTCGCGGGTGATCTGCTCGATGGTCCAGTCTTTGTATTCTGCTTCACGTTGCTTGATGAAATAGGCGTTTTCGGCAAAGCGTGCGGAGTCCATGACCACCGGAATATCGTATTTCTTCGCTATGCTGTACATCGCTTTTAAGTTTGCCAGTGAAACCGGCTGACCACCTGCAGAGTTACTGGTGATGGTTGCAACGATATACGGCACGTTATTCGGGCCAACTTCTTCAATACCGCGTTCTAATCCCTCAAGGTCAAAGTTGCCTTTAAAGTCGTAACGCACGCCCGTATCGAAGGCTTCTTTGATATAGACGTTACGCACGGTACAGCCGTTAATCTGGCTATGGCCCTGCGTGGTATCAAAGAAATAGTTAGAGAACGCCACCATTTTGCTGCGATCCAGGCCCTTTTCCTGCTCGCGTTTTTTAATCAGAACAGGAATATAGATTTGCTCTGCACCACGGCCCTGGTGAGTCGGAATAGTGTATTGATAACCAAAGATATTTTTCACTGATTCGGCTAACGCATAGTAGCTGCGGCTGCCGCTGTAGGCTTCGTCGCCGCGCATCATCGCGGCCTGCATACTCTGCGTCACTGCCCCGGTGCCGCTGTCGGTCAGTAAATCGATAAACACATCTTCACTATCCAGCAGGAACGGGTTCATACCGGATTTAATAATTGCCTCTTCACGGTAAGCGCGAGTCGTACGTTTTACAGGCTCAATAACACGAATGCGGAATGGTTCAGGGAGATGTTTAAAGTTTTCCATTACATAATCCTTCATTTATTTTAATTACAGTGATCCCTGTGAATATGATATTTGCAATATCTATTAATTCGCCAGTTATATATGCCAAGACCATCATTTACTAAAACAAGTAAATAAATGAGAGACAGCCTTTGCAAAAGGCAAAATTAAGATATAGCAAACAAATAGATCACATTGAATCTAATCGGTTTGGCTTTGGTGATGGTTACAGAAGGGCAAATCAAGGGCGGTGATCGACAATCTTGTTGTCAATATTGAACCATTTTGAGGTCACACATATATGTAAGATATTCATAATGCACTTATCCTCGAAAGACACGAGGCTACAGTATAATACTCAAGAAATTTGTCTATGCTGAAATTGTTTAAATGTGAATCGAATCACAATTAGTTATTGGCTGTGTTTGTGGGAGCTGGCGCATACGGAATATTAACATAAATCCGTGGGTGGATAATTTTTTAATTTTTATCATTATTGTTGAAGGTGATGGCATTGATTATAGGGATACCATTACAAGGAGCTTTTTCCCACGTTGACGTGTCGCGGTTTACTCACCTCATTACCAGGTCGATGACCTTATAGGGAAATGACGTAAAAAGACGAATAACTCTATAAATGAGCGAAATTTGATAGTTGATATTTAAATAGTAACCTTATTATTACTACAACTTTCATATGAATGAGGAGAAAGAAAATGGTTGATAACGTAACTGTTAGCAGAGTATGTGTACAATCTTCTTCTTTCATACCTGATTTGGATGGAGGAAAAAATAAAACTCAATTAATCGTTGACGATATAGTGTCGTATCTTAAAAATCCTTCAGTTTATTCACTTGAAAAAGCGGGTTCATTAAGTGATTTTGTTAATAATAGCAGTGAGATTGAACCATGGGTTTTTATCGGTGGTGGACTTATTATTATTGTCTCCACATCTGAGCAAGACCCTGAAAGTATGATTGTAACTGTGGGGGATGCTGAAGGAAAGTATGCTACACAGATTTTTGTACCGCCTGCGCTTACAACATCCCTCAAAGATATTTTTATTCGCTCTCATACGAACGCAGATGATGAGAGTTTTACTAAAGAGCAGAAAAAAGCTAATAGTAAATATGATATTGTAGATTATAACTGTAAGGTTTATTTTAATGAAAAACCAGAAGATTTAGTCGTGTGCAGGCATATTTCTCTGCAGTATTGTATAGATTCAATGAATGAAAATACAGGTAAAGTTCCATTGAAGGAATGCTATTCAACTCCAGAAGGGATACAGCAACATTTTCCATACGAGCTTGATCAGCAATTTGATAATCTAATAAACAATCCACCACCAGGTACATGCGTCGTTGCTAGTGACAAGTTCGGGGAGATATTATCTGTCTTCTTTCACAGAATGGAAAAAGAGAAGTTAACGCATATGGCGGCAATCGTTAAATCTCAAAAACACGCTATGGCCGTCCGCTTGAGGATAAAACAAACGCCTGCCGGAGAAACTGAATATGTTGTATCCTTTTATGATCCTAATGCAACCAATACTGCAGTACGCTATAAAGCAAAAAACTGTGATTCTTTTGGGTCATTACAATCATTTATAAATATTGAGTTGGCGAATATAAAATGGGTAAAAACAGAGATTTGCTCCGAGTGTGTAGGCATAATTCCTTATCTCCCTCGAGAGCAGGCCCATTTATTAAGTGGTATAGAAAATGAATTGCAACCACCATTATCACCATCAGCATTATATCTATTAATGCAAATGGGGACGTATGAAAATATTGTTCTTTTTTTCGATAAGTTAAGAAATTCCCAAGAAATGACAGTATCAAAGGTTCTTGAGATTCTTGCTGCTAAAGGACCAGGGGGAACATATGGGTTATATATGTCACTGCAACACGATAATCTTAATAAGATTAATGAATATATAACAAATTTAAAAGAGTTGGCCCGAAAATTTAACTTTAGCCGGGAAGACCTGGAAACTCTACTCCTTGCGAAAGATAACCGTGGTGTGAGCGCGATTTCTGTAGCGTTATCAAAAAATAAAAAAGAAAGTGTCAAGGCATTGTTCTTGGCGATAGATGACTTTGAGAAAGAGTTTGGGGTAAATAAAAATGAAATACTTCTTAATATAGGAAAAAAATATGCTCAACTTATGATTTAAATAGCGCTATTAAAACCAATAATTATAATGTTGTTAATATATTGCTCGCCAATATAAAAGCTAAAATGTTTAAAAATGAAATAAATAAAGAAGATATATTGAAACTGATGGCTGCAAGAGAAAAATGGACGGGGGAGTCAGACAAATGGACGAAGGCATCAGGCTTATATTCTGCGATAGTGAAAGGGTATACGGAGATTGTTGCCGCCTGGATGGAGACAGCTGATGTGATAGCCAGCCATTATGAAAATGATAAAGATGTGGTGAGCGAACTACTGTCGCTGAGCAGAAATAATGCCGTCTGCTCTTTGCATATTGCAAGCTTTAAGAAAATGAGTAAACAGGTCATTGACGTATATCTGAATGCGGCGATTCGCCTGGCGTTGCAACACGGATTCACTTTCGATGAAATTGTGGAGCAGTTTACCCGTGACTTTGATGGCAAGCCATTCTCTCATGTGGTAAATAACGGGGATGATATACATATGGGACTCTGGCTGAAAATATTCAAAATTGTGGTTGGTGAAAATGAAAATTACCTTAAAGATGTGATGATGCAGCTGGAAGAAAAGAATAATGAAGGTAAATCTGTAATAAGTCAGGCAAATGGCAATCCTGTACTTAAAGAACTATTCTGGAAAGCAGTAGACGAATTTAACTTTCCGCAAGAGGAGCTTAATAGGTTAAAGCAATATCGTTCTCTGTAAAGACAGGACTGCAAGGTGTTTAAAGTCGCTCCAGCCAGTAGCAAATGCAGTTTTGGTGCAGGATGTTCATAAAAAACAAGCGCTGTTCCGTTCTAATAGTTAGTTTCCCCAGAACGGAACAGTGCCCTTTATATCAATTTAGACGACTCACTTACCAATACAGAAGCTGGAGAAAATCCGCCCCAGTAGGTCGTCTGAAGTAAATTCCCCGGTGATCTCGCTTAAGTTCTGCTGCGCCAGGCGCAACTCTTCCGCCAGCAGTTCACCCGCCCAGGCACCTAACAGTTGCGCTTTACCCTGTTGCAGGTGCTCTGCCGCCTGTTCCAGTGCCTGTAGGTGACGACGACGCGCCAGGAAGCCGCCTTCCATGTTGGTGTCAAAGCCCATGCTCTGTTTGAGATGGTTACGCAGCACGTCCACACCTTCACCAGTCCTTGCAGAGAGACGAATTAACGCGTGACCGTTCACTTCGCTCATCCCCAACGTTTCGCCGGTGATATCGGCTTTATTGCGTACCACGGTGATCGGCAGTTTCGCTGGCAGACGGGCGATAAACTCCGGCCAGATCTCTGCTGGATCAACGGCATCCGTGGTGGTGCCATCAACCATAAACAGCACACGGTCGGCCTGTTCAATTTCCTGCCATGCGCGCTCGATACCAATACGCTCCACTTCGTCACTGGCTTCGCGTAATCCGGCGGTATCGATGATATGCAGCGGCATTCCGTCAATGTGGATATGCTCACGCAGTACGTCACGCGTGGTTCCGGCGATATCAGTCACGATTGCCGCTTCACGGCCCGCCAGCGCGTTCAGTAGGCTTGATTTACCGGCGTTTGGACGCCCGGCAATGACGACTTTCATCCCTTCGCGCAACAAGCTGCCCTGACGAGCCTCGGCGCGTACTGCGTCGAGATCGGCAATCACGTCATTGAGCTGGGCTTCAATTTTGCCGTCGGAGAGGAAATCGATCTCTTCATCGGGGAAATCAATTGCCGCTTCGACGTAAATGCGCAAGTGGGTGAGGGCTTCCACCAGATGGTTAACCCGTGCGGAGAACGCGCCTTGTAGCGAGTTTAGCGCTGAGCGCGCCGCCTGTTCCGAGCTGGCGTCGATAAGGTCTGCAATCGCTTCGGCCTGGGCTAAGTCGAGTTTATCGTTAAGAAACGCGCGTTCGGAAAACTCACCAGGACGGGCAATCCGCAGGCCGGGAATAGTCAGAATGCGTTTTAACAGCAGGTCGAGGATCACCGGACCGCCATGGCCTTGCAGTTCCAGCACATCTTCGCCGGTGAACGAGTTCGGGCCAGGGAACCATAGCGCAATCCCCTGATCGAGCACGCTGCCATCGGCGTCTTTAAACGGAAGATAATCGGCGTAGCGCGGCTTAGGCAGTTTACCCAGCACGGTTTCGGCAACCTCACGGGCTTTGAGGCCGGAGATGCGCAGGATGCCAACGCCGCCACGTCCCGGAGGCGTGGCCTGGGCTACGATAGTGTCATTATCGCTCATGATGTTCCTGTTGCTTTGTGTGGCGGATGCGCGGTGCTTATCCACCCTACGAAAAGAAAAAAGGCGGTCAACTGACCGCCCTTATTTTAGCGAAAACTCACCGAATCAGGATTTTTTCTTCTCGCGGCTATGCAGGCCACGTTTTTCCAGACCACGGTAAATCAGCTGCTGCTGAATAATGGTAACCAGGTTGCTGACGATATAGTACAGCACCAGACCTGACGGGAACCACAGGAAGAACACGGTGAAGATGACCGGCATAAAGGTCATGATCTTCTGCTGCATCGGGTCGGTCACAGTGGTCGGCGACATCTTCTGAATGAAGAACATCGTTACGCCCATCAGGATCGGCAGGATGTAGTACGGGTCCTGTGCTGACAGGTCGTGGATCCACAGTGCAAACGGTGCCTGACGCAGTTCAACGGAACCCATCAGCATGTAGTACAACGCCAGGAAGATTGGCATCTGGATCAGCAGCGGGAAGCAGCCGCCCAGCGGGTTAACCTTCTCAGCTTTGTACAGCGCCATCATTTCCTGGCTGATACGCTGTTTGTCATCGCCCAGACGCTCACGCATTGCCTGAATCTTCGGCTGCAGCATACGCATCTTCGCCATGGAGGTGTACTGCGCTTTGGTCAGCGGGTACATGATGCCACGAACGATAAAGGTGATGATGATAATGGAGAAGCCCCAGTTACCCACAAAGCTATGGATCCATTTCAGCAGTTTGAACAGCGGCTGAGAGATGAACCACAACCAACCGTAATCAACGGTCAGATCCAGGTGCGGAGCAACTGCTGCCATTTTGTCCTGGATTTCCGGGCCAACCCACAGGGTGCTGTTCATTGCGCCAGTCTGACCAGGCTGAACCAGTACCGGCTGAGATTTATAGCCGATAGCGGCGATGCCGTTACCCAGATTAGCGGTGTAGAAGTTGTTGGTACCGTCGTTATGCGGGATCCACGCAGTCGCGAAATACTGTTGCAGCATCGCCACCCAACCACCTTTCGAAGAGATGTTCAGGTTTTCGTTATCGGCAATGGTATCGAACTTATATTTCTCGTACTTCTCGTCAGGCGTGGAGTACGCCGCGCCACGGAAGGTGTGCAGTGCGAAGTTGCTGCTTCCGGTGTCGAGATGCGGTGGCAGTGTAATGGATTGCTTCAACTGACCAAAGGTGGAGATCTCCAGCGGTTTCTCGCCAGCGTTCTGCACGTTGTAGTTGACGTTGACAGCGTAATCACCACGTTTCAGGACAAACGTTTTGGTAAACGTGTTGCCTGCCGCGTCGGTATACGTCATCGGCACCTGCAGTTCGTTTTGACCTTCAGCCAGCACATAAGCGTCTTTTTCAACGTTATACAGCGGACGCGGGCCGTTAGCCGGATTATCCGGGCCATCACGACCGGTCAGACCGCTCTGTGCCTGATAAATAAACTGCGGTGAAGTTTCCAGCAGCTGGAACGGCTGGGTAGAGTTCAGCTCTTTCGGGTAAGCAGGCAGCAGAGCTTGCTCAACATCACCACCACGGGTGTTGATGGTCAGATCAAGCACGTCGGTCTTAACCGAGATCAGTTTCCCCTGGCCACTGGCCGGTACGCCCTGGTCGGCGGCGCTACCCGCTGCGGTGGTCGTTGTCTGCGTGGTCTGTTGGGCCTGAGGTTGCGGGTTTTTATCCTGCTCCCAGGCTTGCCAGATCATGAAAGACACGAACAGCAAAGCGATGACTAAAAGATTGCGTTGCGAATCCATCGTTAGTGTTCTCTGGTATCAAATGGTCCGGGCGGGACGGGATCGTCACCACCAGGGTGTAAAGGGTGGCATTTTAATACGCGTTTCACCGTCAACCAACTGCCTTTTATCACTCCAAACCTGCGCAATGCCTCAATTCCGTAGCTTGAACAGGTTGGAGTGAAACGACAATGCGGCCCGAGTAGCGGACTAATCAGGCGTTGATAGACCCGAATGAGGGCTATCAGGACCCGCGAGCCAGGCGACAGTGGCGGCGCCATAATTTTTCCAACGCTTCCGAGAGAGCACGGTTATCGAGGTCGGCAACCCCTTTTTTCGCCACCACCACGAAATCCATAGCCGGGAGTTCATGTTGGCGCAGACGGAAGCTTTCACGCGTCAGACGTTTAATCCGATTGCGTTCATGGGCGCGTCGAACGTTTTTCTTGGCGACTGTAAGACCGATACGGGGATGCCCCAGCGAATTCAGGCGGCCGAGAATGGTAATTTGCGGCGTGCCAGCCCGTTGTGGCTGCTGGAAGACGAATGTGAATTGACTGGGAGTTAACAAGCGTAACTCCCTGGGAAATGCGAGCTTAACCACTCAGGGGTTAGCTTTATTACTTAGAAACGGTCAGACGAGCGCGGCCTTTAGCACGACGACGTGCCAGAACCTGACGACCATTTTTAGTAGCCATACGAGCACGGAAGCCGTGAGAACGGTTGCGCTTCAGTACAGACGGTTGAAAAGTGCGTTTCATGGCGATTTCTACCTAAACTTGAATAAATTCAATGGCTTTATTGGATATCCGCCGAAAAATGAAACGATGGACACCGAAGCCATGGGTGATTAAAGAGGCCGGATTGTAATAATTGTACACTCCGGAGTCAATTCTCTTTCCTTATTTACCGCGCTTTTCCGCACCTTTTCGCAGGGAAAACGTACGGCCTCACACCAGTGAAAACCAGCATGGCGCGCCGGGTGGAGGATTATACGGGCTGACGGGTAAAGCGCAAGGATCGTCCTGGATCTTTATTAGATCGATTAAGCCAATTTTTGTCTATGGTCATTAAATTTTCCAATATGCGGCGTAAATCGTGCCCGCCTCGCGGCAGGATCGTTTACACTTAGCGAGTTCTGGATCATCCTGTGGATAAATCGGGAAAATCTGTGAGAAACAGAAGATCTCTTGCGCAGTTTAGGCTATGATCCGCGGTCCCGATCGTTTAGCAGGATCTTGATCGGGCATATAACCGCAGACAGCGGTTCGTGCGTCACCCTCAAGCAGGGTCTTTTCGACGTACGTCAACAATCATGAATGTTTCAGCCTTAGTCATTATCGACTTTTGTTCGAGTGGAGTCCGCCGTGTCACTTTCGCTTTGGCAGCAGTGTCTTGCCCGATTGCAGGATGAGTTACCAGCCACAGAATTCAGTATGTGGATACGCCCATTGCAGGCGGAACTGAGCGATAACACGCTGGCCCTGTACGCGCCAAACCGTTTTGTCCTCGATTGGGTACGGGACAAGTACCTTAATAATATCAATGGACTGCTAACCAGTTTCTGCGGAGCGGATGCCCCACAGCTGCGTTTTGAAGTCGGCACCAAACCGGTGACACAAACGCCACAAGCGGCAGTGACGAGCAACGTCGCGGCCCCAGCACAGGTGGCGCATGCGCAGCCGCAACGTGTTGCGCCTTCTACGCGTTCCGGTTGGGATAACGTCCCGGCTCCGGCAGAACCGACCTATCGTTCTAACGTAAACGTCAAACACACGTTTGATAACTTCGTTGAAGGTAAATCTAACCAACTGGCGCGCGCGGCGGCTCGTCAGGTGGCTGATAACCCTGGCGGTGCCTATAACCCGTTGTTCCTTTATGGCGGCACGGGTCTGGGTAAAACTCACCTGCTGCATGCGGTGGGTAACGGCATTATGGCGCGTAAGCCGAATGCCAAAGTGGTTTATATGCACTCCGAGCGCTTTGTTCAGGATATGGTTAAAGCCCTGCAAAACAACGCAATCGAAGAGTTTAAACGCTACTACCGTTCCGTAGATGCACTACTGATCGACGATATTCAGTTTTTTGCTAATAAAGAACGATCTCAGGAAGAGTTTTTCCACACCTTCAACGCCCTGCTGGAAGGTAACCAGCAGATCATTCTCACCTCGGATCGCTATCCGAAAGAGATCAACGGCGTTGAGGATCGTCTGAAATCCCGCTTCGGTTGGGGACTGACTGTGGCGATCGAACCGCCAGAGTTAGAAACCCGCGTGGCGATCCTGATGAAAAAGGCCGACGAAAACGACATTCGTTTGCCGGGCGAAGTGGCGTTCTTTATCGCCAAGCGTCTACGCTCTAACGTACGTGAGCTGGAAGGGGCGTTGAACCGCGTCATTGCTAACGCTAACTTTACCGGACGGGCGATCACCATCGACTTCGTGCGTGAGGCGCTGCGCGACTTGCTGGCATTGCAGGAAAAACTGGTCACCATCGACAATATTCAGAAGACGGTGGCAGAGTACTACAAGATCAAAGTTGCGGATCTCCTTTCCAAGCGTCGATCCCGCTCGGTGGCGCGTCCACGCCAGATGGCGATGGCGCTGGCGAAAGAGTTGACTAACCACAGTCTGCCGGAGATTGGCGATGCGTTTGGTGGTCGTGACCACACAACGGTGCTTCATGCTTGCCGGAAGATCGAGCAGTTGCGTGAAGAGAGCCACGATATCAAAGAAGATTTTTCAAATTTAATCAGAACATTGTCATCGTAAACCTATGAAATTTACCGTAGAACGTGAGCATTTATTAAAACCGCTACAACAGGTGAGCGGTCCGTTAGGTGGTCGTCCTACGCTACCGATTCTCGGTAATCTGCTGTTACAGGTTGCTGACGGTACGTTGTCGCTGACCGGTACCGATCTCGAGATGGAAATGGTGGCACGTGTTGCGCTGGTTCAGCCGCACGAACCAGGGGCGACGACCGTTCCGGCGCGCAAATTCTTTGATATCTGCCGTGGTCTGCCTGAAGGCGCGGAAATTGCCGTGCAACTGGAAGGTGAGCGGATGCTGGTGCGTTCCGGGCGTAGCCGTTTTTCGCTTTCCACCCTGCCAGCAGCAGATTTCCCGAACCTCGATGACTGGCAGAGCGAAGTCGAATTTACCCTGCCGCAGGCGACGATGAAGCGTCTGATTGAAGCGACTCAGTTTTCGATGGCGCATCAGGATGTTCGCTATTACTTAAACGGTATGCTGTTCGAAACCGAAGGTGAAGAACTGCGCACCGTGGCGACCGACGGTCACCGTCTGGCGGTCTGTTCCATGCCAATTGGTCAGTCTTTGCCAAGCCATTCGGTGATCGTGCCGCGTAAAGGTGTGATTGAACTGATGCGTATGCTCGACGGCGGCGACAATCCGCTGCGCGTGCAGATTGGCAGCAACAACATTCGCGCCCACGTTGGCGACTTTATCTTCACCTCCAAACTGGTGGATGGTCGCTTCCCGGATTATCGCCGCGTTCTGCCGAAGAACCCGGACAAACATCTGGAAGCAGGCTGCGATCTGCTCAAGCAGGCGTTTGCCCGTGCAGCGATCCTCTCCAACGAGAAATTCCGCGGCGTGCGTCTGTATGTCAGCGAAAATCAGCTGAAAATCACCGCCAATAACCCGGAACAGGAAGAAGCGGAAGAGATCCTCGACGTTACCTATAGCGGTGCGGAGATGGAAATTGGCTTCAACGTCAGCTATGTACTGGATGTTCTGAACGCGCTGAAATGCGAAAACGTGCGCATGATGCTGACCGATTCGGTTTCCAGTGTGCAGATTGAAGATGCCGCATCACAGTCGGCTGCCTATGTTGTCATGCCAATGAGACTGTAATGTCCCTCACCCGCTTGTTGATCCGCGATTTCCGCAACATTGAAACCGCGGATCTCGCTTTATCTCCCGGCTTTAACTTTCTGGTTGGTGCCAACGGCAGTGGCAAAACCAGCGTGCTGGAAGCCATCTATACGCTCGGCCACGGTCGGGCGTTTCGCAGTTTGCAGATTGGTCGTGTTATTCGCCACGAGCAGGAGGCGTTTATTCTCCATGGGCGTTTACAGGGCGAAGAGCGCGAGACGGCGATTGGCCTAACCAAAGATAAACAGGGCGACAGCAAAGTCCGCATCGACGGTACTGACGGGCATAAGGTCGCCGAGCTGGCGCACCTGATGCCGATGCAACTGATAACGCCAGAAGGGTTTACTTTACTCAACGGCGGCCCCAAATACAGAAGAGCTTTCCTCGACTGGGGATGCTTTCACAACGAACCCGGATTTTTCACCGCCTGGAGCAATCTCAAGCGATTACTCAAGCAGCGCAATGCGGCACTGCGCCAGGTGACTCGTTATGAACAGCTACGCCCGTGGGACAAAGAACTGATCCCGCTGGCAGAACAAATCAGTACCTGGCGCGCCGAGTACAGCGCCGGTATCGCCGCTGATATGGCCGATACCTGTAAGCAATTTCTCCCGGAGTTTACTCTGACTTTCTCTTTTCAGCGCGGCTGGGAGAAAGAGACAGAATATGCTGAGGTGCTGGAACGTAATTTTGAACG
>NZ_PTRX01000025.1:0-69464 GCF_002966045.1 Escherichia sp. MOD1-EC5189 | reverse complement strand
GATGTGTATAAGAGACAGTTTATATTCAAGATACAAAACCATTATTCCACTGTGTTATTACAATATTCAATAACAAGAAAGATAATAAAATTCGTGATATGTAAAATATATTCACAATTAGGACAGAAAAAATTTGCCCGGTATACGCGTACGCAACCGGGCATATGAGCTTTTAAATTGCTTTTGCCATCTTCAGATTACACGGGCTCATCTGCCAGTTGAATTGGCCGTTTCCACTTTCATCAAGTGTTACGCTGGCAATCGCTGAAGTGGTAAACATAGGCGGCGTTTCGCCCGGACATAACTCGGCAACCAGATACCCGACTAATGGTAAGTGGGAGATAACCAGTACCGATTCGACACCTTCGTTGGTCAGTGCCTGGAGATACGCACTGACCAGACCAACATCGCCACAGGGCGTTAGCTCAGGCAGAACTTCTACGCTGGAAGGCAGGTCCATACAATCCGCCACTTCTTCCAGTGTTTGCTCGGCTCGCAGGAACGGGCTCACCAGAACACGTTCGATTTCCACTTTTTGACCTTTCAGCCAGTTCGCCATCAGGCGAGATTCGTCACAACCATTAGTGGTCAGAGGACGAACCGAATCACTGGCGGCATCGAGGGCTGCGTCGCCGTGACGCATGATAAAAACTTGCATATTGCACCGCTTTTGTTAACCAGATTCGCCCGTCGTGTTTCATCTGAAACCAGAGAAACACGACGGTGGCCGGCATTGTGCCTTATCCATTCACCGAATGAAACGCTGTTTTTTACCTCAATGGCGTAAGTATAGTCAATATGCGTTTACATTTTGACCAACACTCAGCCATTCAGCGCGGATTCATATAACTTTGACCTTCTTATTGCAGGTCAGTTGCAGTTGTTTTCCAAAAACTTTCCCCACGTTCGCTCATCTCAACTAAACGATCGCAAGGGGTAAAACGAGAACCGTACCGCGCGGTCAGACGTTGCATTATTGCAACCACTTCTGCCGCACCGAGAGCGTCGATATAGCGAAATGGGCCACCGAGAAACGGCGGAAACCCAATTCCAAATACCGCGCCGATATCCCCGTCACGCACGCTACGGATAACCTGCTCGTCCAGACAACGTACAGCTTCATTCAGCATCATCATCACACACCGTTCAGCAACCTGCGGTGCGGAGAGTCGCCCCTGCCCTTGCGCGCCAATCAGCGGATAAATAGCAGGATCGACCTGTTTTTTGCTTTTACGCCCTTTCGGCCCATAAAGATAGAAACCCCGACCATTTTTTCTGCCTTTGCGATCGTCATTCAAAATTGAAGAAACAACATTTGCAGGCGCGCTAAAACGTTCTCCATAAGCGGCTTCCAGTACAGGAATAATTTTAGTCCCGGTGTCGATTCCTACCTCATCCAAAAGTTGGATTGGTCCCACCGGAAAACCAAACTTGACCAGTGCGGCATCGATATGCTCAACCCGTTCACCTTCAGTCAACATGCGGATAGCTTCATTGATGTAAGGCGCTAAAATGCGATTGACATAAAACCCGGCTTTGTCACGCACAACAATTGGCGTTTTTCCCTGTTTTTTCGCCAGTTTTACCGTTGTAGCGATGGTTTGCGCCGATGTCCCCGCATGGGGAATGATCTCCACCAGCGGCATTTTTTCTACCGGGCTGAAGAAATGAAGACCGATAACCTGCTCCGGCCGCGAGGCGTGAGCGGCAATATCACTAATTGGTAAAGATGACGTATTCGAAGCGAAGATGGTATGAGTGGCGCAATTTCCCTCTACTTCCGCCACCATCTTTTGTTTTAATTCGAGATTTTCAAACACCGCTTCAATAATTAAGTCACGATGGGCAAAGCCGCGATAATCCGTTGTTCCCGAAATTAATGCCAGCTGTTTGTCACGTTCGCTGGCTTTGAGATGTCGGCGGCGCACTTTGCCCTCCAACTGATCCCAGCTGTACTTCAATGCATGATTTATGCCCTGCGGGTTGATATCTTTAATTCTGACCGGCAAGCCCGCTTTACAAGCAGTAACATAAGCAATACCGCCCCCCATCAAGCCACCACCTAAAATCCCTACGCTATTTAACGGCGCGGGCGGAGCATCACTGCCCGGATCTTTCTTCACTTCGGTACTGGCAAAAAAGATACTACGCAGAGCCTGCGATTGTGGTGTCATCGCCAGTTCACCAAAGGCACGGGCTTCCGCGTCATAGCCGCTGCTGGTGCCTTGCGCTAATCCGGTTTCGATGACTTCAAGAATGCGTTTTGTCGCCGGATAGTTCCCCTGAGTTTTCTGCTCTGTTTTCTTGCCGACCATTTTGAACAACAGCGCACGACCTAACGGCCCCGCCAGAATACGCTCGCGTACAGGTAGAGGGCGTGAAGATGCGCGATCCTGCTTCGCCAGCTCAACAGCGGCTTCCAGTAAAATGGATTGCGGAACGACGTCATCCACCAGCCCCAGCTTTAATGCCTGTTTCGCCCGAAGTTGTTTTCCAGTGAGGATCATCTCTAATGCTGTGCTGACACCTATCAGGCGCGGTAAACGCTGGGTGCCGCCTGAACCGGGTAACAATCCAAGTTGTACTTCAGGCAAACCGAGCACCGTTTTAGCATCATCAGTACACACGCGACCGTGGCACGCCAGCGCCAACTCCAGCCCACCGCCCAGGCAAGCGCCATGAATAGCCGCGATAACCGGAACGGGCAAAGCATGAATCTCCGCCATCAACTGTTGGCCCTGCCGCGCCAGCTCTTCCGCTTCTTGCGCCGTTTTGCAGTTGCCGATCATGTTGATGTCTGCTCCGGCGATAAAGTTGTCCGGTTTCGCTGAGATAAATACAACTCCACGTAATTCTTTGTTTTCGCGAAGTTGTTTAATAATGGTGCGCACCTGCGAGGCAAACTCCGCCTTCAGGGTATTCATTTTCTCACCGGGAACGTCGATAGTTATGACTGCAATGTTGTCCAGACGAACATTAAGAGTAAAAGCTGATGCCATTTCCATTATTCCGCCTCCAGAACCATCGCCGCACCAAGCCCACCCGCAGCACAGGCGGTCACTAAGCCAAATCCACCGCCGCGACGGCGAAGCTCATGCAATGTCTGGGTAATCATCCGCGCTCCAGTCGCTGCGAAGGGATGCCCGTACGCAATGGAACCACCAAGCACGTTAAACTTACTATCGTCCACTTCACCAGTAGCATGGGAACGCCCCAGTACGTCGCGCGCAAAACGTTCGCTGCCAAGCAACTGAATATTAGCCAGCGTCTGGGCGGCAAAGGCTTCGTGCATATCAATCAATGTCAGATCGGCCATCGTCAATCCAGCGCGTTCCAGCGCCAGCGGCGTTGACCAGGCCGGGCCGAGCAACATGTCCTGCCAGACATCAATAGCGGTAAATGCGTAGCTACGCAGATATCCCAGCGGCACCAGGCCCAATTCTTTCGCCCGTGATTCAGTCATCAGGATCACCGCCGCTGCGCCATCGGTCAGCGGCGTACTGTTTGCTGCCGTTACCGTCCCGTGTTTGCGATCAAACGCCGGACGCAGCTTTGCGTAATCAGCAAGCGTGGAATTGCCGCGAATATTGTTGTCTTCCGCGAGCGGTTGTTTATAAGGAGGAACGTAGGCGGTCATTACCTCTTCTTTGAGTTTACCTTCTGACCATGCCTGAGCAGCACGCTGATGTGAACGGTGCGCCAGCGCATCTTGCTGTTCGCGAGTAATACCGTAGGTTTTCGCCATTTGTTCAGCGGTGTCGCCCATCCGCAAGCCTGTGGAATACTCCGCCACCGCAGGCGGTACGGGCATTAAGTCACGCAAACGCAGGCGAGAAAAAAGTTTCAGTCGTTGGCTCATCGTGCGGGCTTTGTTGACATCCACCAACACGCGCGCCAGTTTTTTACTAACACCAATGGGCAATACGGAAGAGGAATCTGCCCCGCCGGCAATCCCCGCACGAATAGTTCCCGCCATCAGGCTTTCGGCGACGTTTGCAACCGCCTGAAAACTGGTAGCACAAGCGCGGCTGACGCTGTAAGCATCGGTATGGACATTCATTCCGGTGCCAAGAACAATTTCACGCGCAATGTTGGGGGCTTCAGGCATTTGTACGACCTGACCAAAAACCAGTTGTTCAATCACTTCGGCGGGGATCTCGCTGCGTGCCAGCAATTCGCCTACGACCATCCTCCCCAAATCAACAGCGGGAATGCCATGAAAAGCCGTCGCCTGACGGGCAAAAGGCGTACGTAAGCCGCTAACAATGGCGATACGATCGCCCTGGCGGGTAATCAGCGGTAAAACCTGACCCATAACACTCCCCTGTAAAAATAAATAAAGTGGTCTGACCTGATCATAGTCTTAACCATTTTTTTACATTTAGCCAAGTGGAGAAAAGGGAAAGTGGGAGCTATGACACAGAGAGAAAAGAGGAAGAGAAAATAAAAACGCCCCCGCCATGAACTGACAGGGGCGTATATACCCGAGAGGAATTAACGCAGACCCAGCTGGAAGATCAACATTTCAGCTTCGCAGGCAAAAGTGAAATCGATATCCAGGCGCACACCGTCAGACTCTTCAGTGAAAGTCGGGGTGATTTTGCAAGGTTCGGATTCCACGCTACGGGCTTTTTCAGTCAGCGCCGCCAGCGTTTGTTCTGCTTCTGCGCGGTTTGCAAACACGCGGCTGTAAGACGCGGTGCAGTCGGAGTTGTCCATAATGGTGCCAACATCCATACAGCAGCAAACCGGGGTTTCATCAGCACTACATTTACTCATCGTTGATTTCCTCTGTATGTGCACCCAAGGTGCCAGATAAACGTTGTGGATATTTTACGCTTCCGGAAAGTGCTGCTCCAGTTGTTAATTCTGCAAAATCGGATAAGTGACCGAAATCACACTTAAAAATGATCTAAAACAAAATTCACCCGAATCCATGAGTGCGCCACCTCCAAATTTTGCCAGCTGGATCGCGTTTCTTAGATCATATTTGAAAAAAAATAGAAACATACTTGCAACATTCCATCTGGTCCGACCTATACTCTCGCCACTGGTCTGATTTCTAAGATGTACCTCAGACCCTACACTTCGCGCTCCTGTTACAGTACGTAACATAGTTTGTATAAAAATAAATCATTGAGGTTATGGTCATGAGCCAGAAAACCCTGTTTACAAAGTCTGCTATCGCAGTCGCAGTGGCACTTATCTCCACCCAGGCCTGGTCGGCAGGCTTTCAGTTAAACGAATTTTCTTCCTCTGGCCTGGGCCGGGCTTATTCAGGGGAAGGCGCAATTGCCGATGATGCAGGTAACGTTAGCCGTAACCCCGCATTGATTACCATGTTTGACCGCCCGACATTTTCTGCGGGTGCGGTTTATATTGATCCGGACGTAAATATCAGCGGAACGTCTCCGTCTGGTCGTAGCCTGAAAGCCGATAACATCGCGCCTACGGCATGGGTTCCGAACATGCACTTTGTTGCACCGATTAACGACCAATTTGGTTGGGGGGCTTCTATTACCTCTAACTATGGTCTGGCGACAGAGTTTAACGATACTTATGCAGGCGGTTCTGTCGGTGGTACCACCGACCTCGAAACCATGAACCTGAACTTAAGCGGTGCATATCGCTTAAATAATGCATGGAGCTTTGGTCTTGGTTTCAACGCCGTCTACGCTCGCGCGAAAATTGAACGTTTCGCAGGCGATCTGGGGCAACTGGTGGCTGGTCAGATTAGGCAATCTCCTGCTTGGCAGACTCCTCAGGGGCAAGCATTAGCAGCTACCGCCAACGGCATCGACAGTAATACCAAAATCGCTCACCTGAACGGTAACCAGTGGGGCTTTGGCTGGAACGCCGGGATCCTGTACGAACTGGATAAAAACAACCGCTACGCATTGACCTACCGCTCTGAAGTGAAAATTGACTTCAAGGGTAACTACAGCAGCGATCTTAACCCGGCTTTTAATAACTACGGTTTGCCAATTCCTACCGCGACAGGTGGCGCAACGCAGTCGGGTTATCTGACGCTGAACCTGCCTGAAATGTGGGAAGTGTCGGGTTATAACCGTGTTGATCCGCAGTGGGCAATTCACTATAGCCTGGCTTACACCAGCTGGAGTCAGTTCCAGCAACTGAAAGCGACATCAACGAGTGGCGACACGCTGTTCCAGAAACATGAAGGCTTTAAAGATGCTTACCGCATCGCGTTGGGTACCACTTATTACTACGATGATAACTGGACCTTCCGTACCGGTATCGCCTTCGATGACAGCCCAGTTCCGGCACAGAATCGTTCTATCTCCATTCCGGACCAGGACCGTTTCTGGCTGAGTGCAGGTACGACTTACGCATTTAATAAAGATGCTTCAGTCGACGTTGGTGTTTCTTATATGCACGGCCAGAGCGTGAAAATTAACGAAGGGCCATATCAGTTCGAGTCTGAAGGTAAAGCCTGGCTGTTCGGTACGAACTTTAACTACGCGTTCTGATAACGCGTTAGCTTAGTTAAAGTCACCTGCTATGCAGGTGACTTTAACTCCCTCTCTTCACCGAAAGTAGTTTCCTCATTGCTTGCCTCCTGAGATAAGACAATTTTGCAAACAGCCTGATGGCAGCTTGCCCTTGCAAATCTGTAAGCGTTATCCACAGACAGACCTGAAGGGAAAGACATATTATCAGGCGTTCTGCTCGTCCTTCTCAATGAGTTTACTTTTCTGAATTTCCAGGATACTCAAACCACCCTGGCTATTATGCGCTCATACACTCAAATTAAAGATAGGTTCTAAATAAATGAGCGTTTTTTGATAGTCTATTTTATTAGGTAATATATATTTGCAACAAATCAATCAACGTGGAATAAAATCATGCTACCAGCTGTTTCAATCAACAATACCTGCCCTACTTACACAGAATCCACCAATGAAAATAACAATAATGAAGTTAATGGATTAGTACAAGAGTTCAAAAACCTTTTTAATGGCAAGGAAGGAATAAGTACCTGTATTAAACATCTACTTGAGCTTATAAAAAATGCCATACGAGGAACCGGTGAACTTGATAGAATAATTATCAATAATTCCTCAGTTACTTATATTGATATTGGCTCCAATGATACAGACTATATTACTATTGGTATCGACAACCAAGAACCAATAAAATTATCTGCGAACTATAAAGACAAAGAACTCGTCCGTACTATCATTAATGACAACATAGTTGAGAAGACTCATGATGATATAAATAATGCTGAATATACTGATGATGGTATTATTGGTATTAATAATCAAGAACCAACAAAATCACCTGCAAACGATGAAAACAAAAAAGTCGGTCAAACCATCATCAGTGAAAATGTAGTAGAGAATACTCATGATATCCATAACAAGGAAATGATCTGCAGCGCAATAAAAGAAATATATGATGGAAATCCTGGTTTTATCTTCGATAAAATATCGCACAAACTCAGACATACGGTAACGAAATTTGATGAGAGCGGGAAAAGCGAACCAACGGACTTATTTACCTGGTACGGTAAAGATAAAAAAGGCGACTCTCTCGCTATTGTAATTAAAAATAAAAACGGAAATGATTACTTATCTCTCGGTTACTACGATCAGGACGACTACCACATTCAAAGAGGAATTCGTATTAATGGTGATAGTCTCACCCAATATTGTAGTGAAAACGCCAGGAAAGCTTCAGCGTGGTTTGAAAGCAGTAAAGCTATCATGGCAGAGTCATTTGCAACAGGTTCCGATCATCAGGTTGTAAACGAGCTCAACGGGGAAAGACTGAGAGAACCTAACGAAGTTTTTAAACGTTTAGGTCGAGCAATAAGATACAATTTTCAAGTGGACGATGCAAAATTTAGACGCGATAATGTAAAAGAAATAATTTCTACTTTATTCGCTAACGAAGTTGACGTTGACAATTCTCAAAATGAATATAAACAGTTTAAGGAAATCGAAGATAAAGTTGAAAAAAGACTTCAAAATCGCCAGATGAAATATCAAAGTGAAATTAAACAACTCTCTGCGTTGGGTGTTAATTTTGATGATAATTAAAATTATTTGTCCAGTTTTTTGATTTTTCAACGTCTGAATATCGGAAACAGTCAGTGACGAACATCAGTATTTTTACATAATTCGTCCGGGTCATTGTCGGTTTGTCTCCTTTTACTTGTGGTAATTGATGGATAACAACAAAAAAGGTGAGTTTTGCGACTCACCTTTTTTATTTGTTTCTTATTCAGAATCGATATCTTTTAACTCATCCTGAATCGCTTGCGCATTCGGGTTTTCCTGCGGTTTGAGTTCGCCGCCATTGGCGATGAAATCATGACGCTGGAAGTACGCTTCGCGCACCATAATGTATGGGTCGGACGACTGACGCAGCAGGCCGTCGGAATCCAGCAGTTGCGCACGGGTTTCGATACCTTCAAGCGTCCATTTACCCACGGACATCGGCCAGGTCAGCCAGGAAAGTACCGGGTAAAGACCATCCGCCATATCACCGCCGTCATCACGCAGCGTGAAGCTTCCGTAGAACGGTAATTGTACGTACGGCCCATACCCCACGCCATAATGACCAAGCGTACTACCGAAGCGGTGAGGTTCAGTCCGTTGCAGTTTCGGGTTCGCCATCCCCGCAACATCAATAAAGCCGCCCATCCCCAAAATAGTGTTCAGGAAAAAGCGGGTAAAGTGGACCATCCCCTGATAAGGGTCGCCCTGCAAGAAGTAGTTAACCATCACCGCAGGTTCTTCAAGGTTGCCGGTAAAGTTGCTCAAACCGTTACGCGCCGGTTGCGGAACATAATCACGCCAGGCGACTGCGACCGGTCGAACAATATACGGGTCTAATACATTGAAGTTGAAGTTGTACATGGTGCGGTTGAACCCTTCTAATGGGTCAGAACGCCCTTGCTGATCTGTACCGGAACTCGCACACCCCACCAGAAGCGTAGTTCCAAGAGCAAGCGCCGACAGGCGAAGCTTCATAAATGTCTCCCTGTTTTTTTATGGCTTATGCAGTTTGCCATCCATGACGGAACGATACCGTATCCGCCTGTTTAGGTGTGGGCGATTGTAACAGCACGTCAACTGATGTCCAGACGCCCTGATTTGCTGATTTGATCATAGCCTGGTAATCGACGCCCTGTAGGCTACTTGATTCTATAGAAACAGAAAAAGGCAAATACAGCCTTTTCTACATTTTCAGAGTAACTCCCGCCAGTTGCGAGCAAAAAAGCCGCTACGCTTTAGCTATACGTGCTAATTCAAGAGAAGAGACCATGGACAACGACAAAATTGATCAACACAGCGACGAAATTGAAGTTGAGAGCGAAGAAAAAGAACGCGGCAAAAAAATAGAAATAGATGAAGACCGACTCCCCTCCCGGGCGATGGCAATTCATGAACATATCCGCCAGGATGGTGAAAAAGAGCTGGAACGCGACGCAATGGCGCTACTGTGGTCAGCCATTGCGGCGGGTCTGTCGATGGGCGCTTCACTACTGGCAAAAGGGATATTTCATGTCGAACTGGAAGGCGTGCCGGGCAGTTTCTTGCTGGAGAATCTCGGTTATACCTTTGGCTTTATTATCGTCATTATGGCCCGCCAGCAATTATTTACCGAAAACACCGTGACTGCGGTACTACCCGTCATGCAAAAACCGACAATGAGCAACGTCGGCTTACTTATGCGGTTATGGGGCGTCGTGCTGCTGGGGAATATTCTCGGGACAGGTATTGCGGCGTGGGCATTTGAATATATGCCTATCTTTAATGAAGAAACTCGCGATGCATTTGTAAAAATCGGCATGGATGTGATGAAGAACACCCCCAGTGAGATGTTTGCCAACGCGATCATTTCCGGCTGGCTGATCGCCACTATGGTATGGATGTTTCCTGCAGCGGGTGCGGCAAAGATTGTAGTGATTATATTAATGACCTGGCTTATCGCCCTCGGAGACACCACCCACATCGTTGTCGGTTCTGTAGAAATCCTCTATCTGGTATTTAACGGCACGCTGCACTGGAGCGATTTCATCTGGCCCTTCGCGCTGCCTACTCTGGCAGGAAACATCTGCGGCGGCACCTTTATCTTCGCGTTAATGAGTCATGCACAGGTCCGTAACGACATGAGCAACAAGCGCAAAGCAGAAGCACGACAAAAAGCAGAACGTGCGGAAAACATTAAGAAAAATGATAAAAACCCGGCATAAATGGCGAGGGTTTAAGCAATCGAGCGGCAGTGTACTTACCCCGCTGAGCATTAGCGGGTATACTCATGCCGCATTGTCCTCTTAGTTAAATGGATATAACGAGCCCCTCCTAAGGGCTAATTGCAGGTTCGATTCCTGCAGGGGACACCATTTATCAGTTCGCTCCCATCCGTACCAGTCCGCAAAATCCCTTGAATATCAAGCCTTCCGTAGATTCACAGTTCGTAATGGTTCGCGTCAGATCGTTGACAGCCGCACTCCATGACGGGTAAAAAGTGGATAAAATAATTTTACCCACCGGATTTTTACCCATGCTCACCGTTAAGCAGATTGAAGCAGCAAAGCCGAAAGAAAAACCATACCGCCTTCTCGATGGTAATGGCCTGTACCTTTATGTCCCTGTATCCGGGAAAAAGGTATGGCAGCTTCGCTACAAGATTGACGGTAAGGAGAAAATCCTGACCGTAGGAAAATATCCGCTAATGACTTTGCAGGAGGCAAGGGATAAGGCATGGACTGCGAGGAAAGACATCTCGGTTGGCATCGATCCGGTAAAGGCGAAAAAGGCTTCGTCTAACAACAATTCCTTTAGTGCGATTTACAAGGAATGGTACGAGCACAAGAAGCAAGTCTGGTCAGTAGGCTATGCAACTGAACTTGCAAAAATGTTTGATGACGACATTTTACCTATCATCGGCGGCCTTGAAATTCAGGATATTGAGCCGATGCAACTGCTGGAAGTAATCCGCAGATTTGAAGATCGCGGTGCAATGGAGCGAGCCACTACAGGAAGATAAATTGAAGATCAACATGGAGCGCCAGTGGCCTGAACCAAAAGATGGTGAGCCTCGCTTGCACATTAAAGAACGCGGCAACTCTCCGGTAACTCCGGGTGGTTGGATACGCTGTAGTGAGCGAATGCCCGCTCAAGATGATTGGATTTTAATTTATTCAAAGCACGGTGAGTATATGGCAGGACAGGTGCAAGGGGAATACGTGGAGTTGAGCGACGGCACTTTATCGTGGTTAGGGAACGCCTTGTTCTGGATGCCACTACCAGAACCGCCGCAGGAGGTGAATCAATGAGCTGGCCTGAAGCATTCGCAACGGTAGGAATTGCAATGGCGGTAGCACTGGTTTTGTATTCAATTTGTCGCTGGGGATAACGATGATGCTCATGCGGAAATCATCAAAAAAATGGAACTGCTAACATGATTTAGGTGGGAGCCTGGAAGATGGCTCCACATATCAACAGAGATTATTTCAGGATTCCATATTTTAACTAATCTAAGTTCGACTATTTGGGGCATTGATATGCTGTAAATGATGCTTAAGCCAATTTCCAGCCGCGCCTGGTGGCGATTTTTTATTCCAAAGCAGATCGATAGAAATTGCCTTTGGCCAGCCAGGTACGTCGAGCTGAACCAGCGGTTTTTCTGTTGCAAACTCCTCAACCAGAGCACAGGGCAGAGAGCACCAGCCAAATCCCTGTACGGCCATACTGAGTAACAACAAATAGTTAGGTGCAGACCAAACCGGTCCACGGGCAATCATCTCCCGGTTATCGATATAAGTATTAAGACGAAGTTCTCGCCATGAATGAAGTTGTTCCCGCTGGATTGTTTTTTCTGCAGACAGTGGATGTGACGCCGAAACATAAATGCCCATCCACGCTTGCATCGGTAAACGGGTTGAGCCAATATCGGTGGGGTAGTGTTCCCGAGACTCAATTAAGCCGATCTGCGCTCGTTCTTTTTGCAAAAGATCGATGACATCGACATCCTCACCAATTAAAACCTCTAACTCAGTATGTGGAAACTGACTATCAAACTGCACCATGATGTCTTCTAATAAGTCAGGGTGTAGGGTATCGGAAAGCACAAACGTCAGACGAGCTTCAGTCTCTCCGGCAAGCGAAACCGCCACCTCCTCAAGACGTTCACTGGCTGATAAAATCGCATGAACGTAACTCAATACTTTCTTTCCTTCCTCTGTCAGCACAGGTTCTCGCGAAGAGCGATCGAATAATGATATACCAAGATCGACCTCAAGATTGGCAATTGACGTACTGACTGCGGACTGACTTTTACGTAATCTTCGTGCCGCAGCAGAAAAGGAGCCACAGGAAACCACTTCAACAAATGTACTTAACGCTTCAAGTGAGTAACGCATAATCTATCAATTTTTTCGATGGTATCTATCTTTTATATATCACATAAATCGATAAAAATCTCACAACTCCATAACGCGGTCGAAACTGTAAGAAAGGTAAGTTATGCAACATAATGCGATTCAACACAGATCGTTACTTGAGCGTATTTTTCACGCTATTTGCTTTGAAGGAATTGCCACTGCGATTCTGGCCCCCACCACAGCATGGTTAATGCAGCGAACTATACTCGAAATGGGCGGGATGACTATCTTGTTGGCTTCAACTGCAATGATCTGGAATATCATCTATAACATGCTATTTGATCGCTACTGGCCTGCTCATCAGGTAAAACGAACTGCAAAAGTTCGTGCATTCCATGCTTTGGGCTTTGAAAGTGGATTTATCGCGATCGGCGTCATTATGGTGTCCTGGATTCTGAGCGTCAGTCTGTTACAGGCTTTTACACTAGAGATAGGATTCTTCCTTTTCTTTCTACCATATACCATGTTCTACAATTGGGCCTATGACAGCTTACGTTTACGTGTTGTGAAACAGCATCAACAACGTATGCTTGCCAGATAATGTTTTCCCAGGGGAGTAATGAGAATCGCGCAATAATTTTCGATATCCATACTGTACCCCCACCGACTTAACATCCCCGCCCTCGCGGGGATTTCTTTTATCTGAACTCGCTACGGCGAGTTTTGTTTTATGGAGATGATAAATGCACTTCCGAGTCACAGGAGAATGGAATGGAGAGCCATTCAACAGGGTTATCGAAGCAGAGAACATCAACGACTGCTATGACCACTGGATAATATGGGCGCAGATAGCACATGCAGACATAACCAATATTCGAATTGAAGAACTGAAAGAACACCAAGCCGCCTGATGGCGGTTTTTTTATTGGAGACAAGAAATGTCAGATTTGGCTATGAAGGTTTTGAAATGGCAATCGACTGGCGATGTTGGCATCAGTAGCGCAACTCTTGCCTCAATCGCATGTGGACTGAAAAAGAATATCTATGGTCATAGCTTCGGTGCTCCACATGACGCAGCCGATTTCCGACGATGCGTTGCGCTTGTCGAGCAGATTCCAGAAATCAGGGATTCATTCGACAAGGTTGCAAAGCGCGTTCCGGCATTCAAAGGCATCCTCAACGAATGGGATTCTCTCGTTGCTCTGTTGAAGTCTGAAATGAAGATACACGGAAACAAAGCACCAGAGACTTACAGAAGAATTAGCGAGTTACGCAAGGACTAACCACAGCCTCACACTCGATGAGGCCCGTTCATTTCTCAAGATATCCAGACCTACCATTGCCGCATCAATGCGGTTTTTTATTGCCTGATTTGCAGGTTCGATTCCCTATTCGGAGATAGCACTCATGCAACACGAACTACAACCTGATTCACTGGTTGATTTGAAATTCATCATGGCCGATACTGGCTTCGGTAAAACCTTCATCTATGACCGGATTAAGTCCGGCGACCTGCCAAAAGCCAAAGTTATCCACGGGCGAGCAAGATGGTTATATCGTGACCATTGTGAATTCAAAAATAAGCTCTTAAGCCGCGCCAATGGGTAAAATAGCGGGTAAAATATTTCTCACATCTAAAAAACACCATTCCAATCAATCCCCTGCCGCCTCAAGTAGATGTCTGCAGGGGACACCATCTATCATCCCCCTCGCAATAACCCACTTACAATCAGTGAGTTATCTTAAAATCCTTAGTATAGTCAACCAGTACTTCGATATGTGAACGTAAATCATCATGCATTCGTGAACTTAACTGGAAACCTCCCCCATTCGATGTCAAAATGACTACCCCAATAAGTTGCCAATAATCAGGCTAATCAATACGGGTCAGTCTTGCTGGTCAGTGATCATAAAAATGTCACCTCATATTAGACACAGCAAATAATTGTGTCGATTAAACATACTACCTTCAGCATAACCGTTCCTGAAAAATTATTATATTCAGTAATCTAAATAAATTACTGGCCTGCTATTTTTCTTAGCAACCATATTTAGCAGCAAGCCAGCAAATCTGAATGATTACAGATGCTGGCCTGCTGAATCTCCCTTCTGGAAATCGTCAGAATCTAGTGATTACTTACTTTGTTCTGGTTTCTCTTCATTCTTATTGTGCACTTCCACTTTGGGTAATTTATTAAAAACCAGATTTTCTTTTTCAACCAGAGTCATGACTTCTTTGGTGATATCAGCTGACTCGTTATGCGCAAGCACAACACCTGAAGACAATACGGCAATATTTTTAGGATTGTCTTTTCTCCATGTGCCTATGGCATTATCTATCGCACGGGATAACACCATTTTTGCGCTATTTTCCTCAATAATATATTGTCGTTCCAGTTTTTGTCTGGCATCAAGAAGCAGCGCCTCTTTATTCGCGTTATCTGCGAATGCTTTTTGCGCATCCTCATATCCTTTTTCAAGAATACTCTTAACCTCATTCAGATGCTTTCTGGCCATGTCTCCGGCGGTAGACTGATTATAAATAGTATCGATATTAACAACTGCAATTTCTTTTGACTTTTTCATATAAAAAACACCAGTAAGTACAATCAGCAACAGCAGCACTACTGCATTAACAACAGAAAATTTCATTACAGAACTCATTATGACTACCCGGATGTGGCAGGAGGGATCCTCCTGCCACTGTGTGATTAAAATGTATATTTAATACCCAGCATTGCCTGGGCATCACTGTACCCTTTATCGCCGACCTGAACGCCAACATTGCCCCAGACATTCAGGTTATCTGACAATTTACCCTGAACACCCGTTTTGACTTCAGCAATATTTGTGGCTCCGTCCTGACTGAGTACCGTATTATCCATTTTGACACTCCAGTCCTGTGTATTATGGATCCAGTTAACCTCCACAAAAGGCTCGAACTGATGCGCCTTATTGTCATCAGACGCACTCTTACCTTTCAGGTAAGTTCTGACGCCCAGACGACTCTGGATATTGCCGTCTCCGTTAAGCTGAACTTTCGTGCCGTTTTTCTCCTTATGTTCGCCGGCTCTTACATTCATCCACGTAAGCTGGGACTGTGGCTGAATATACCAGTCATAGTGGCTTCCCTGGCTGCCGGTAAATTCGCCGGCTTTGAAGGTATAACCTGCTTCCACTGAACCGGTAAATCCACGGGATTTCCAGGACTCCGCCGCCAGTTTTTCACCATTAACGGTATTATTAAACCAGCCGTACTGGATCCAGGTGTCAACATAAGCCCCGGTGTCATTGCCGTCATTCTGCTGCCACGTTCCGTATAAACCGGTACTGTAACCACTGATCGAGCCTTTAGATTTATATCCCGAAACCGAGGATGTCGTGGAGCTCTTCTCATTCCCGTAACCGGCCATAATACCCAGCTGCAGACGCTCCTGACCGTCAGTCCACTGTGCAATGCTGCCACCCAGTTGCACAACATAGCGGTTGCTTTGCGTATTCAGTTGTGAACTACTGTCCTTCCAGCGATTATGACCGCCAACATGACGCATCCACATACTGGTTGCTTTTTTCTCACCAGTAAACACGTCGGTATAGTAAGTTTCCCCCTCACGATCGTGCATTCTGGTGTTGAACAGCGTGTTAGCCGCCGCAATGTTCGAAATATATGAGCCAGCCTCCGGGCGATAGACCTTCTGCACAGGTTTATCCGGTGTTGGTTTTGTCTCCGGTTTTGTCCCCGGCTCCGGCGGCAATTCAGAGCGCAGATACCAGTTACCGTCGGTACCACCCGCATTACCTTTATGCAGGAAATATTCCCATGCCCCGGCCACAGCACGATTCTCCAGTCTGAAGTTACCGTCAGACTGACCACCGACATGCACAATCTCAATGCCGTCAGCGGTCTGAGCCCCCTGGCCCCGGACATTATTCACCACCACGCCGGTATCACCGGAGGTGTTACCCGTGACAATCAGTTTGTCAGTGGCAGAAGTATCATCCCCCAGCACGGTATTGATAATTAACGTACCGCCACCAGTGTAATCGCCATTTACGGTCAGGGTATTTCCTGTCTTACCACCGGCCAGACGAATGACGCCAGTATTGGTCAGTGAGCCAACGGTAAAATTGCTCGCCTCTGCCGTTTCATAACCTGAGAGAGCATTTAGTGATGCCAGTGTTCCCTGGTTATTAACCTGACCCGAAACGGTCCCCAGCCCACTCAGTGTGCCGCCATTAAGAACATGAATGTTTTTGGAGCCTGACAACGTCGCACCAGCGGCACGGGTGACTGAATCATCACCGACAATCAGAACGCCATTCTCAACCGTGGTATCACCGGTATAAGTCAGCTCATGATTAATGATCAGATTGCCCGCCCCCTGTTTCACCAGAGCGCCGGAGCCAGTAATATCATTCTTCAGTAACCAGTTTCCACTGGCGGTAAGCCAGGTGACACCATCACTGTCAATCAGCCCGGTGCCCAGGTGTTTTTCATCTGAAGCCCGCAGAGCAGCATCTTTCTGCACACGGAATTCACCGCTGAAATTACGGTTATCTCCGGAAAGTGTCAGATCAGTGGTGTTCAGTATGCCCACTGAACCTTTTCCGGAAAGCGATTTACTCAGGTTACTGCTTACTCCGCTACCGTCGGCGATATCAATCGCCAGGCGATCATTAAGGCTTTCAAAGCTGATGGAGCCCTGGCTTCCCAGCCCCTGTGCGCCGTTCATTTCAACCAGCGCCCCCTGGGTAAGGCTGGCATTACCGGTAAACCCGATATTGGTGCCATGTACCGTCAGATTGCCGCCCGTGACAGCCAGCGTACCGTCTCCGGTCAGCACATTGTTTTCAATGATGCCACCATTATCATCCCCCGGCTGACGCTGCGTGCCGCTGACCGTTAGTACACTACCGCTATCAAGCTGAATGTGCGCTCCCGTTTCTGTCTGCAGTGCGCCCACCGTCTGGCTGTATCCGTTTGTTCTGAAGACGGCATTGCTGGCGACGTTCAGATTACCTGTTGCGCCAAGTACATTATCATTTGCCATCTGTAATGTGCCGCTGCGCACCAGCGTATCCCCGGTGTAGTTATTACCGCCGTTAGACAGTGTGACAACCTGCCCCGCAGCTTCGATGGCCAGATCCCCTGCCCCCGTTAACTGTGCGCCAAGATCTGTCTGCAGTCCCTGGGCATTCGCTCTCGGTGTCAGCACCAGCGCTTTATCACCGGTTCCCTGTAAATCCAGCGACTTCAGCCCATAGCCTATGTACAGTCCGTCACCTTTAATACCGTCGGAGCTTCCCAGTAGCTTATAGTCATAATTTCCCTGAGCTACAACTTCACCGCCCTGAGTGACATCAAACGTCTGACTGTGAGAAATAGCCTGCCCGTTTTCATCCACCAGTTGCAGTTGCCCGCCAGTACCGGTGACGGTACCCGCTGCATTCACCAGCGTGACCAGGGTCTGCGCATCATCCTGCTCCAGCAAATTCTTACGGGTATCAACAGCCGGAATATCATTAATCACTTCATCTGGCATGGTGACCTGAATTGTGCCTTTCCCCCGGATATCCAGCGTACCTGCAGCAGAGGTTTCAATACTGTTGCTGGCAATGGTATCGCCCGGCATAACGGAACCAAAAATCAGCGTTCCGCCATTGAACCCAAGACCGCCAATCTGCTGAACACCGGAGCCAACCGTTGTGATATTCCCGGTTTCAGACATCAGCATTGCATGGGTTAACCCGCTCGTATTCAGCCCTTCCAGAGCAAAGCTACTGGTACCCAGCTTCAGAGTTCCGGCAAATTGATCCCCGACGTTATGGCTGAATTCAAAAGCAGATGTGTCGGCATCAAGACGGGCAGACAGTGTTCCTTTGCCTGTTAACAGTGGATCAAAGGTAAAGTTGCCTGCAACTGCAGGAATAATGGCCAGTTCGCTGCCCGATTCAATATCGACGGAACCCGGGCCGGTCCCCCCATCGGTCAGCACAAGAGCTTCCTTCAGAGTGACAAGCGAACTGTTCTTCAGCCCGACATGTTCAAAATTCTGTAGTTTTACAACAGAATCCAGCGTATGAATGGCGTTATCAAAAATCAGGGAATCAGAATCTCCCTGCCCGCCATCCAGCAGGTTCCAGGTTGCCCCTTCGCCTTTAATGGTGAAGGTGTTCTTCCCGGTACCGGCAGTAACCTTATCAACATGAGCCTTACCATTGAGCGTTACATTGTTATTGCCATTTCCTGCAGTCACTTCTCCTGTCAGTATGCTGCCATCATCAAATAAAAATGTATTGTTACCCTCTTTTGCACTGACGGTTCCGGTAATACTGCCTTTATTGGTGAATGTGTTATCACCGCCGTTCAGAGCCACAACCCCCTGAATTTCAGCACCGCTGTCATTCAGTACGGTGGTATTCACTGCGTCATCAAACGCCATTGCAGTCCCGGTGGCGGACGCAGCTTTAATCTGACCTTTATTGGTAAAGGACTGTGCTTTTGAAGCATCCACCACGGCATGATTCAGAGAAGCAGAGATGAGATTACCGCTCTGAACCACTTCACTGGCCGCATTGTTAACCACCAGAGCGGAACCGCCATCGGCCTGTGTAACATTGACACTTGCACCGCTTTTCACGACAGCACCATCTTTAGTGTTGGCAAAAATACCCGTGCCGCCCGTGCCTTTCAGATTAATGACTAATCCAGCGGAGTCAGACATATCTAGGTTATTATCGGTTTCACTTCCGTCAGCTTTCTGGAACGCCAGTGCAATTCCACTGCCGTCTACATTAATAGTGCCGCTGTTGGTCTTGGCCAGAGAAGCAGAAGTTCGCACACCAATGCCATCAGCCACATTAATTTCAGTCGTATTGGTTAACTGAATGCCTTCAATTTCTGCACGGTTCTCAATCCCGTGACCGACCGCACCTGCAGCATTAACATTGATTTTCGCACCATCAATAACCAGCCCCACAGCCCCTGTATCCAGCAGGATGCCATGCGCATTTTTCTGACCTTCGATCGTTCCCAGGCCACTCCCTGTCAGGTTCAGTGACGCGCCCGCCCCCAGCTTAATGGCAGCCTCACCATCCACAGCGACGATATCCCCTCCCGTGCTGGTAATCTGAGCGTGTTCACCTTCAACAAATAATGCAACGCCATTGACCGCTATACGGCTTCCTGTATTTTCAAAACGACCATTATCAACCCAGACGCCGATATTATCGGTACCGGCAGTGAAATCAATGTTGCCGCTGTTAATCAACAGTCCCTGATTACGCGTAATAAAGCCCTTGGCATTATTCAGCGGCGAAGAGATATCTGCCTCATTGGTAATAACCGAGCCAGTATTCGTTTGTGTAATACTGCCATCCAGAGCGTATTCATTTCCGTCAACTTCCGCGACAACAGCGCCATCCCCTACAAGGTTAACTGATGCCCCCTGTTTCAGCGTCGCTGTCGCACCACCAGTTACATATAATCCCTGAGCCTGAGCGCCCAGGATCTGGAAATCACTGCCAGCATCAGCCAGGACATTGCTCCCTTTCCCTGTGGCCCAGATACCACGGCTGCCTGTCCCGGAGGTTTTCATCAGCAGAGAGCCGGCCTGTTTTGCCCCATCTTCAATACGGAAAAGTACAGAACGTTCCCCACTGGCATCCAGCAGGGTTCCCGGTGCAATATTCGTCTTAATGGTTGCACCATCTCCGATAATACGAAAAGCAATCTGATCGGTAATACCAGAGCCGTCAGCAGCAAAGTTCGGTACTGCCGAGCCATCAAGGTTAACAGTCCCTTTATTGCTTGCCTCAACGCCAATCGCCCCCTGTCCCTGCAAAGATATAGTACCCGCGGTCATATTAACCGTTGTTGTTGTACCAGATGCTTTTATACCCGTTGTACGGTTAGCATTATCTCCCCCCTTGAGAACGAGATTTCCCGAGTTATTAATCGTTGTAACATCTTGTGTGGCATTAGCAATTAGTCCCACACCACCATCCTGAACTGTAATATTTCCGCTGTTGGTACCAACAGCCCCCTCCTCAACCCGGACGCCCACTGTATTCTTTCCAGTAAAGATGATATTACCGGTATTATTTAGAGTGGCCCCATTACGGGCGATATACCCGGTCACTTTATCCTGGGTGGAACTTAACTGAGCCCCCGCCGTTAATAGTGTGGTCTTGTCTTTCGGATTAATGAGTTTGCCGGAAATATCATAGCCATTGCCATCCGCAATACCGGCTATCGCACTGGCATTATCCATATTGATAATGGCATTACTTTCAATTGTGCCCTGCGCTCCCCCTTCAATCAAAGTCGCTGTAGCCCCCTCACCCGTCAGGTTGATGGTCATTCCTCCAGACGTTACTGTCGAGGCCACACCGCCATCCGATTTCCCCGTGGCAATAAGTGCATAAGAGTTCTTACCAGACGCCGTAAGTGCAGAAGAAGCATCTGCAGTTCCCTGGAATGTCGCACCGCTGGCAATACGGAATAATGTTGAGTTTTCAGTGGACACATCCATAACACCGCTTCCGGTATTATGAATGGCAGAGTCCTTTCCATAGACATAAAAGCCTATCTGATCGCTGCTGCCAAATAGCACTGCACCATTGCCTGACAGGGTCAGACTGCCGCCATCTTTAGCAAAAACCCCCACAGCCCCCGTACCGGCAAGACTGATTTTTCCGGATACATTAACATTGCTTCCGGCACCTTCCACCCAGGCACCATAGTTACGGAAACCACTACTGATACCCTTGCCGCCAACATTTATCGTACCGTCAGAATTCAACTGTCCTGCATTGATTACCTGTAGCCCGGTGCTGTTCAGACCATTAACATTGATAATCCCGGAGTTTTTCATCCCGGAGCTATTATTTGCCAGCATGCCAACATTCAGTGCAGGTGCATCACTGTCATGACCGTCAATAGTGATAGTCCCTTTATTTACCACATCAACAGTCCCGGCATCCTTTGCCAGGATTCCGTAGTTCCCCTGAGCCCCCCTGCCCAAAAAAATAGTACCTTCATTAACGACTTTGTTTGCACCATTTTGTACTTCAATCGCAACAGAACCCACAGCCGAATGAGTCGCAGTTTTATCCTCCGCAATACCTACATTGATGCTCCCGAAGGCCGAGTTAATAAAAGAGCCTCCAGCTCCAACATTTACACCTCGTGTTTTGCCATTATTATCATTAGTTGATGCATCGGCAGTAATATTTATTGTGCCTTTATTTGTTGCCATGCCCCCATTACTAACAACAATTGCGGTGTTAATCCCCTCTGGAGCGAAAGCATTTTTAAATGGGCGAATATTAATAACACCATTATTAATGGCTGAAGAACCATTACTACCGGCAACCATCCCCTCTGCCTGGAGAGCATATTTATCATTATTATCCCAAACAAAAAGTGTACCATCGTTAACAATGGTACTGTCTTGATAGGCAATCATTTCAGTACCAATGGCATCAATGACCCCTTCATTAACACCGGTCCCACCATTAGTTGCAACGATCCCTCCTCCATTCCCATAGGCAGGAAGAACTCCAGTTAATTTACCCGTTTTACCTAATATTGCTCGTGCATTATTGGTTGCATGGAGAACAGCAAGCAGCCCTACATTTTCTTTGTAAGGAGTTGAGTCTATGCGTCCCCCTGCGGTCATATCTACATTGTAATTATGCTTAGTGACAATAAGGGCCTTATTAAATTCAGCATCATACTGCTTATAAGATAGCGTTTTGTCCTCTAGTGACTTTATCAAATATTGATTATATTGCTTTAAATCATCAAGAGAGTTAATATGGTGTACTTTTCCCGCCCAATCAGTAATTGATCCAGCATATTTCATTGAGTCAATGATTTTTTGAGTAACGCCGCCCCCCTGCATGGTTGCACCAGGCTGAAAATAAAAATCATTGACCGAGTTCCATACAACAGAGGAACCTTCTCCATCAGCTACAGCAAGCTGTGTATTTTTAAAAAAATTACCGATTGCTGGTGAACCCACATCCAAAATAGCTGTACCGCCATTATTGGCTGTTACAAAACGTGTCGCATTGAAAAAATCCGCAGTGCCACTAAAACCAGGAATGGTTTCATTTCCCCCAGTCCCCGCATCGCGTTGTGAGAAAGAGTCAGTATCAAACACTTGAAGTGTTTGAGAAGCGCCAGTAACCTCATCCTTCACTGTAATGGTTTTTGTTTTTTCTCCGGTATTGACGTAAATCAATCCGGATAAATTATCTCCAGTGGTGTAGCCATTTAAAATTGCCTGTTCTACAGTCATCCAGATAAGACCTGACCCACCAGACTGGACGACATTTGGACCAGTGATGTATTCGGTTTTACCACTTACTGTTGCAGCCCCAACACCCGAGTTATTCGTACCCGGACGCCAGTCTGGTGACAATATGACATCTGCCATTGCGCTATTGCAATTAATTGCAATAGCGCCCCCCAGAACCATTGCTGATAAAGCAATTCCTAGGCGAGTTGATTTACATTTTTTTCTACAACTCGTCAATTCTGAAACAACATCCCATTTTTGGGTTGTATGGTTCCAAATGACTTTATATATTTTATTCATAACACTAATACTCTTGAACGTACATTATAATTGAATATTTTCACTAATAAGGGAACGCGGAATATTTATAAATTGATGTAAACGTTTTACCCCGAGTTTATCCATAGCTCTACGACGATGCGTCCACACAGTCTTACTGGATATACCCAAGGTGTTCGAGATCCATGCAATATCTTTTCCTTCCTTGGTATATATAAAGATACTTTTCTCCCTCGGGGATAATTGTCGTTCTAAAAAAGAAACTTTATGATTCGCGCGAATATTTTTTTTGCACCTCCAGCCATTGATAAATTTATCTATATAGAAACAAAATTGCTCTGCTGTTAATTTCCACGGTATGAAAGGTATGCCTTTATTACTAACTACACCATTATCCCCCCATGCCAGGCACGGAATATTGACAGGCTGGCTTTTTAGCCATTGGTGAATGAAATACAGTGAGCGTATACAGGTAGTAGAATCATTATCAGGGAATACAGGTAACAACAACGATTGCTCATCCCGAAAGCAAGATGTACCAAAATCACGAATCAGAGAAGAATAGTCGTCCACAGCGATGACTTTCACGTACGAAAAACCCCGCCAACGCATACTCTTAATTGCTTGAATTATAAAAGTATTTTTTGTAGTCGTAATCAAAACCATGCAATCAATTTCCTGTTATCCCCTTTCCCAATTTCCTTTTGCTTTGCACACCGCGGGGGAGACAAACCTTGAGGCACAGGTTTACAAAATGACCCATTTTGACAACATCAATTTAATTAACTACAAATAGCACAAAACGCAGGTAAAAAAACCTGCGTATTTATTTTAATTCAGAATATAATTTTGATTGTTATTTACATTTTGGCTTTATACGCCAGAGATTAAAAAGAAGACAAACCTACCTCTTTATGTGTAGATTGACGCCGCACATTGATCTAAATCAGTAAATTTAATGTTTTTTATAGAAAAAAATGTTTTTCTATACGAGAATTTCTAAACAAAGATTGGGTTTACATTTTGGGTCAAAATGTTGCTTTTTTGCGTCACCTATCCCCCACATTTTTTCAAATCTCATTGAATTAGAAGCAGTATAAATTACCGTATGCCTGATATTACGATGCCCGAGATAGTCCTGAATAAGACGGGTATCCACACCATTATCTGCTAGTGAATAACCACATGCATGGCGTAACATATGTGGATGAACTTTAATATTTAAACCTGCATTTTTACCCGCAGCAGAAACTATGTTATAGAATCGTTGTCTCGATAATGGTTTTCCTGTTCGGGAAACAAATAACCACGGGTTATCATTGAAATGTTTAACATTTAATGAATTCCTTTCATTCAGCCAGTTTGTTATTGCAATCACCTCTTCCTTTTGAAGTGGATGGACTGTACTGAATCCATTTTTTATCCGTTGAATATATATTTTTTCTGTAGTTAGTTCTAAATCCGACAACTGCAGAGATAAGAGCTCACTAACACGCAGACCATGAAAATAAGCCAATAAAATCATGCAAACATCGCGTGAAGAGCAACTCTTTTGTTTTACAGATTGAAGTAGTAAATTAATTTCATGATGCGTTAAAAATTTTCTGTTTTGCATAAATCACCTCTATTTATATAAAATAGCCATGTCAACTATGATGAAAGAATTAAATTTAGTCAATAATATAATTCATATAGTTGCTGTATGATTATAGATTAATTTATTAAAATTCACCTAATCTAATTAATCGCTTGTAAACGCATACAAACAACCTTCGTTATGTAACTATCGTTCAAAACCCTCCTGTAAATATAAAGAGCCCTATACGATGATTATAAAAAAGTCCTACAGCCCGAAATAGCATTCCCTCATAAAATTAAGCTCAACATCGGCATATTTAAAAAGTATCCAATGCAATTAATATTTTATCTAAAATTAACATTGTATCTTGTATATATTACATCCATGAATGTATGAATTTTTTTATTTAAAAATTAATGCACTATAACAAAAAACATCACCGAGTGTTAAAACTAACACAATAATTAACCAAAATAATATGACTGTTTATTTTTCATCCGTAAACAAAAAGGTACAAATATTTTCACCACAAAAAAAACCACCAGCATGGCATTGAATCATTATTCATAATACGCAACTTCTTGTGCTTATTTATGCTCACTGGTTGACTAATAATATTCTATACCCACTGAGCAACTATCTCTCTGGCGGGGTATTGATGAATATCCATTTAGTGGCATAATTTAAATCCCAGCTCATTACTTGCTTATAAAAAACAAGCAATAATACCAGGCTCTGGTATTTATAGTTTATTTTTTAACTTAATTAGTATAACCGATAATATTATGCGCAAATTTATTACTCATAGTGAATGGTTGTTATTTTTTGAAGCCATCAACGGTTCAAAAAATGAAATTAGAGATAAAGCCATGTTACAAATGGCATATGTACATGGCCTTAGGGTAAGCGAGCTTATTGCACTAAAGATTAGCGACATTGACTTTTCAGAGTCAGCAATATATATCAAGCGTTTAAAAAATGGATTATCCACAGTACATCCCCTGCAAAAAGAAACTGTTCTGTTATTAAAAAAATGGCTAGCACTACGTGATAACATAGTAAAAAAACCTTTTGAAGACTCTTTATTTCTTTCTTGTCAAGGAAATAAAATCTCGAGACAATATGTGTATAAGATGTGTAAGAAATATAGTCACAATATGAATATTAACATTCATCCTCACATGCTTAGGCATGGTTGTGGGTATGCTTTAGCTAATCAAGGGTTAGACACCAGACTAATACAAGATTATTTAGGGCACAGAAACATACATCATACGGTATTATATACAGCCAGTAATGCAGCAAGATTTAAACGAGTATGGGAGGGTGATGTGTTAGATATAAAGAAGATATAACCCCTGTTCTAAAGGCCTCAATTCATTGAGGCTTTTAGCCCCTCATTTTTATGACATACAACTGATAATCATAATGGATCCTCAATATTAATCAAAATGAGAAACAAATCACTTTTTTATTAAAAAAATTAATTTTTTTAAAGTTACAAACCAACACACATAATATTTAATAAAAATGCCACCAGCAAATATATTGCCACTTATCTTTTCTCTGGTAATCATAGTTTACTATGAATTATCGCTCTCCAATATTCGACACCAAGAAGATGTGGTTATTTTATTTATCCTTTTCGTAACTATTGACAAAACAATTCCCATATAAAAATCGCAATTTATAAAGCCAACATACACTTACAGTGCATAATAAGGTTATTTAGGAACCAGATGATTTAATGTATTATAAGGTATAACATTCATATTGACTTACCTGTTCTCTTAACCAGGTAATAAACGCTTCAATTTTTGGCCACTGCCTGCCCGGTAATGTGGTGATGTAATAATGCTGATGGCATTTCACCGTCATATCGCCAAACGGTGCAACGAGCTCACCAATGGCAAGCCTTTTTTGTACCAGGCGTTTCCTTCCCATCGCCACCCCAACATGATTCATTGCGGCGATAACGGCTAAATCAGAACGATCAAAGCCAATTCCTGAAGATGTCGGCAAATTAACCGTATAATGTTGCGCCCAACTATGCCATTCATCCGTACCAGAGTCGTTGCTCCATGCCTGTCTGTCATGGAGCAACGTACAGTGACGCAGGTTAATTACGGTGTTTGTTAAAGCATGTCTTTGAGCGTATTCCGGGCTACATACTGGCAGGATTTCTTCATCCATCAGAAAGTGATGAGTCAGTTGCGCTGACGGCGCGTCATCAAAGTAGATTGCCAAATCGATTCCGGCACGTTGCAGATTGACATTGTCATTACCAGTGAGCACGGTGAGCGAAATAGACGGATAGCGGCGAGTAAAGTCACCTAATGCGGGCACCAACCAGCATTGGGCGATAGAGGGCCGGGAATACAGAGTTAACGTACCCGATAACTCCTGATTTTTGATATCAAGAATTTCCTGGTTCAGGGTATCCAGCGACGATTTTAGCGCCCAATAAACGCGTTTCCCCTCGTGCGTTAATTCCACTTTGCGATGGGAACGAACAAACAACTGAATACCTAATTCTTCTTCCAGCTGATTGATACGGTGACTTACCGCACTGGGGCTCAGCGACAATTCCTCTGCCGCAAGGGCGAAGGACTGATGCCTGGCAGCCACTTCAAAAGTATGCAGTTTTGATAGTTGCCAGCCGTTAAGCAGTCGATTTCTTATTTCACGAAGGGGTTCCATAATCACCTCATTTTTCTATTAAGTGTAAAAAAATAGCGGCAAAATTTCAGCTGTGAGGTGAGCTAAAGTGAACCATATCTCAATTCACCTTCATTTCTAGATGTAAATCACTCCATTGATGCAATTTACCTCATGTGAAAGGCAAATTTTATCGTTTGTCAGCCTGCGTTGTTTTTTTGTCCAATATCATCAGGTTAATCACAGGGGAAGGTGAGATATGCACTCTCAAATCTGGGTTGTGAGCACGCTGCTTATCAGCATCGTGTTAATTGTACTGACCATCGTGAAGTTCAAATTCCACCCGTTTCTGGCGCTGTTGCTGGCCAGCTTCTTCGTGGGAACGATGATGGGCATGGGGCCACTGGATATGGTAAATGCTATTGAAAGTGGAATTGGCGGAACGCTGGGGTTCCTCGCTGCGGTTATCGGCCTTGGCACGATACTGGGAAAAATGATGGAAGTATCCGGGGCCGCAGAAAGAATTGGTCTGACACTTCAGCGTTGCCGCTGGCTTTCAGCTGATGTCATTATGGTACTGGTTGGCCTGATTTGCGGCATCACGCTGTTTGTCGAAGTGGGCGTTGTGCTATTGATTCCTCTGGCTTTTTCAATTGCCAAAAAAACCAATACCTCATTGTTAAAGCTGGCCATTCCGCTGTGTACCGCATTGATGGCAGTGCACTGCGTGGTTCCCCCACATCCGGCTGCTTTATATGTTGCCAATAAGCTTGGCGCAGATATCGGTTCGGTGATCGTCTACGGTTTGCTGGTTGGGCTGATGGCATCACTGATCGGTGGCCCACTTTTCCTTAAATTTCTGGGTCAACGACTGCCCTTTAAACCTGTACCCACAGAGTTTGCCGATCTCAAAGTTCGCGATGAAAAAACACTACCGTCATTAGGCGCAACGTTATTCACCGTACTGCTACCCATTGCGCTGATGTTGGTTAAAACGATTGCCGAATTGAATATGGCGCGTGAGAGTGGTTTGTATAGCTTGCTTGAGTTTATTGGCAACCCTATCACTGCCATGTTTATCGCCGTATTTGTCGCCTATTATGTGTTGGGTATACGTCAGCATATGAGCATGGGGACGATGCTCACACATACGGAAAATGGCTTCGGTTCTATTGCTAATATTTTGCTGATTATCGGGGCTGGAGGCGCATTCAACGCCATTTTAAAAAGCAGCAGTCTCGCTGATACGTTGGCAGTTATTCTCTCCAATATGCATATGCACCCGATTCTTCTGGCCTGGTTGGTGGCACTTATTCTGCATGCTGCAGTGGGCTCCGCTACGGTGGCAATGATGGGGGCAACGGCAATTGTTGCACCCATGCTGCCGCTGTATCCCGACATCAGTCCGGAAATTATTGCGATTGCTATCGGTTCAGGTGCGATTGGCTGCACGATCGTTACGGACTCGCTTTTCTGGCTGGTGAAGCAATATTGCGGCGCTACGCTCAATGAAACATTTAAATACTATACGACAGCGACATTTATCGCTTCAGTCGTCGCTCTGGCGGGCACATTCCTGCTGTCATTTATCATCTAAGCGCAAAGAGACGTACTATGGAAAACGCTAAAATGAACTCGCTCATCGCCCAGTATCCGTTGGTAAAGGATCTGGTTGCTCTTAAAGAAACCACCTGGTTCAATCCTGGCACGACCTCATTGGCTGAAGGTTTACCTTATGTTGGCCTGACCGAACAGGATGTTCAGGACGCCCATGCGCGCTTATCTCGTTTTGCCCCCTATCTGGCAAAAGCATTTCCTGAAACGGCTGCCTCTGGAGGGATTATTGAATCAGAACTGGTTGCCATTCCGGCTATGCAAAAACGGCTGGAAAAGGAATATCAGCAACCGATCAGCGGGCAACTGTTACTGAAAAAAGATAGCCATTTGCCTATTTCCGGCTCCATAAAAGCACGCGGCGGGATTTATGAAGTCCTGGCACATGCAGAAAAACTGGCTCTGGAAGCAGGGTTGCTGACGCTTGAAGATGACTACAGCAAACTGCTTTCTCCGGAGTTTAAGCAGTTCTTTAGCCAATACAGCATTGCTGTGGGCTCAACCGGAAATCTGGGGTTATCAATCGGTATTATGAGCGCCCGCATTGGCTTTAAGGTGACAGTACATATGTCTGCTGATGCCCGAGCATGGAAAAAAGCGAAACTGCGCAGCCATGGCGTTACGGTCGTGGAATATGAGCAAGATTATGGTGTTGCTGTCGAGGAAGGACGTAAAGCAGCGCAGTCTGACCCGAACTGTTTCTTTATTGATGACGAGAATTCCCGCACGTTGTTCCTTGGGTATTCCGTCGCAGGCCAGCGTCTTAAAGCGCAATTTGCCAAGCAAGGTCGTATCGTCGATGCTGGTAACCCTCTGTTTGTCTATCTGCCGTGTGGCGTTGGCGGTGGTCCTGGTGGCGTCGCATTCGGTCTTAAACTGGCATTTGGCGATCATGTTCACTGCTTTTTTGCCGAACCCACGCACTCTCCTTGTATGCTGTTAGGCGTCCATACCGGACTACACGATCAGATTTCTGTTCAGGATATTGGTATCGACAACCTTACCGCAGCGGATGGCCTTGCTGTTGGTCGCGCATCAGGCTTTGTCGGGCGGGCAATGGAGCGTCTGCTGGATGGCTTCTATACCCTTAGCGATCAAACCATGTATGACATGCTTGGCTGGCTGGCGCAGGAAGAAGACATTCGTCTTGAGCCTTCAGCACTGGCGGGTATGGCCGGGCCTCAGCGCGTGTGCGCATCAGTAATTTACCAACAGATGCAAGGTTTCAGCACAGAACAACTGCGTAATGCCACTCATCTGGTGTGGGCGACAGGAGGTGGAATGGTGCCGGAAGAAGAGATGAAGCAATATCTGGCTAAAGGCCGTTAATAACGTTTCACCGCAGCATCGCCATCCTTTCCCTGGGTGAGCGATGCTGCCGATGGCGCAGGCTTAAGATTCTACCGTCTTACCTGCTATAGCTCTCTCTTTTTACCATCACCCAACACCTTTCGCTGTAAACGGCGGTTTCGCAAACCAAACCAATACCGTAAGTAAGATAAAAGCAATAGCCGCCATACGGAAAATCTCATTTGCAGAAATTGAAAGTGACTGCTGAGTTATTTCATTATTAATTTCATTAAGAACCCCTGAAAGCGAACCATAGTATTTATCCATAATTTGTGATGATGAATTAAACACGGGGTTAAATTGATCGATGGTTGCTGTCAACTGACTATGGTGTAACGATTCGCGTCGTCCCCACAACGTCATTGTCAACGACGTACCAACTGATCCTGACAGGGTACGAAAAAAATTACTCATACTCGAGGCATTGGCAAATTTATTATCAGGCAACCCTGAAAACGAAATCGTTGTTAAGGGTAAAAAGAAACAGGCAACGGCGAATCCCTGGAAAAACTGTGGCAAAATGATGCCTGTGAAATCAATCGTTGGCATAAATGTCACAGAACGCCAGTAATAGCAAACCGCATACATCAAAAAACTAAATGTAACCAATGCACGCATATCAATTTTGTTACCATAACGTCCTATTAAAGGCGATATTAATAGTGGCATTATGCCGATTGGCGCATAGGCAAGCCCGGCCCATATCGCATTATACCCCATAGTTTCCTGCAGCAACTGCGGCATAAGTACAATCGCCCCAGAGTAAAATAAATATGCGCATGTGATACACACAATACCAATGGTGAAATTACGCGACGTGAATAAACTGAGGTCAAGAATCGGGTTCTCTGAGGTCGACTCCCAAATGACTAGAGAGATCAGAGAAATAACTGACACTATTGTTAATATTATGATTGTACTCGAGTTAAACCAATCCAGATCGCGCCCTTTATCAAGCATAATTTGCAAGCCACCAACACCGAGCACTAACAGGGTCAACCCTGGTAAATTCATTTTGACCGGTGAAGTTTCAGTTTCTCTTCCTTTAAGTAAAGTTAAACATAATGTCAGGACGATAATCCCCATAGGGACATTGATTAAAAATATCCATCCCCAACTAAAGTTATCACAAATATAGCCACCCAATATCGGCCCACAAATCGGAGCGATAATTACGGTCATTGACCATAACGCCAAAGCAAATGTTCTTTTTTCTGGCGGATAATTCCTTAATAATAAACTCTGTGACAATGGAATTAACGGCCCCGCCATTAATCCCTGGACGACTCTAAAAAAAATAAGAACATCAAGATTAGTCGAAAGACTACACATTAATGAAGACAGCGAAAAGAAGGTTACTGATAGTAAAAATAACCTTAATTCGCCTATTCTTTGTGCCAGCCTGCCGGTAACAGGGATCGCAATGGCATTTGCTACGCCAAACGATGTGATAACCCATGTGCCTTCGTCCGTTGATGCTCCGAGAAAGCCAGATATTGTGGGTATTGCGACGTTAGAAATAGTGGAGTCCAACATTTGCATAAACGTCGCTAATGACAACGCAATAGTGACGCACCATAACGTCCCACCGGTTAATGGTGCCGGAGTTGATTTAGTGATTGCCATTAAAGTTGTCCATTATGAGAAATAATGTTGTTAATCTCTTTTTCTATCGGACTGGTATCGATAACTAAGGCCTTACTGGTGTAAGCAGGCATGGACGTCACGGATGAAGCCAGATCAGGCATATCGGCAATGTCTTCGTTCTTGGTATCAATGGTTGCAGTCATCGATAAACCAATGCGCAAGGGATGTTCCATGAGTTCTTTTGGATCCAGAGACACCTCAACCGGTACACGCTGAACGATTTTGATCCAGTTCCCTGTCGCATTTTGTGCAGGTAATAAGGAGAACGCATTGCCGGTTCCCATATTGATCCCTGTCACCCGACCATGAAACACAACATTTTCACCATAAAGATCGCTGATTATATTAACCGATTGACCAATCCGTACATCCGTGAGTTGTGTTTCTTTAAAGTTGGCATTAACCCACATTTGACGTGCCGGTACGACAGCCATTAACGATTGTCCAGGACTCACTGTTTCACCAACCTGCACACTTCGCTGGGCAATATAACCAGTAACCGGACTCTTAATATCCGTACGCTTAAGCGCTAACCAGGCTTCTTTGGTTGCATCCGCAGCTTCAACAACTTGTGGCTGGCGATTTAATGGTGTGTTCATTACTAAGGCTTTGTTCGCTTTATAAGCCTGAATAGCTGCATTCAATGCCGCTTTGCTACTTATTAACGTATCTTTGGTGTGCTCCAGCGTTTCTTTTGAAATAACCCCCTGCTTTGCTAGCGGCACACGACGATTATAATCTTCTAAAGATTGTTGATACTGGATACGTGCTGAAGCGACTTCGGCACTGTATTGTTTATCCTGTAAGTATAGTTTATTCGTTTGTCGCACAATATTTGCCAGATTATTTTTAGCTTTATTGAGTGCAATCGTGGCATCAGTTTTATCCAGTGAAACTAAAATGTCACCCTGTCGAACAAAGTTCGTATCTTTATGATTAACGACAGTGACACTGCCTGAGACTTGTGCAGAAATTGGATCAGCATTCCCCGTAACATAGGCGTCATCTGTGCTAATCATGTCTTCTAATTCCAGTGACCAATAGGCATAGGCACCTGAAAACGCAATAAATAAAATTACCGCTAACAAAGAAAAATATTTTCTTCTGTCAGAATGTTTTTTATTTGAATTAATCTGTTCCACTATTATCTCTCATTTCGCATAGATGAAATTTATGAATGGAATGAAAAGAGTATTCATTCTTCATATCAAACACAGTGCATGTGTTACACATTATCCCAGGAACGTTGGAGGCCTAATTTAAAAGAGTTACAGAAGATACAACAGAGGACTGAACCGTGACTTTTGCAATACAATTCTTACGCCTGTAGGATTAATGAGAAGCCTTATAGTACTCATTTGAAACTATAAGTTAGCGGTATCATCCCTGATTTTATTGTTGACATTTTATTTATGCCGACTATTTATATGGTATACTTGTCGAATTATCTTAAAGGAAGCTCAAATTTTCTTATTTTTATTGAGAAAATGAGATGATGCCTTATGTCTGTATTACTACAGGGAGAAGGGAAATGCTTCATTGCAAAGGGAATAATCTATGAACGCAATAATTATTGATGACCATCCTCTTGCTATCGCAGCAATTCGTAATTTATTGATCAAAAACGATATTGAAATCTTAGCAGAGTTGACTGAAGGCGGAAGCGCCGTTCAGCGGGTGGAAACACTTAAGCCTGATATCGTCATCATTGATGTCGATATCCCCGGAGTTAACGGTATCCAGGTGTTAGAAACGCTGAGAAAGCGCCAATATAGCGGAATTATTATTATTGTCTCCGCTAAAAATGACCATTTTTACGGGAAACATTGTGCTGATGCTGGCGCTAATGGTTTCGTGAGTAAAAAAGAAGGCATGAACAATATCATTGCGGCTATTGAAGCTGCAAAAAATGGCTACTGCTATTTCCCCTTCTCTCTCAATCGGTTTGTTGGAAGTTTAACGTCCGACCAGCAAAAACTCGACTCCTTATCGAAACAAGAAATTAGTGTCATGCGGTATATTCTTGATGGCAAGGATAATAATGACATTGCTGAAAAAATGTTCATCAGCAACAAAACTGTCAGCACTTATAAAAGTCGCTTGATGGAAAAATTAGAATGCAAATCACTGATGGATCTTTACACATTCGCACAACGTAACAAAATCGGCTAACCACATGAAGTTTTTACCCTATATTTTTCTTCTCTGTTGTGGTCTTTGGTCGACCATAAGTTTCGCAGACGGAGATTACATCGAATATCGTGGCATCAGTAGTAACAACCGTGTCACACTTGATCCACTACGTCTGAGCAACAAGGAATTACGCTGGCTGGCGAGCAAAAAAAATCTTGTGATTGCAGTACACAAGTCCCAAACAGCTACGTTGTTGCATACCGATTCGCAGCAACGGATTCGTGGTATTAATGCTGATTATTTAAATCTTTTAAAAAGAGCGTTAAATATCAAATTAATACTCCGGGAATACGCAGATCATCAAAAAGCAATGGACGCGCTGGAAGACGGTGAAGTTGATATCGTGTTATCACATTTAGTTGCTTCGCCGCCTCTTAATGATGACATTGCTGCAACTAATCCTCTGATAATTACCTTTCCTGCGTTGGTCACTACCCTTCACGATTCAATGCGACCGCTTACCTCATCAAAACCAGTAAATATTGCGCGAGTAGCAAATTACCCCCCCGACGAGGTAATTCACCAATCATTTCCCAAAGCAACAATTATCTCTTTTACAAATTTATATCAGGCATTAGCATCCGTCTCAGCCGGACAGAATGATTACTTTATTGGTAGTAACATCATTACCAGCAGTATGATTTCCCGTTATTTTACTCACTCCTTAAATGTAGTGAAGTATTATAACTCACCGCGTCAATATAACTTTTTATTAACCAGAAAAGATTCAATCGTTCTTAATGAAGTACTCAATCGATTTGTCAATGCTTTAACAAATGAAGTTCGCTATGAAGTATCACAAAATTGGCTTGATACAGGAAACCTGGCCTTTCTGAACAAACCATTAGAACTCACTGAACATGAAAAACAGTGGATTAAGCAGCATCCCGATTTAAAGGTGCTGGAAAATCCTTACTCGCCACCCTATTCTATGACAGATGAAACTGGCTCAGTTCGGGGCGTGATGGGTGATATTCTTAATATTATTACCTTGCAAACAGGTTTAAATTTTTCTCCGATCACCGTTTCACACAATATTCATGCGGGGACACAGCTTAACCCCGGTGGATGGGATATATTGCCCGCCGCTATTTATAGTGAAGATCGAGAAAATAATGTTTCATTTGCTGAAGCCTTCATAACAACGCCTTACGTTTTTGTCATGCAAAAAGCGCCTGACAGTGAACAAACATTAAAAAAAGGAATGAAAGTTGCCATTCCATATTATTATGAGCTTCATTCGCAATTGAAAGAGATGTATCCGGAGGTTGAGTGGATACAAGTCGATAATGCTAGCGCTGCATTTCACAAGGTTAAGGAAGGTGAACTTGATGCCCTGGTCGCGACACAGCTAAATTCGCGTTACATGATCGACCATTACTATCCTAATGAGCTTTATCATTTTCTTATTCCCGGCGTTGAGAATGCATCGCTTTCATTCGCTTTTCCTCGCGGAGAACCAGAACTTAAGGATATTATTAATAAAGCATTGAATGCAATTCCACCAAGCGAAGTTCTGCGCCTGACAGAAAAATGGATCAAAATGCCCAATGTGACCATTGACACATGGGACCTCTATAGTGAGCAATTTTACATTGTTACGACTTTATCCGTTTTATTAGTTGGCAGTAGCCTTTTATGGGGATTCTACCTGTTACGCTCAGTTCGTCGTCGTAAGGTAATTCAGGGTGATTTAGAAAACCAAATATCATTCCGGAAAGCACTCTCGGATTCCTTACCGAATCCAACTTATGTTGTAAACTGGCAAGGTAATGTCATTAGTCACAATAGTGCATTTGAACATTATTTCACTGCTGATTACTACAAAAATGCAATGTTGCCATTAGAAAACAGTGACTCCCCCTTTAAAGATGTTTTTTCTAATGTGCATGAAGTCACAGCAGAAACGAAAGAAAACAGAACAATATATAGCCAAGTTTTTGAAATTAATAATGGTACTGAAAAAAGATGCATTAATCATTGGCATACATTATGCAATTTACCTGCAAGTGACAATGCAGTATATATTTGTGGTTGGCAAGATATTACCGAGACGCGTGATTTAATTCATGCACTCGAAGTAGAAAGAAATAAAGCGATCAATGCAACTGTCGCAAAAAGCCAGTTCCTGGCAACAATGAGTCACGAAATAAGAACACCAATAAGCTCCATTATGGGCTTCCTGGAACTTCTGTCGGGTTCAGGTCTTAGCAAGGAGCAACGTGTGGAGGCGATTTCACTTGCTTACGCCACCGGACAGTCACTCCTCGGCTTAATTGGTGAAATCCTTGATGTCGACAAAATTGAATCGGGTAACTATCAACTTCAACCACAATGGGTCGATATCCCTACTTTAGTCCAAAACACTTGTCATTCTTTCGGTGCGATTGCTGCAAGCAAATCCATCGCATTAAATTGCAGCAGTACGCTTCCTGAACGCTACCTGGTTAAAATCGACCCTCAAGCATTTAAGCAGGTGCTGTCTAATTTACTGAGTAATGCCCTTAAATTTACCACCGAGGGGGCAGTAAAAATTACGACTTCCCTGGTTCATATTGATGACAACCACGCTGTTATCAAAATGACGATTATGGACACCGGAAGCGGATTATCGCAGGAAGAACAACAACAACTGTTTAAACGCTATAGCCAAACAACAGCAGGTCGTCAGCAAACAGGTTCTGGTTTAGGCTTAATGATCTGCAAAGAATTAATTAAAAACATGCAGGGCGATTTGTCATTAGAAAGTCATCCAGGCATAGGAACGACATTTACGATCACAATCCCGGTAGAAATTACCCAACAAGTGGCGACTGTCGAGGCAAAAGCAGAACAACCTATGACACTCCCTGAAAAGTTGAGCATATTAATCGCGGATGATCATCCGACCAACAGGCTATTACTCAAACGCCAGCTAAACCTATTAGGATATGATGTTGATGAAGCCTCTGATGGTGTACAAGCGCTACACAAAGTCAGTATGCAGCATTATGATCTGCTTATTACTGATGTTAATATGCCGAATATGGATGGTTTTGAGTTGACCCGCAAACTCCGTGAGCAACATTATTCTTTACCCGTCTGGGGGCTTACGGCCAACGCACAGGCTAATGAACGCGACAAAGGGTTAAATTGCGGCATGAACTTATGTTTGTTCAAACCGTTAACCCTGGATGTACTGAAAACACATTTAAGTCAGTTACACCAGGTTGCGCATATTGCACCTCAGTATCGCCACCTTGATATCGAGGCCCTGAAAAATAATACGGCGAACGATCTACAACTGATGCAGGAGATTCTCATGACTTTCCAGCATGAAACGCATAAAGATCTACCCGCTGCGTTTCATGCGTTAGAAGCTGGCGATAACAGAACTTTCCATCAGTGTATTCATCGCATCCACGGTGCGGCTAACATCCTGAATTTGCAAAAGTTGATTAATCTTAGCCACCAGTTAGAAATAACGCCCGTTTCAGATGACAGCAAGCCTGAAATTCTTAAGTTGCTGAACTCTGTTAAAGAACACATTGCAGAGTTAGACCAGGAGATTGCGGTTTTCTGTCAACAAAATGACTAAATAGCGGCTCCCACAATGTTCAAATGTGGGAGCTATTTACCAGCACATCTAACATTTACGATGAGAATTCCTGGCGAATTTGTTCCCCATGCTGGTCGAGCGTTGCCGCTCCCGGCATAACATGCGGGTCCGCGCAGCCGCTGATTTTTATCGGATTACCCGGCATCATTATTCCCCCGGCTTCAATCAACATATTTCTCGCCTGAGTTTGTGGCAAATTAATGGCCTCAGCCACACTTAATAGCGGCGCTACAGGCACACCAACTTCATTTATTCTGGCTAACCAAACTTCAGCTGCCTGCGTTTTTAACGTCCGCTCAATATATTGTTTAAGAATAGCTTGATTTTGTACACGTAAAATATTGCTGTTAAATCGGGGATCATCAACAAGTTCCGTCAGATCCAGTGCCTGGCATAACGCAGAAAAAAGCTTGTCATTACCACAACAAATAGTAATTGGTTTATCCTGAGTATCGAAAACATCAAAAGGAGCCATGTAGGGATGGCGATTTCCCAGGCGTTGTGGTGACTTCCCTGTCGCGATATATGCCATCAGTCCATGCTCCAGAAAACTCAGAGTGGCATCAAACATCGCGATATCGACATGCGCCCCTCGCTGGCTCTTTTCGCGGCCATAAAGCGCACTCACGATTCCACTGAATAAATAGACACCGCCACAGAGATCTGCAAGAGAGGTGCCAACACGCACTGGCGGAGCATCAGGATATCCCGTTTCCATCATTATTCCACTCATTGCCTGAATAATGGTATCGTAGGCCGGAGCATCTTTTAGCGGACCGGTATGTCCGAAACCTGACGATGAAGCATATATGAGGCGTGGGTTGATTTCTTGTAGCGTTTCCCACGAAAACCCCAGTTTTTCCATTGTACCTGGGCGAAAATTCTCAGCTAATACATCCGCTTGTTTAAGCATATTTATAAATATGCTTTTATCGTGATCATTCTTTAAATCAAGAACCACGCTCTCTTTGCCATGATTAATAAAACTGTAATAGAGTGACTGTCCATCCACATAGGGACCAAATGTGCGGGTATCATCACCATGACCTGGCGGCTCAACTTTAATTACCCTTGCGCCCATATTACAAAGAAGTTGAGTTCCGAAAGGCCCATTAAGGACATGAGTCATATCAATAACTAATAACCCTTCAAATGGGCCTTTGCTTTCAGTATTTGTCATTTGCTTATGCCTTGAAAAAAAGCCGAAGGTGAAAAGACTCTTCGGCATTTATGAAAATTAATAACATGATTAATTATGAAACCAGTCGACTGACATAAATCCACAAGGGAGCCGTGACGACAAAACCCAGCACGCTAACAGCCAATGACGCTGTACCAGTGCGGGTGTAGACATTAAACCGGCTGGCAATAATGATTCCGGAGAATGCCGGCGGTAATGCGCCTGCCAGTACCATCATCTGCAGATGTTCGCTGTTCAAATGACATGCCATACCAACGAGAAGCAGTGCCAGTGGCATCAGAATCAGCTTCAGGAAGGTGTTATAAGCAATTTCAGCACTGAACTCGAATTTATGTGCAGCCAGAGTCAACCCCGCAGCGAATACCGCTACCCCTGAGTTAGCCTTCGCAATCAGATTAAAGGTTGGATCCCATGCTGCCGGAATTTTTACCCCAACCAACACCAGGATCGTTGCCAGAACAGGTGCCCATACGACTGGCTCCTTTGCCGCAGAGATTAACGCGCTCAGATTGCTATTCTTCTTACCATCCGCTCCTGAGGAGGGATTCAGCAAATATAGACCAATAGGAATAGTAATTGCGTTAACAATAATAGAAATAATTGCTACCACTAAACCTGTTGATACGGAATCACCATAAATAGGGTCGAGAACTGCAAACCCCAGGAATCCAATGGTAGGTGAACCTGCAATTAATGCACATACTGCTGCTTCTGCATGGGTACGTTTAAAAAATTTGTAGCAACCAAACCAGGAGAAAAAGAAACATCCGACAATAACCACAAGTGATACAAGGGTCAGGCGAGTGTCCGCAAAAATCATTTCCCTGTTTGCCCGGGTAATAGAAACAAATAGGGCCGCAGGAAGAGCGTAGTTTAATACCAGTTTATTAAATGCCCGGGCTTGATCTTCTGAAAAAGTTTCTCGTCTGCCGCTAAAATAACCCAACAGCATGATTACGATAATAGGCAATAAATCGCCAATAAAAAATGTTAGCATAATAGTATTTCCGATAAGGGTCCCCTCACCATCGATAATGAGTTGGCAAGAGGAGACGATGTCAGTATTTAATTACCAGCGACTTGTTTTGGGTTAAGTTTGGTAATATGGCCACTTTCAGTTCCTGCTGCTGGGTCGATGACCACATTAATAATGGTCGGTTTGCGCGACTGAATACCGGTGGTTAACGCATGACGAAGCTCATCTGTCGTGGTGACGTTATATCCAACGCCACGAAATGCATCCATTAATTTGTCATACCTTGCATGGTGCAATAGATCTGTTGGTGATGGTGCACCAGCGCCACTGAGATCAACACCGTCTCCTCTGTAGATGCCGCCATTATTAAAAATAACGATTGTCACCGGCAGGTTATATCGACAAATCGTTTCAATCTCCATCCCACTGAAACCAAAAGCACTATCACCTTCAATGGCGACAACCGGAGAACCAGAGGTCACGCTAGCACCGATGGCATAGCCCATACCGATGCCCATGACACCCCAGGTGCCACAATCCAGACGACGACGTGGTTTATACATATCAATAATATTTCGTGCATTATCCAGGGTATTTGCCCCTTCATTAACTAAATAAATATCCTGGTTCTCGCGCAATACATCGCGCACCGCACTCAATGCATTAAAGTAATTTAATGGTTGGGTATCTGTACTTAACTTTTCATGCATTTTTTGCGCATTTTGCTGCTTGTGGATATTTAAAATATCGCGCCACACCAGTGGAGTCGTAAATGTGTTTTGTTTCAGTTCTGCCAGCATACCGTGCATACTGGATGCAATATCGCCAACGACTGGCACAGCAATGGGGCGGTTGCTGTCAATTTCCTGCGGTTCTATATCCAGTTGAATAAACTGTGTATCTGCCGCCCATCCTTTTTTACCGTGCGCCAGTAACCAATTCAGTCGCGCCCCAACAAGCATGACAACATCAGCATTTGCCAGCGCAAACGAACGCGCAGCCGCCGCAGAAAGTGGATGCGTATCTTCCAGGATCCCTTTCGCCATAGACATTGGCAGGAATGGAATCTGGGTACTTTCAATAAACTCACGAAGCTGCTCATCAGCTTGTGAATACGCCGCGCCTTTACCAAGGATAATTAATGGCCGTTCTGCTTTTGCTAACAGCGAAATTGCACTAGTGACTGACTTCGGGCATGGCAATAACGCTGGCGATGGGTTTTCAACTTTAACAATAGTGGCTAATGCTTCGTCTTTTTCCATCGTCGCAGCCAGGACATTTGCTGGCAAATCAAGATAAACACCACCAGGGCGACCCGAAACGGAGACCCGGATAGCGCGTGCCAACGCAATGCCAAGATCCTGCGGCTGGTTAACGCGGAATGCCGCTTTGGCATAGGGTTTTGCCGCATTCATTTGGTCCAGCTCTTCATAATCACCTTGCTGGAGATCAACGATCGCGCGATCGCTGGAGCCGCTGATCATGATCATCGGAAAACCATTTACTGTTGCGTTGGCCAATGCGGTCAAACCATTGAGGAATCCTGGCGCAGAAACGGTCAGGCAGATCCCTGGCTTTTGGGTAAGAAAACCGCTTGCCGCAGCCGCATAGCCTGCAGATTGCTCATGACGAAAACCAATATAACGAATGCCTTCCGCCTGGGCATGGCGCGCCATATCCGTCACAGGAATACCTACAACACCATAAATAGTGTCAATATTATTCTGTTTTAATGCTTCAACGATGATATGCATACCATCTGTCATTTGAAGTTGATCTGACATGATTAATAACCTCGAAATTTTTATAAATTGGGAGCCAGAAGCCCCCGTTAATATCAGATGGCGTGGTTTTGCTTCATTGCAGCAATTTCATCGTCGCTATAACCCAGCTCCTGCAATACAGCAGCGGTATGTTCACCTAATAGCGGCGCAGCTTTAATATCCGGCGTAAAGGCAGAGAATTTCATTGGACAACCAACTGTCAGATATTTTCCACGCAACGGTTGCTCCACTTCGACAACACTGCCACTTTGGCGCAAAGAGGGATCAAGTGAAATTTCTTTCATACTTAAAACCGGTGCACAAGGAATATCAAACTGAGTCAAATAGGCCACCGCTTCATGTTTATCAATAGTGACAGTGTATTTTTCGATTTCAGCAAAAATATCGAAAATATGTGGCTGTCGGGCATGAGCTGTACTGTATGCCGGATCGGTAATCCATTCTGGTTTGCCGATAGCTTTACAGGTGTTTTCCCAGTTTTGCTCCTGAATAGTGAAATAGATATAGGCGTTAGGATCGGTTTCCCAGCCTTTACATTTCAGGATCCAGCCAGGCTGACCGCCACCACCCGCATTACCACCGCGTGGTACTGCGTCGCCAAATGTGCCATTCGGATACTGCGGGTATTCTTCCAGATAACCCAGCTTATCGAGGCGCTGCTGGTCACGTAATTTCACGCGGCAAAGGTTCAACACGGCATCCTGCATTGACATGGTAACTCGTTGCCCACGCCCCGTTTTTTCGCGATGCAGCAAAGCAGCAAGTAAACCGATCAGCAAATGCATTCCGGTGTTGCTGTCACCCAACGCTGCAGCGCTTACCAGCGGCGGGCCGTCCCAAAAACCCGTAGTGGATGCCGCGCCACCCGCTGCCTGAGCAACGTTTTCATAGGCTTTTACATTCACATAAGGCGAACACTCATCAAACCCTTTGATCGAACCAAAAATCAGACGTGGGTTGATTTCCTGAATATGCTCCCAGGTGAAGCCCATGTGATCAATAGCCCCTGGATGAAAGTTCTCGACCAAGATATCAGCTTCGCGGATCAGCTTTTCCATTACCTCTTTGCCTTCCGCTGTTTTGGTATTTAATTCAATAGAACGTTTGTTGCTGTTAAGCATGGTGAAGTAAAGTGCATCGATATCAGGAATATCTCGCAGCTGGCGACGCGTTACGTCACCAACGCCGGGACGTTCAATTTTAATGACGTCAGCGCCAAACCACGCCAGCATCTGAGTACAAGATGGGCCAGATTGCACACCGGTGAAATCGAGAACTTTAATTCCTTGAAGTGGAGTTGACATAGCAATACCTATTAGTTAATTAAATATATGTTAATTTAGCGTTTATTTAAGGCATAACGCCCTCTATAAATAATCCGCAAAATATCGTCGTAGCTGCACTCGATATTTTTAAATTCCTGTATCAAGTGCTGAAAATCATTTCATCGCCACTTCCAATTCCTTTCTGCATGGTAAGTAGTGAGGACGAAAAGAAGAATATGATAAATATTGGTTTGCGGTAATCAGAGAGAGCCGCGACATTTGTGATGTTATTCTTACAACTGTAAGAAGCGATTGTGATTTACAGTTAGGGAAATGATTACGATTTTTAAATCGTACCATAAAACATAACATAAACAATGATTTCGTGATGACACGGGATTATTAATGTTTACTTTGAGGAATAGAAAATGCGTGTTTATAGAACCGCGAGCGCCAAATAATTTTATGACCACAATCGGTCGTATTGTGGTCATAAAAAATTGTCGCCTAGAGGGAGTAAAATCTTTTACTTCAATATGCTGCCTGTCAGCATTAGTTCACAAACAGTGCTTCGCTATCGACGATGATTCCATCTTCCGCACCTTTAAGCGCCAGGTTTGCCTCGTAGTATTGCTTTTTATCAAGCAGTTTCTGCGCATCAGCAAGTGCATTACGAGTCTGTTTAAGCGGCATCAGATATTGGTTTTCCATTACGCCAACACCGGCCAGGCGAAGCTCTTCCATTGCGCCCTTTTTATCCCCTTTCGCCATTTTTTCATTCGCAATTTTTATCGCTGCTTCTTTTTCTGGTGTCGCTACATAACTCTCAGAAATTCCGACAGATGCATTAATGACAATATATTGGTCATCATTGACATTGGTCTTTTTACCTGGCTTAGCGAACTTTGCCCATTCAGTACTGTCATCTGACAGCAAAGCTGAAGCTTCATTGGTCAGTTCTTTTGCCTTTTCCGGATCGCCATGAAACAGAGCCAGGCGCGCTACCTGCACGTCACGCATCGCATATAAACCCTGTTCAGAGATACGCTCTGCTGCTACCGTTTTCTGAGTTTGCTGAACTTGCTGAGTTTGCTGTTGTGCTGCTACCGGTGCATTATCAGCAGCCCATACAGTTGATGATGCCAAAATCGCTGTGACCATCGTAGCCATAATTAAACGTTTCATACTTACCTCATTCTTTAACAGTTTTAGAAAACGCCGCCATCATATTGGGTGAGCATGAAATGAGAAATCAGAGAGCAACGGTCATTTTGAAAGGGTTATCTTACAGTTGTAGTTATTATCGTAAGAAGTATTTTAGTCTTACAATTGTAGGAATATGCTTCCTGTCGCAGAGAACTATTCTTATATACCACAAAGAGATGTCATTTATTATATCGATGTAAATACTGATTAATTAAATGTAAATACAGCCATAACATCGTAGGTTCTCAGTGAGCCATTCTCAGGATAACTTTCTATGAAAGTAAACTTAATGCTTTTTAGCTTATTTTTATTGGTCTCTATTATGGCATGCAATGTTTTTGCATTTTCCATTTCTGGTGGTGGAAGTGAGACGAGCTATAAAGAGACAGAAAAAACGTCAGTGATGACGACAACTCATTCTACAAAACTTCAACCATCACAGGCGATTTTGTTTAAGATGAGAGAAGATGCGCCACCATTAAATCTCACAGAAGACATCACGCCCCCTTTTCCGACAAAGGCGAATTATCTTATTCATCCTGTGCGATAGCGTCTGTCACATGGCAGGTGAACAATCATATCTGTTGATGATGTGAGCACCTGCCCAAATGATCCATCCTGAACTACTACCGCCTGCCATACCCCACCATAAAGCGAATCATCAAGCCACAAGCCGGAGCAAGAAACATAAATATCCCCGTCACTAGTTCATTACCGCCAGTTAACCACATGGTGAAGTAGTAAATGAGTGCAGCGAGGATCACCATGCCGAAGAAAGAAGAGACCGCCGAGACCACGTTCAGTACCTGACCGATGTATCCGCTTACGCAGACAATACACAGGGCGAGAAACATCCATAAATAAATCATAGCTCAACCTCCTGCCGCGCTAAAAAACCTGTAACTTCAGTCACTTTAATAGTAAGACAATCCTTAACCTCTGGCAATTTTTGCTAAGTATTAATGAAAACAGCACGTTAAATGCAAGACTGTAATGTGCGAAAAAAATATTTACTTTGCACGATAAATAATCAGTAGCTGAAAGCAGTCAGCCAGTGATAAAGTAAAAGCACCGCATTCATGCTCCTCGTGGTTATGTCCTGACTAGTCTTTACACTCTTTACAGGAACCATTGTCGTACATGATGGCCCAATCAATTGAGTGTACCGCTGTCGACATGGAATCTTCTGCGATACAACAATTCGTATCTACAGAAGGTAACTATGTTTCCAAAATGCAAATTTTCCCGCGAGTTTCTACATCCTCGCTACTGGCTCACATGGTTTGGGCTTGGTGTACTCTGGCTTTGGGTACAGCTTCCTTACCCTGTTCTCTGTTTTCTCGGCACGCGTATCGGCACGATGGCGCGACCATTCCTGAAACGTCGTGAATCTATCGCCCGTAAGAACCTGGAACTTTGTTTCCCACAGCATTCTGCTGAAGAGCGCGAGAAGATGATTGCCGAAAACTTTCGTTCACTCGGCATGGCGCTGGTAGAAACCGGCATGGCATGGTTCTGGCCCGACAGTCGCGTACGTAAATGGTTTGATGTTGAAGGGCTGGATAACCTCAAACGCGCACAACTGCAAAATCGTGGCGTGATGGTTGTCGGCGTCCATTTTATGTCGCTGGAATTGGGCGGCCGCGTGATGGGACTATGTCAGCCAATGATGGCCACCTATCGTCCGCATAATAATCAGCTGATGGAATGGGTGCAGACCCGTGGTCGCATGCGCTCTAACAAAGCGATGATCGGCAGAAATAATCTGCGCGGTATTGTCGGTGCGCTGAAGAAAGGTGAAGCCGTATGGTTTGCTCCCGATCAGGATTATGGTCGTAAAGGTAGCTCCTTCGCACCGTTCTTTGCGGTAGAAAATGTTGCCACAACCAATGGCACCTATGTCCTCTCTCGTCTCTCTGGCGCAGCCATGTTGACCGTAACGATGGTCAGAAAAACGGATTACAGCGGATATCGGTTGTTCATCACCCCTGAAATGGAAGGCTACCCGGCAGATGAAAATCAAGCCGCTGCCTATATGAACAAGATTATCGAGAAAGAGATTATGCGCGCACCTGAGCAATACCTCTGGATCCACCGTCGCTTTAAAACGCGCCCGGTGGGAGAATCGTCGTTATACATTTAACAAACTGCTCTTACTCTTTCCCTCCTCAAATCAGCCATAATAACCTCATGGTTTTTATGGCTTTTTTCTTAAGGTTTTTTCCTTCGCTGAATCTCTAATTATTACCGTCAGAAATTAAACTGTCGCCGATATGAGACACCTGTAAGTTACTAAAAGTAAATAAGAAAATGCCTCTTGTCTCGTTTCAGTTTTAGGCGTACATTAGCGCCGTCTCGAGCAGTTTAGCTCAGAATTCTGGGGTGATGCCCACGGTAAAATACGGACTTTCAATGTCGTTTTGCCCGGTGTCAACTCACTGTATCAGGTGTAATGAAGTCATTCAGGCGTAACAGTAATTACGCGGAGAGATGTAAAGTGAAATATTTCTTTATGGGCATTTCTTTTATGGTCATCGTTTGGGCCGGTACTTTTGCCCTGATGATCTAAAAGCAAACTGTGCAATGAAAAACAGGAGCCATCTGGCTCCTGTTTGCATTTCTGGCGATGGTGTTTATTCCGCGTTTTCGTGAATATGTTTGCTGCTGGCGGGTAGTAAACCGTCGGCACGGAACATCGCTTTAATTCCACGAATCGCCTGGCGTATACGGTCGCGGTTTTCAATCAGCGCAAAGCGGACATGGGTGTCGCCGTAGTCACCAAAGCCAATTCCCGGTGAGACACAGACCTTCGCTTCATTAAGCAGCTTCTTGGCAAATTCCAGCGAGCCCATGGCAGCATACGGTTCAGGGATTTTCGCCCAGACGTACATCGAAGCCTTCGGCATTTCGACCATCCAGCCTGCTTCATGCAGCCCTTTAACCAGTACATCGCGGCGGCGTTTGTACTGTTCGGCAATGTCGCGAACGCACTGTTGATCGCCCTCCAGTGCCGCAATCGCCGCCACCTGCAACGGCGTAAAAGTACCGTAATCGTGATAGCTTTTAATACGTGCCAGCGCACTGACCAGCGTTTTGTTGCCAACCATAAAGCCGATACGCCAGCCCGCCATGTTGTAGCTTTTCGACAGCGTGAAGAACTCGACTGCCACATCGCGTGCACCTGGCACCTGCATGATTGACGGCGCTTTCCAGCCATCGTAGACGATGTCCGCATAGGCCAGGTCATGGACCACCAGCACATCGTAGCGTTTCGCCAGCGCCACTACTTTTTCGAAGAACTCCAGCTCCACGCATTGCGCGGTTGGGTTCGAGGGAAAGCCGAGGATCATCATCTTCGGTTTCGGATAACTTTCGCGAATGGCGCGCTCCAGTTCATTGAAGAAATCGACACCTTCCACCAGCGGCACTGAGCGTACCTGCGCCCCGGCAATCACCGCGCCGTAAATATGAATAGGGTAGCTTGGATTAGGCACCAGTACAGTGTCACCGTGATCCAGCGTCGCCAGCATCAGATGCGCCAGCCCCTCTTTCGAGCCAATGGTGACGATAGCCTCTGATTCCGGGTCGATCTCGACGTCGTAACGATCCTGATACCAGCGGGAAATGGCGCGACGTAACCGCGGAATACCACGCGAGGTGGAATAACCATGCGTGTCCGGTCGCTGGGCCACCGTACATAATTTTTCGACGATATGCGGCGGGGTCGCACCGTCCGGGTTACCCATACTGAAATCGATAATATCTTCGCCGCGCCGACGCGCAGCCATTTTCAGTTCAGCGGTAATGTTAAAAACGTAGGGTGGGAGACGATCAATACGCGTAAAGCGACGTTCAGGGCGAGTGTCAGCCATAATTTCCTCAGATTAACGTGAGCGCCCGGACCGTCCGAGCGACGCTGCCACGATGGTGGCTGTTTTGAAAATAGCCTGATTAATTTCTGTCTGTCCAGCGTTTTAGAACATTTTTGTTAATAGCCTTAAATGAGGAACTCCACTTTAAAAACAGGAAATTTATCTACGCTAACAAGAAAATTACCACTCAATTTATTAACATTATAATTTCAATAAATTTACCAAACAGATATGCATTATCAAGAGATGCATTGCTAATACACCATTTATCTTTCAATCCCCTTTTAAAATTGTGGTTTTTCCTCAAAAACGGCCTGCTGGTCATCAGCCTTCAGGTTACCTATCATAGAGGTTTAATCCTTATTCAGAGTCACCCGTGCACGAAATATTCAATATGCTGCTGGCGGTCTTCGATCGGGCAGCGTTAATGCTTATCTGCCTGTTCTTTCTCATCCGTATCCGCCTGTTTCGCGAACTGTTGCACAAGTCGGCGCACTCCCCAAAAGAGCTGCTCGCCGTTACCGCCATTTTCTCGCTGTTCGCCCTGTTCAGCACCTGGTCCGGCGTGCCCGTAGAAGGCTCGCTGGTTAATGTGCGCATTATCGCGGTGATGTCAGGCGGAATTCTATTTGGCCCGTGGGTAGGCATCATTACCGGTGTGATTGCGGGTATTCACCGTTATTTAATTGACATCGGCGGCGTGACGGCAATTCCGTGCTTTATCACCAGTATTCTCGCGGGTTGCATATCAGGCTGGATCAACCTGAAAATCCCCAAAGCACAGCGCTGGCGCGTCGGTATTCTCGGTGGCATGTTATGTGAAACGTTGACGATGATTCTGGTGATTGTCTGGGCGCCCACCACTGCACTGGGGATTGATATCGTCTCCAAAATCGGGATTCCGATGATCCTCGGCAGCGTTTGTATCGGCTTTATTGTGTTGCTGGTACAAAGCGTTGAGGGCGAAAAAGAGGCCAGCGCCGCGCGGCAGGCCAAGTTGGCGCTGGATATCGCCAACAAAACGCTGCCGCTGTTTCGCCATGTCAATAGCGAGTCATTACGCAAAGTTTGTGAAATTATCCGCGATGATATTCACGCCGATGCGGTGGCGATTACTAATACCGATCATGTGCTGGCCTATGTTGGCGTGGGTGAACACAACTATCAGAATGGCGATGATTTCATTAGCCCAACAACGCGTCAGGCAATGAATTACGGAAAAATCATTATCAAAAACAATGATGAAGCCCACCGTACACCGGAAATCCACTCGATGCTGGTGATCCCGCTTTGGGAGAAAGGGGTCGTGACCGGGACGCTGAAAATTTACTACTGCCACGCACATCAGATCACCTCGTCATTACAGGAAATGGCGGTCGGTCTGTCGCAAATCATCTCCACCCAACTGGAGGTTTCACGCGCCGAGCAACTACGTGAAATGGCAAATAAGGCAGAGCTTCGCGCTCTGCAAAGCAAAATTAATCCCCATTTCCTGTTTAATGCTCTGAATGCTATCTCATCGTCGATCCGTCTGAATCCGGATACCGCTCGCCAGTTAATCTTTAATCTGTCGCGTTATCTGCGCTATAACATTGAATTAAAAGACGATGAGCAAATCGATATCAAAAAAGAGCTGTATCAAATTAAAGACTATATTGCCATTGAGCAGGCCCGCTTTGGCGACAAGCTGACGGTTATCTATGATATTGATGAAGAGGTGAATTGCTGCATTCCCAGCCTGCTGATCCAGCCTTTAGTGGAGAACGCCATTGTCCACGGTATCCAGCCTTGCAAAGGTAAAGGCGTTGTCACCATCAGCGTTGCAGAGTGCGGTAATCGGGTACGCATTGCGGTGCGAGATACCGGGCACGGCATCGATCCAAAGGTGATTGAGCGGGTCGAAGCGAACGAAATGCCGGGCAATAAAATTGGCCTGCTGAATGTCCATCATCGTGTGAAGTTATTGTATGGCGAGGGGCTGCATATCCGCCGCCTGGAACCAGGAACGGAAATTGCGTTTTACATTCCTAACCAACGCACCCCTGTCGCCTCACAGGCTACGTTATTGCTTTGAGCCGGAGTGATATTGTGAAAGTCATCATTGTTGAAGACGAATTCCTGGCACAACAGGAACTGAGCTGGCTGATTAAAGAGCACAGCCAGATGGAGATTGTCGGCACCTTTGACGATGGTCTGGACGTGTTGAAGTTTTTGCAGCATAACCGCGTCGACGCCATTTTTCTGGATATCAATATTCCGTCGCTGGATGGCGTGTTGCTGGCGCAAAACATCAGCCAGTTTGCCCATAAACCGTTTATTGTGTTCATCACTGCGTGGAAAGAACATGCGGTAGAAGCGTTTGAACTGGAAGCGTTTGACTACATTCTCAAACCGTATCAGGAATCACGCATTACAGGAATGCTGCAAAAGCTGGAAGCAGCCTGGCAGCAACAGCAAACCAGCAGTACGCCTGCCGCAACGGTAACGCGTGAGAATGACACCATTAATCTAGTGAAAGATGAGCGAATCATCGTCACGCCCATTAACGATATCTATTACGCCGAAGCGCACGAGAAAATGACCTTTGTCTATACGCGGCGTGAATCCTACGTAATGCCAATGAACATTACTGAGTTTTGCAGCAAGCTGCCGCCGTCACATTTTTTCCGCTGCCATCGCTCATTTTGTGTCAATCTGAACAAAATCCGCGAAATCGAACCGTGGTTTAATAACACCTACATTCTGCGACTGAAAGATCTGGATTTTGAAGTACCGGTCAGCCGTAGCAAAGTAAAAGAATTCAGGCAGTTAATGCATCTGTAATCGGGATTTTCATGAAAGCAACAGGCTTGCCCGCCGATCAACAATTTTTCGCCGATCTGTTCAGCGGCCTGGTGCTTAACCCGCAACTACTGGGGCGCGTCTGGTTTGCCAGCCAGCCCGCCTCATTGCCAATGGGCAGTTTATGTATTGATTTTCCCCGTCTGGATATCGTGCTACGCGGCGAATACGGCAATCAGCTGGAAGCAAAGCAGCAGCGTATGGTGGAAGGAGAAATGCTGTTTATTCCAGCGCGCGCGGCTAATTTACCGGTCAACAACAAACCGGTAATGCTGTTAAGCCTGGTATTCGCGCCGACCTGGCTTGGGTTATCGTTTTACGATAGCCGCACCACGTCGTTGTTGCATCCTGCTCGCCAGATCCAACTTCCCAGCCTGCAACGCGGCGAAGGTGAAGCAATGCTTACTGCCCTCACCCATCTTAGCCGTTCGCCGCTGGAGCAAAATATCATTCAGCCACTGGTGTTAAGTTTGCTGCATCTTTGCCGCAACGTGGTGAATATGCCGCCGGGTAATTCGCAGCCGCGCGGCGATTTTCTCTATCACAGCATTTGTAACTGGGTTCAGGATAATTATGCCCAGCCGCTCACCCGTGAGAACGTGGCGCAGTTTTTTAATATCACGCCCAATCATCTGTCAAAACTGTTTGCGCAGCATGGAACAATGCGTTTTATCGAATATGTGCGTTGGGTGCGAATGGCGAAGGCGAGGATGATTTTGCAGAAATATCATCTGTCGATTCATGAAGTGGCGCAGCGTTGCGGCTTTCCGGACAGCGACTATTTTTGTCGCGTCTTCCGGCGTCAGTTTGGCCTGACGCCGGGCGAGTACAGCGCCCGTTTTCAGGGCTAACGTCAGAAGGTTAATTCCGTTTCCAGCAGCGTCAGGATGCTTTGTGCATCTTGCGCGGCAAACAGCGACTGGCGGAAGTTTTTATTCACCAGTTTACGCGCCAGCTGCGAGAAGACTTTCACATGATTCATCCCTTCGTTAGCACCCAACGTCAGCATGATCACCAGTTCGACTTCGCCCATTTCTGACTGCCAGTCAACCGGTTTCACCAGCCGGGCAATGCTGATACTGGAATGACGGATCCACTGAGATTTGGTGTGGGGGATCGCCACGCCAAAACCAACGCCAGTAGTGACAATCTCTTCCCGCTGCCAGACATCTTCTTCCAGCTCAAACGGATGTTCAGTACGCCCGTTAACGCCAAGGTTGCCGCACAGGAACTGGATCGCCTGCTCTTTATTGCTAAAGTACTGATCAACAAAGATATTCTCCAGCGCCAGCAGTGGGCGAACGTCTTCTTCCGGCGTAAACGCGGTAAGTAACGCTTCAATTTCCTGCGCGCTGCGGCACTCGCAAGCCTGACGCGCCAGTTCCCGACACGCCTCGCTATCCAGTTGACGAAGCTGGCTTTTCACCGCCGGAATACGCGGGCTACTCATACTCAGCTCATCCAGGCCCAGTCCAAGCAGTAGCGGCAGATAACGACTTTCACCGCCCAGTTCACCGCAAATACCTACCCATTTGCCGCGCTGATGCGCAGTGGTAACAATCTGCTGCAACATGCGCAGGAACGATGGCGTAATCGGGTTATACAGCGGCGATACGCGCGGGTTATTACGATCGACCGCATACAGATACTGGGTCATATCGTTAGAACCGATACTGAAGAAATCGACCTCATCGCAGAAGTGGTCGATGATGTAGCACACCGACGGTACTTCCACCATGATACCCAGCGTAATCGACTCTGCATGACGCAGGCCATCGCGCTTAAGCTCAACGATCGCTTTTTGGATCTCGCCCTTCACCCATAAGATCTGATCGAGGCTGTGGACCATTGGGATCATTAACTGGGCATTACCGAAACTGGCAGCGCGCAAAATAGCCCGCAGTTGAGTGCGGAACAGACCAGCAAATTCCGGGTAAATACGTACCGCGCGATAGCCGAGGAACGGGTTCTCTTCCTGGGGAATGTTGAGGTAAGGAATGCTTTTATCGCCGCCGATGTCCATCGTGCGGAAAATAATCGGCTTGTCGCCCGCCGCCAGTAGCACCTGTTGGTATGCTTCAAACTGTTCCTGTTCGTCCGGCGCACTGTCGCGATCCATATAGAGCATTTCGGTACGAAACAGCCCGACACCTTCCGCGCCGTTGGCAAACGCGCCAGGCGCTTCCAGAGCGGTGCCAATATTCGCCGCGATATCAATGCGCTTGTTATCACGGGAATAGGCCAGCTGCGCGGCGGCCTGCGCCTGTTGTTTCTGGCGTTTATCCGCCAGCGTCTGCGCAACCTGATAATAACCGCTCACCGCGTCATTCGGGTTAATCGCCAGCACGCCGCACTGGGCGTCAAGCACCGCCGGTTGTCCGGCATAACGGGCAATCGCATCCAGCGGCAGGCCGCTCAGTACCGGGATCGCCGAGGCACGGGCCAGAATCAGGGTATGCGAGGTGCGCCCGGTTTTCTCCAGAATCATGCCTGCAAGATTTTTTAAATCGAGGCTCAAAAACTGGCTTGGGGTTAAATCTTCAGCCACCAGAATAGTCGGTTTTTCAAGCACCAGATTATTGCGCGGTTTTAGTTCCGGCCAGGTGATATGCAGCAACTGTTCGCTGATATCGCGAATGTCGCTGACCCGCTCGCGCAGATAATCGCTGGCAGAGGCAGAAAGTTTGTCGCAAACCTGCTCCATATTGCTGATGATCGCTGCCCCCAGCCCCTGATGCTGTTCTGCCATCAGGCGACGGATATTCCCTGCAAATTCATCATCCTGAATCAGCGATAAATGGGCGCTGAGGATAGTTTTGCTTTCGCCGTCACGCTCGCGCAACTGCTGGTTCAGTTGCTCGGCAAGCGTTGCCAGGCTGTGTTCCAGCCAGGTGGAGTCTTGCGCACTGGCCGGGATTGCCCGATAACTGTCGAGGCTGTTGCTCTGTAACAGGGTCAGCGTACCCACGCCGACGCCGCTTGCCAGCACATTGCCGTACAGTAAATCAGGGTTCAGGCGGCTTAATGAACGCGGCAGTGGATGCGCCGTCAGTTCTGCCTGCGTCGGCTGGACGCTATCGCTGTCGATAAAGCGCACCTGGATGTACTCTTCCAGCACGCGCCGTGCCTGCTCTTCATCGCTGCCGCTAATGTTCAAGCTGCAACTGTCATTAAATAAGGTGCCGGTGCCAATCAGCGCCAGCGAGCTTTTGGCATCAGCCCTGGCGTTCTGGCGATGATTAATAAAGGTGACTTCACTTTGCCACTGGCTGCACTGCTCTTTAAGTTCCCACGCCGGACGAGCATGAAGACCGTTTGGCAAAGGACAGAGAAATTGAATCGTTAACATAACCGCTCCGGGTTAATCAGGAGATCATCTGAAATCCGTCAGTTGAACAACCGTCTCACGGGTAAGACGTTGAATAAGGGCAGATAAAAGTTGCTGCATCTGCAAAATGTCGCGGCAGTCGGCAATCGATGCGGCGCAATGTCCGTGGCGGGTTGCTGGCCCCATCACCACTGTGGGTACGCCAGTGCCGGTTAAATGCACCGCCCCGCCGTCCGTTCCGCCGTTGCTGAACATATCCGCCTGCAACGGCACGCCAATTTCTGCCGCCACGGTTTCGATCCACGCGGTAAGTTTTGGCGGCGCAATCAGCGACTTGTCGCTTAACACCAGCATCGGGCCGTTACCAATCTGGCGATGGTTAGCCGCGCCATAATCAAAGTTTTTCGCCCAGCAGGCGGTATCAAGCACAATGGCGACATCCGGCGACACCGCGCGGGTGGCTGTTTGCCCGCCGCGTAAGCCAACCTCTTCGCTGGAACTTGCCACCAGCCACACTTCCGCAGGCAGCTCGGCGTTGTGCAGCTCACGTAGTAACGTCACCAGCAGGTAGCAACCGAGGCGGTCATCAAAGGCTTTACCCATCACTCGCTGGTGAGGGAGAACCTGAAAAGTGGTATCAAACGTGACACGATCGCCCGGACGAATACCTGCCTGCATCACTTCGTCATACGAGCGCGCACCAATGTCCACGCGCATGGCGCTGACGTCATTCCCCTGCCGTTCGCCATCGAGCAGACCGGGAATTTTGCACTCTTCACGAGTGGTGATCCGCACTGGCTGAAGCTGGCGGGCAGCCATGCGCACATTGCCAACCGGCAGGACATCAATCGCCCCTTCGCGGGAGATGCTACGCACCATAAATCCCACTTCGTCCATATGCGCACAGATCATCACCTTCGGACCTGTCGATTCATTGAGGCGGATCAGCACCGATCCCAGGCCATCAAATCGCACTTCTTTTTGCAGTCGATCCGCTTCATCCAGCAGGATCTGCCGCACTTCCTGTTCCGAGGAGGCGATCGCATCTGCCTCGCTCAACGCTTTTAATAGCGATAAATCCATTATGCCTCTCCCGTGAGCAACACTGTTTTTGGCATGGCGTAGAGCACTTCCGCGCCTTGCGGGGTAACCAGCACGACATCTTCGATGCGCACGCCACCTCGCCCCGGCAAATAAATCCCCGGCTCCACGGTCAGTAACATCCCTGGCTGTAGCGTCGTGGTGTCCTGCGGTGAAAAACGCGGCTCTTCATGGACTTCAATGCCGATGGCATGACCAGTGTTGTGACCAAAATAGTCACCATAACCGGCTTCTGTAATGATCCGGCGCGCGGCGTCGTCAACCTGCTGGCAGCGCACGCCGGGGCGAATCGCGGAGATTGCCGCGAGCTGTGCCTGCAGGACAATGTTATACACATCAAACAGTGGGTGAGATTCGGCGCTCACCCCTTCGCCATTCACCAGCAAGGTGCGCGTCATATCAGAGCAGTAGCCCTGATACAGCGCACCGAAATCGAGAGTGACAAACTCGCCCGCTGCAACAATCTTGTCGCTGGCTTTGCCGTGCGGCAGCGCCCCACGCCAGCCGCTGGCGACAATGGTGTCGAAAGAGGCTTTTTCTGCGCCCTGCTGGCGCATAAACCACTCCAGTTCAGCGGCTATCTCGCATTCGCTCATCCCCGCCTGAATAAAGCGGCGAATATGCTCTGCACCGCGATCGGCAATCCCACAGGCGAGGCGGATTTTCTCCACCTCCTCTGGCGTTTTGATTTGCCGCAGCACATCCGGCGTGGCGCTTACCAGTTTCGCATTGAGTTCAGACTGCCAGCGGTGCGCGGTTTCCCAACTTACCTGCTGGCCTTCAAAACCGAGCGTTTGCAACTGCTCATCGGCAATGATTTGCCTGACGATAGTGGTAAGCGTGTTCGTCGCGTCAAGCAAATGCAGCTGGTAGCCTTGCGTGCGGGCTTCTACATCCGCGTAATAGCGCGAATCCACCAGAATGTGCGCACTTTCACGACTAATCAGCACATAACCTGATCCGGTGGAGATCCCCAGATGCGGCTGTTTGTTCTGCCGTGAGGAGAGAAGCACTGCATCCAGTTGTTGCGCCTTAAGCCAGTCGCGCAGCGAAGCGAGTAATGTCATCTGGATTGTCCTTCTTACAGGCTATCGATTAACAATTTGCCTTTACGGAACATCATCAGACGCAGGAATACCACCATCAGCGCAGTAATGATTGCTCCCAGCGCGATCCCCGCCATATAGACACCGAGGTTAGTGACCAGCGGCCATGCCCAGATAGCAGATTCCGGGAACCATTGAACTGCACCCAGCCAGACAGCGGCGGTTGAGCCGACAATCGCGCCAACCATATAGGACGGAATAGCGGTGATGGGGCTTTCCAGCGCAAACGGAATCGCACCCTCACTGATCCCCATAAAGGCAAGGAACATGGCGGTTTTACCCTGCGGATAAAGCTGAGCGTTGAACAGGCGTTTGCCGGTTAAACGACGGTCGATAATGGTCGCCAGACCCAGGCCGATCGGTGGAATAACGATAGCGATAGAACGTGCGGTGACCGGTAATACGTGGTCAGTGGTAAAGCTGAAGGCAACGAAACCTGCGGCTTTGTTGATCGGGCCACCAAGGTCGATTGCTGTCGCAGCTGCGATACCCATCGCATACATTAGCGCGCCCTTCTCACCTGCGGCAGTCAGCACGGCACGAATACCGCCGTTGATCCAGCCACCAAATGGGGTGATGACGTAGTACATCGCCAGCATGACAAAAATGGCGGAAAGAATCGGTAGCAAAAATGTGGTTTTGAACGCTAACAGGAAATCCGGTAACTGGATTTTCTGGTTCATCCACTTCACAAGGTAACCGGCAACGATGGAAATAATCAGGGCACCAATGAAGGTGGACGGCACCGGCGAAGAGGTCGCCCATTGCATCGTGCTGGGATCGAAGTTCAGCAGTTGCGTCGGCTGGGTAGACATCAAGCCGCCGATAAAACCAGCCGGGAATGCCAGTTTGCCACCGATAGAGTTCGCCACAAAAGCGGCAAACATCGGTATGGCAAAGCCAAACAACACGCCGCCGAAGGACTGCGACAGCCAGGCAAATTTCAGTAGAGAGAGGTCGAAACCGGAAAACTTCCCGCTATTGAGTGCATCCATAATGCCGATATCAGCAGGAATTTTAAGCCAGCTATAAGCAATCAACTGGCTGAAAGCGAGGATCACACCGCCCATAATTAAGGTCGGCACCATGCGTGAAATCCCTGACATCACATGCTGCGGGAGCTCACCCCAGAAGCTGGTTTTAGAGGCCTGCGGATTCTTAATTGCCGCTGCCGCACCGGATGCGCCAGGCACAACGGTTGCACTGCGTTTTTTAATGGCCATAACAATTATCCCTGTCGAATATTACTGTTGTTCAGAGGCAATCATCTCTTCGATTTCTTTGATGATGCCCGCAGCGTTTTTAATTGCGTCCTGCAAAGTGATTTCATAAACGTCGCGTGATTCGAAACGTTCGTTATCTTCCGGGGTAACCGCCACGGAGTGGATGATGATGGTCGCTTCGGCGATATCCTGCGCGGTCAGACGATTCTGGATGCCGTCCGCACCCTGGGTTTCAATTTTCACTTCATAACCGGCGTCTACCGCCGCTTCTTCCAGCGCCTGAGCGGCCATAAAGGTGTGAGCCAGGCCCATTGGGCAGGCACATAAGGCAATCAGTTTCTTACTCATCGTTAATTCCTCGTTCAGTGATAGTTGACGAGTGAAATTATGAACGTGCAAAACAAATCGCCGTTACCAGACAAATAATGCATTTACTGGAGAATTAATCCCGCTGTACGGAAGTGTGACGCAGGTCGGCCTTGTGAGGGGACACAAAGAAAAATTGAATTAACTGTATGATTTAAAAGATTATCGGGAGAGTTACCTCCCGATATAACAGGAAGGATTTACAGAATGTGACCTAAGGTCTGGCGTAAATGTGCACCGGAACCAAGAAGGCCCGGATTGTCATGGACGATGAGATACACCGGAATATCATGGACATATTCTTTAAAGCGCCCTTTATCTTCAAATGCGGCACGGAAACCAGAGGCTTTGAAGAACTCAAGGAAGCGCGGCACGATACCACCGGCAATAAACACGCCGCCAAATGTCCCGAGATTGAGCGCCAGATTGCCGCCAAAACGGCCCATAATGACGCAAAACAGCGACAACGCGCGGCGGCAATCGGTGCAGCTGTCAGCCAGCGCACGTTCGGTAATATCTTTTGGCTTGAGATTTTCTGGCAGGCGGTTGTCGGCTTTCACAATCGCGCGATACAAATTCACCAGCCCAGGACCAGAAAGCACGCGCTCTGCCGAAACATGACCAATTTCTGCACGCAGTATTTCGAGGATAATGGCCTCTTCTTCACTATTCGGCGCAAAATCAACGTGACCGCCTTCGCCTGGCAAGCTTACCCAACGCTTATCGACATGGACCAAATGCGCAACCCCAAGCCCCGTTCCGGCACCGTAAACCGCAATAGGCTTACCTTCGACCGGTTCTGCGCCACCAAACTGAATCAGATGCTCTTTTTTCAGCATCGGGATCGCCATCGATACAGCGGTAAAATCGTTAATAATTTCCAGATGGCTAAAACCGAGATTCTTTTTCATTTCGGCAATTGAGAACGCCCAGGTATGGTTGGTCATTGCCACCCAGTCACCGGTAATTGGGCAAGCGATGGCAATACAGCCGTCTTTCACCTCGACCTTATGTTCTTCAAGATAAACGCGAATGACCGCTTCGAGGCTGGGGTAATCAAGCCCTGAATAGGTCTTAGCCTGCGAGATTTCACCACTGGCAATATCACACAGAGCAAGACGTGCGTTGGTGCCGCCCACATCACCGACTAATGCATACTTTGTCATTCTTCAACTGCTCCGCTAAAGTCAAAATAATTCTTTCTCACACTGTAAATACCTGGGGGCATAACAACAACGCCGGAAAGGCAGGCTCCCTGTAAATATCGATCTGGGTCACACAATTACTTTATCGTTTCAGCACCAATTGCAGCGATGCCTTTTTGCAAGCTGGGCAAACTAAGTATCTGACCCCGCATAAGGAATAGACCATGCTCCATCCGCGAGCCAGAACCATGTTGTTATTATCACTCCCCGCCGTGGCAATTGGGATTGCGTCCAGTCTTATTCTGATTGTGGTGATGAAAATCGCCTCGGTATTACAGACTCTGCTCTGGCAACGACTGCCGGGAACTCTGGGAATAGCCCAGGATTCACCTTTCTGGATCATCGCCATATTAACGCTAACAGGTATTGCGGTGGGGTTGGTTATCCGTTTCAGCCAGGGGCATGCTGGACCAGACCCCGCCTGTGAACCGCTGATCGGCGCACCCGTTCCGCCCTCTGCGCTACCAGGACTTATCGTAGCATTAATTCTCGGTCTTGCTGGCGGCGTCAGCCTGGGGCCGGAACATCCGATCATGACCGTCAATATCGCCCTTGCCGTCGCCATTGGCGCTCGTCTGTTACCGCGCGTCAACCGAATGGAGTGGACTATTTTAGCCTCTGCCGGAACCATCGGCGCGCTGTTTGGCACACCTGTTGCGGCGGCGTTGATATTTTCGCAAACCTTAAATGGCAGTAATGAGGTTCCGCTATGGGACCGTCTCTTTGCGCCGTTAATGGCCGCAGCAGCTGGTGCACTTACTACCGGATTATTTTTCCATCCTCATTTTTCACTGCCCATTGCGCATTATGGGCAGATGGAGATGACCGATATTCTCAGCGGTGCAATTGTGGCGGCTATTGCCATCGCAGCAGGGATGGTTGCCGTATGGTGTCTGCCACGGTTGCACGCGATGATGCATCAGATTAAAAATCCGGTGCTAATGCTGGGAGTTGGCGGATTTATTCTCGGTATTCTGGGGGTTATTGTTGGACCGGTTTCGCTATTTAAAGGGCTGGATGAGATGCAGCAGATGGTGGCAAATCAGGCTTTCAGCACCAGCGATTACTTTTTGCTGGCAGTGATTAAACTTGCCGCTCTCGTGGTTGCTGCCGCCAGCGGCTTTCGCGGTGGGCGAATATTTCCGGCAGTGTTTGTCGGCGTGGCATTAGGATTGATGCTGCATGAGCACGTTCCCGCTGTCCCGGCGGCAATAACCGTTTCCTGCGCTATTCTCGGCATCGTGCTGGTGGTAACACGCGATGGCTGGTTAAGTCTATTTATGGCTGCGGTTGTTGTCCCTAACACCACATTGCTACCGCTGCTCTGTATCGTCATGCTTCCTGCATGGCTGTTATTAGCCGGTAAGCCGATGATGATGGTCAATCGTCCGAAGCAACAGCCACCCCACGATAACATTTAGCAAAAAATGCTCTCCTTTATGATTTAAGAGTTATGGCGATGATACGGGGCTTTACCTCCCCGTAATATTGCGTTAACAGGCCGCTGACGGCTTCGATCGTGAAGGAGAATAACAATGTTCAGGTCACTGTTTCTGGCGGCCGCCCTGATGGCATTTACCCCACTTGCGGCAAACGCAGGTGAAATCACCCTACTGCCATCAATCAAATTACAAATTGGCGATCGCGATCATTACGGTAATTACTGGGACGGTGGTCACTGGCGCGACCGTGACTACTGGCATCGCAATTATGAATGGCGTAAAAACCGCTGGTGGCGTCATGATAATGGCTACCACCGTGGCTGGGATAAGCGTAAAGCCTATGAGCGTGGCTATCGTGAAGGCTGGCGCGATCGCGATGATCATCGCGGAAAGGGCCGCGGACATGGGCATCGCCATTAAACACATTCGCCACTGGAGCACAATGCCTGATGCGACGCTAGTGCGTCTTATCAGGCCTACAAACCGTCTCTTTAACGCGTAGGGCGGATAAGGCGTTTTACGCCGCATCCGCCAGTGATGCCTGGTACGACGCCAGTTGAACTATAGCCCCAGAGCCGTTCCCACTAACAACCAGATATTCAGCGCCACTACCAGCACCACAATCACCCAGCCTATCTGTTTTACGCGTTTGCTGTTCACCAGATCGCCCATCAACCTACTGTCACTGGTAAAAATTAGTAGTGGAACCAGCGCCAGAGCGATACCAAAACTTAACAGCACCTGACTCATAACCAGAATCCGTGTCGGATCTAATCCCATCAGAATGACAATAAATGACGGCAACATGGTAACGGTGCGACGCACCCACAGCGGGATATGAAAACGAATGAAGCCCTGCATCACTACCTGCCCCGCCAGTGTCCCCACAACCGTTGAGGACAGTCCCGCAGCAACCAGGCTTAAACCAAAGACCGTTGCCGCAGCATGGCTTAACAACGGTTGCAGCGTCAGATAAGCCTCATCAAGATCGGCAACGCCAGTATGACCGGAAAAGTGGAACGCCGCCGCAGCCGTAGCCATCATCGCCAGATTGACAAAACCGGCAATAGTCATAGCGATAGCCACATCCCATTTGGTGGCAGAATAACGTTGTTGACGCGAACCACCATGTAAATGCTGAGTCAGCGAAGAGTGTAAATAAATCACGTGCGGCATAATCGTCGCCCCCAACACACCTGCCGCCAGGAAGACTGCCTCCGAGGTGGGTAAACTCGGGATTACCATTCCTTTACCCAGTTGCGCCAGGTTAGGCTGGGAGAAAATCAACTCGACAATGTAAGCCGCAGCAACAAACAGCAGTAACCCGCCAATCACTTTCTCCAGCGGTTTTTGCCCTCGACGTTGCAGCATTAAAATCAGGAAAGTCGCGATTCCCGTCAGTACCGCGCCCTGCAACAGCGAAACACCCAGAATGAGTTTAAAACCGATCGCCGCACCAATAAATTCCGCCAGGTCGGTTGCCATCGCAATGATTTCTGCCTGAACCCAATAGAACCACACTACGGGACGCGGATAGTGATCGCGAATCTGCTCCGCCAGGTTTTTACCGGTGGCAATCCCCAGTTTGGCAGACAGTATCTGAATCAGCATCGCCATCAGGTTGGCCCAAACGACAACCCACAGTAGCTGATAGCCGAAGCTGGCCCCGGCCTGAATATTGGTCGCAAAGTTACCAGGATCGATATAACCAATCGCCGCAATGAACGCAGGTCCCATTAATGCGAGCCTCATCTTGCGCGCCGCCCGTCCGCTGCTACTCTCAACGCGATAGTTAGTCATCTTGTGCCTCTAAAACATAGCCTTTGCTATGTTTCATGCTATGCCAAACGAGAATGATTATCAAATTCATTTAAGTGGATTGTGATGATTTCTTTGATAGACCAGAATTATGACGACGAAAAGATTGATGACTTGAATGTTGTGATTATGTTTAATGTTAGCACATTTACATAACTTTCAGCTTCCATACACAACATAGCAGAAATGTATGACAGCTCACTATTTTTGAAGCTTGTCACAGGACGTCATTATAGTGTGTGTCAGATCTCGTTTTCCTTAACCATGTTACATAGAATGTGCACGGAAATTTAACCTGCCTCATATTTGGAGCAAATATGGACCGCGTCCTTCATTTTGTACTGGCACTTGCCGTTGTTGCGATTCTCGCACTGCTGGTAAGCAGCGACCGCAAAAAAATTCGTATCCGTTATGTTATTCAACTGCTTGTTATCGAAGTGTTACTGGCGTGGTTCTTCCTGAACTCCGACGTTGGTTTGGGCTTCGTGAAAGGCTTCTCCGAAATGTTTGAGAAACTGCTCGGATTTGCCAACGAAGGGACTAACTTCGTCTTTGGTAGCATGAATGATCAAGGCCTGGCATTCTTCTTCCTGAAAGTGCTGTGCCCAATCGTCTTTATCTCTGCGCTGATTGGTATTCTCCAGCACATTCGCGTGTTGCCGGTGATTATCCGCGCAATTGGTTTCCTGCTCTCCAAAGTCAACGGTATGGGCAAACTGGAATCCTTCAACGCCGTCAGCTCTCTGATTCTGGGTCAGTCTGAAAACTTTATTGCCTATAAAGATATCCTCGGCAAAATCTCCCGCAATCGTATGTACACCATGGCAGCTACGGCGATGTCCACCGTGTCGATGTCCATCGTTGGTGCATACATGACGATGCTGGAGCCGAAATACGTCGTTGCGGCGCTGGTACTGAACATGTTCAGCACCTTTATCGTGCTGTCACTGATCAACCCTTACCGTGTTGATGCCAGTGAAGAAAACATTCAGATGTCCAACCTGCACGAAGGTCAGAGCTTCTTCGAAATGCTGGGTGAATACATTCTGGCAGGTTTCAAAGTTGCTATTATCGTTGCCGCGATGCTGATCGGCTTTATCGCCCTGATCGCTGCGCTGAACGCACTGTTTGCCACTGTGACTGGCTGGTTTGGCTACAGCATCTCCTTCCAGGGCATCCTGGGCTACATCTTCTATCCGGTTGCGTGGGTGATGGGTGTTCCTTCCAGTGAAGCACTGCAGGTGGGCAGTATTATGGCGACCAAACTGGTTTCCAACGAGTTCGTTGCAATGATGGATCTGCAGAAAATTGCTTCCACGCTCTCTCCGCGTGCTGAAGGCATCATCTCTGTGTTCCTGGTTTCCTTCGCTAACTTCTCTTCTATCGGGATTATCGCCGGTGCGGTTAAAGGCCTGAATGAAGAGCAAGGTAACGTGGTTTCTCGCTTCGGTCTGAAACTGGTTTACGGCTCTACTCTGGTGAGTGTGCTGTCTGCGTCAATCGCAGCACTGGTGCTGTAAGTCCAATTCATTAATTAAAAAGCCGGGGATAATTCCCCGGCTTCAATTCCATGTAGGCCTGATAAGCGTAGCGCATCAGGCATTTTTCTGTTTGTCATCAGCCACAAAAGCCGGGGATAATTCCCCGGCTTTTTTTACGCCTGTTAATCAGTTAATGGCTGAGGGCGACCAATCAAATACCCTTGCAGATATTGCACCCCGAGCTTATGCAATAGCGCCTGCTGCTGTGGCGTCTCGACAAACTCCGCGACCACACTCAATGACTTCGCTTTCGCCAGATCGGTAATTGATCTCACAATCATCGCATCCAGCGTGTTCGTGACGATATCTTTCACAAAGACGCCATCAATTTTGATGATATCAGCCTGCAAACGCTTTAGCCGTTCGTAGTTGGCATAGCCGGTGCCAAAATCATCAATCGCAATCCGGAAACCAAACTTATGCAGCTGCTCGATGTTGTACATACTGCTTTCTGCGTTAGAAAACGCCTGTTCCTCGGTGATCTCAAGAATGACCGCCTGCGGGGAGATGTGATAACGCTTAAACAGACGAATAATCCGCCCGGCGATATTTTTTTGCAGCAGCGTGAGCGGCATTAAATTGACTGAAAAGCGCGGACCTTTTTTGTCGCAAGGGTGTGTTGCCAGCCACTTCAACAAGGATTCCAGCACTTGCAAATCAAAACGCGCGCTAAGGTTAAACTGAGCAATAAGGGGCAGAAACTTATCCGGGGTCATAATGCCGCCGTCATACTTCAGTCGCGCGAGGATCTCATCATAACCTTCACCCTCTTTGTTGCGAATTGGCTGGGCGTAGAGCAGCAAATCACCCTGATCTAACGCCGTGCGAATGGTATTCAGCAATAGCACCTGTTTAGTGGTTTGCCCGGAAACCATCTCCTCTCTGCTATCCAGCGCCAGCACATGATGATGTGCGCAGGATTGCTCCGCCAGCCAGCTTAACTGCCCCAACAAGGGTTGCAGGGTTTCCTGATTTCCATCGAAATGCCCCCAGGCGGCACCATAGCCCATATCCAGCCCGGTATTGTTCCAGTGAATTTGCCGACTATTCAGGATGTTAACCATATGCTGGAGTCGCCCTTCCGTTTCCGGCCCGCTCAGTACTAATAGCAGTTCACTCCCCGGCAATTGATACAACTTTTCGTTTTCCTGCATCAGCGGCATTAACGTACGGTAAATTGAGCGGATACAGTGAACGCGCATCATTAACCCGTAATGACGACTCATAAACTCAAGGTTATCAATACGCAGGCAGCAAAAACTCTTGCCAGCCTCTTGCTCTGGTGCTTGTTCCAACGCGCGAAAGTTGGGTAAGAGCGTTAACGGATCGGTCAGCGCCTGCAAATGCCAGCGTCGGTTAAGCCATTCACTACGATGATAAATGCGCACCATATAGAGCAGGCAAACACTAAAGGAAATCAGCACCGCGAGAATAAATGCCAGCGAATATTCGGTTAGTACCCCTTGCAAAAAGTTCTGGTTGTAATTCAGAAGGCAAAGCGTTGAAACAGCCCAGGTGAGATTTAAAAACGGATAGCGAAGCTTACCGACCCCGAGGGTAAAGATGATAAAGAAAACAGGTACCAGGTAACCGGCAATGAAGTCATTTTCATACGGTGTACACATCAGAAGTAGCAGCACGCTAAGAGCTGCCAGCCAGCTTAAGGTAAATACGCGTTTCTCTTTGCTCAACGACGGAGCGATATCCCTGCGCCACAGTATCTGCGCAAAGTGGGGACTTACAATCATGCGGGTGAGATAGTAAAACAGCATGTTGTAAATCAGCACTGCGGTGAAAAGGCTTAGCAAATCAACGACCGTGAAAATGGCATCCGCATCGCCGAAAAAGGTAGATATCTTTAGCGGAAAATCAAAGAAATTCCCCACAAAATACATGCTGCATTTGATGCCAATCGGTGCCACCAAACCAAGCCAGAAGAGACGTTGCCAGACGTATCGGCTGGTCAAACCATAACGCCAACGCGTTCCCAATTGCCAGCGTAATATTGCACAGGCACACAGGACTGCAAACGCCTGGCTGCCGATCATGACGGAGGTCTGTAAAAAAGAGAGATGAAGGTTCCACAGATTGGTGCAAAACATCCCGCATAAAATGGGAACGACACCACGCCAGCCAAAGATAAACAAGATTGACAGCATTACGCACAGTGGCATCCACGCCAGAAAGATATAACTGGAATGGATAACAGCAAGTGGCGAAATTAAACGGGATAGCTGAATAAGTACCACGGTGAGCGTAAACGCTAGTGTGAATATCTTGATATTTTTTATCAGGTTATGCTCCACAAACATGAGTACACTACTCTCACTGATCGGGGTTTTCAGGCACACAAATAATAAGTTTATTCGCATCGCGAAGCAAACAGGGGCCAGCCTGTTGCTGTTTTTCAGTCAGTGATGCATTCACCACACGGCACTGCCAGGATGTAGACTGTATTACAAAAGCGGCAAAAGGCAGAGACAAAAAACCCCCGCTTTGCAGCGAGGGTTTGAAATTTGGTGGAGCTAAGCGGGATCGAACCGCTGACCTCTTGCATGCCATGCAAGCGCTCTCCCAGCTGAGCTATAGCCCCACGAGTCGTTTACGTACCAAATTTGCTGGGTGCAAAATTTGGTGGAGCTAAGCGGGATCGAACCGCTGACCTCTTGCATGCCATGCAAGCGCTCTCCCAGCTGAGCTATAGCCCCATCACGTAAAGCTTGTCGAGTTGACGGGCGGCATCATATGAATTCCGCCCGAATGTGTCAACGGCAAATTGCAGCGTGTAGTTTCAATCGCTGAAAAATCAGGCAAATGAACAATTTTGGAAAACCGCTCGCATTCAGTAGTTATTCATGTCACGGTTTCCTGTAAAGTGGTGTTATAAAATGAACCGCTAATAGACCTACATACATTCAGGGAATTGTTATGTTCAAGGAGAGGATGACGCCAGATGAACTTGCCAGACTGACCGGTTATAGCCGTCAGACCATTAATAAATGGGTACGCAAGGAAGGCTGGACGACGTCACCAAAACCAGGCGTCCAGGGTGGCAAAGCCAGACTGGTTCACGTCAATGAACAGGTTCGTGAATATATTCGCAATGCTGAACGTCCGGAAGGTCAGGGAGAAGCACCTGCCCTGTCTGGTGATACGCCGCTTGAAGTGTTACTGGTGACACTGGCGAAAGAGATGACGCCAGTTGAACAAAAACAGTTTACATCCTTGCTTCTGCGGGAAGGGATTATCGGGTTATTACAACGCTTAGGGATTCGCGATAGCAAATAATATGAAAAGATTACGCAATAAAATGACCACCGAAGAACTGGCGGAATGCCTCGGTGTGGCTAAACAAACTGTTAACCGTTGGATCAGAGAAAAAGGCTGGAAAACGGAAAAATTTCCCGGGGTGAAAGGCGGTCGTGCCAGACTTATTCTGGTCGATACGCAAGTTTGCGAGTTTATTCAGAACACGCCAGCCTTCCATAACACGCCGATGCTTCTGGAAGCCGAAGAACCGCTTGCCGAATATGCACCGGGGATTCGAACTCCCGCTTATCGGCAAATCATCAGCGCAATAGACAACATGACTCACAGTGAGCAGGAAAAAGTTGCGCAATTTTTGTCACGTGAAGGAATTCGTCATTTCCTTGCTCGTCTCGACATAGATGAATCAGAATAAATAAAAAACGGCAGGGGGATCTCTCCTGCCGTTTATCTTTTCTGCGCTAATTACTGCTGGTTTTCGCGTTCAGCAATAAATGCCAGCGCTTTGTTGATACGCTCGATACTGCGGGTCTTACCGATTGCGTGAACGGTAACATCCAGCGCCGGAGACTGCCCCGCACCGGTTACGGCGACACGCAGCGGCATACCAACTTTACCCATACCCACTTCCAGCTCATCCGCCGTCGCCTGAATAGCGTGATGAACGTTTTCGGCGGTCCAGTCAGTAATCGCAGTCAGTTTGTCACGAACCACTTCCAGCGGCTGACGCGCAACCGGACGCAGATGTTTTTTCGCGGCGTCAGCATCGAACTCAGCAAAATCTTCGTAGAAATAACGGCAGCTCTGTGCCATCTCTTTCAGCGTCTTGCAGCGTTCGCCCAGCAGTTTCACCAGATCAGCCAGCTGCGGGCCGTTACGGGTATCGATATTTTCCTGCTCAATGTGCCACTGTAAATGAGTAGCAACATACTCCGGCGGCAACGCGTTAATGTAGTGATGGTTCAGCCACAGCAGCTTGTCGGTGTTGAACGCACTGGCAGATTTGCTGACGGCATTCAGAGTGAAGTATTTGATCATCTCTTCACGAGTGAAGATTTCCTGATCGCCGTGGGACCAGCCCAGACGCACCAGATAGTTCAGCAATGCTTCTGGCAGATAACCGTCGTCACGATACTGCATGACGCTGACCGCCCCGTGTCGTTTGGACAGTTTTTTACCGTCATCGCCGTTGATCATAGAAACGTGCGCGTAAACCGGTACCGGTGCTTTCAGCGCTTTCAGAATGTTAATCTGGCGCGGTGTGTTGTTGATATGGTCTTCGCCACGGATAACGTGGGTGATTTCCATATCCCAGTCATCGACAACCACACAGAAGTTATAGGTTGGGGAACCATCGGTACGGCGGATAATCAGATCATCCAGCTCCTGGTTGCTGAACTCGATCGGACCACGGATCTGATCGTCAAAAACAACAGAACCTTCCTGCGGGTTAGCAAAACGTACGACACACGGCTCATCATCAGCGTGATGCTCATGACTGTGGCGGCAGCGACCGTCATAACGCGGCTTCTCACCTTTCGCCATTTGCTCTTCGCGCAGCGCTTCCAGGCGCTCTTTAGAGCAATAGCATTTATAAGCTGTGCCCTCTTCCAGCATCTGATCGATCACCGCGTTGTAGCGATCAAAACGTTTGGTCTGGAAGTACGGACCTTCATCCCACTCCAGGCTCAGCCAGTTCATACCATCCATAATGGCTTCGATAGCTTCCGGCGTGGAACGCTCAAGATCGGTGTCTTCAATACGCAGCACGAACTCACCGCCGTGGTTACGTGCAAAAAGCCAGGAGTAAAGAGCAGTACGCGCGCCGCCAACGTGCAGATAGCCTGTTGGGCTTGGCGCGAAGCGAGTTTTGATTTTCATGAAATGGCCTTACGTTTAGAAAGATGCCGACAACCGGCAAATCCTGGAAAAATTGAGTGGGCGATATTCTATCACTCCCGCCTGATTCCTCAATGTAGTTCGGGTTGCTACATGATGCATTATTGTTTTCGTTGAGAAATTGCGCAACACGGTCTGTTTTGCGATCATCTTGCTTAAATTTACGACGAACGAACAATTTCTTTAGAAAATGCGTTGACTCATTTTGAACTCTCCCTATAATGCGACTCCACACAGCGGGGGTGATTAGCTCAGCTGGGAGAGCACCTCCCTTACAAGGAGGGGGTCGGCGGTTCGATCCCGTCATCACCCACCAACTACTTTATGTAGTCTCCGCCGTGTAGCAAGAAATTGAGAAGTGGGTGATTAGCTCAGCTGGGAGAGCACCTCCCTTACAAGGAGGGGGTCGGCGGTTCGATCCCGTCATCACCCACCAC